>NZ_JACJEC010000018.1:0-77760 GCF_014163875.1 Pseudoalteromonas sp. SR43-3 | reverse complement strand
CTTAGCCAAGCAAGTCATAAAGCTATGTAAGAGACGTATTACACAAAGCTATATAGAAAAAAGTTTAAAAAACTTTATTTTGAATTACGAAAAAGAGGCCGCTGGATAAAGTGGGGATCCCTCAGACCACCGGTGTATCACCACAATGCACTAAAGCAGCAATTTTATCTAAGGTTGATTGGCTCGCGGCAGTAATTTGTCCAAACACTGTAAAACCGCCATTTTGCGTATCTGGCGCTGCACTTCCTGCGCTATTATTAGCCATATTAAAAAACCACTGACTTGTAGCGCTATTTTCATTGCCTGATAATTTAGCCATTGCAATGGTGCCTTTAACGTTTGAAAAAACAGGCTCATTTTCTACAGCTGGCTTTGTAGTAATCGCATCTAATGAATCTGAGTATGTAAATCCACCACCTTGAATAACAAAGTTACTAACAGAGCGGTGAATTACTGTTTCGTTATATGAATCGTCTTGAACGTAACTTAAAAAATTTGCGACTGTTTTAGGGGTTTGTTGATCAAACAAGTTAATCTCTATGACACCTTGGCTCGTGTTCATTTCAACTATAGTAGCGGTGCTTGTAAAACTTGCTGCAGCAAGTGATGAGCCAAGTAAAAGTTTTTTCATGTTTTATTCCTGCTGTTATATTTTTTAAATAATTAGTTAATGCGTTAACACATTAATGCCATCGGCGACTAAAATCGATTCTAAAGTGTGAGTTGATACAATTAAGACCGTGTTGATAACAAATTAATTACATATGCCATTATTTATATTCTTTTTTGCTATATAAATCTGACTATTTAAAATTAAATCATCTTAAAAGTGTGGTCACTTATTTGTTACCTTAAAAAAACACAAACAACAGGATCTAACAATGCCACACACTAAACAAACAATTTGCGACTTTGGTTTACACAAAGGTGAACCATACACAAAACTACCGGCGAGCTTTTTAACGTGGATGGTAGGTATAAACCATACTAAGCGGGAATATGCGGATGCAGAGTTAAAGCGTCGCGAAAGTGCCGCCACAAATCGATTAACTGTACCTTCTAAATAAAATGTCAATAAGTACGTTTTTTTAGCATAAAACTAGTTTAAACTACCCGCTTGATAAATTAAGTAGACCTTAATCCATAGGTATTTTATGCGTATAATTATTTTATTTTCGATTATTTTTAGTGTACTTGGATGTACATCTCCTGCTCCTGAATCAACCTCTAACAGTACTCCTACTGAATATTTAACTGTTCTTCATACGAATGATAACCATGGGCGCTTTTGGCAAAACGAAAAAGGCGAATACGGTATGGCAGCTCGCAAAACGTTAATTGACTCATTACGCAATGAAGCTAAAAAGCAAGGTCATGCAGTATTACTTCTCTCTGGTGGTGATATAAATACAGGCATTCCTGAATCAGATTTACAAAAAGCAGAACCTGACTTTAAAGGTATGTCGCTGATTGGTTATGATGCAATGGCATTAGGCAATCACGAATTCGATAACCCTATTGATGTTTTGAAGCAACAGCAAAAATGGGTGAACTTTCCTTTTCTATCAGCCAATATATTTGAAAAAGAATCAGGCGAACATGCGTTTGATAGCTATAAAATATTCAAAAAAAATGGCTTAACTATTGCTGTTATTGGATTAACAACAACAGACACAGCTAAAATTGGTAATCCTCAGTATATTGGCCACTTAGAGTTTAAAGACCCTGTTGACATTACCGCAGAACTAGCTAAAAAAATAAAAGCTAAGTACAACCCAGACATTACAATCGCCCTGACTCATATGGGTCATTATGTTGATGCTAGCTTTGGCATTAATGCACCAGGTGATGTAACACTTGCTCGCTTACTTCCTGCAAACACACTTGATATGATCATTGGCGGTCACTCACAAGAACCTGTGTGTATGAGTGATACAAATGTAAATGACGATAACTTTAAACCTGGCATTGCCTGTAAACCAGACCAGCAAAACGGTACTTACATTATGCAAGCCCATGAATGGGGTAAGTATGTTGGTAAAGCTGAGTTTAAGCTTGAAAACGGAAAATTAACGTTACTAGACTACAAACTCATGCCTGTTAATTTGTATGTAGATAAAGTTCAAGCTGATGGCTCTACTAAAGCAGTATTAGCAAACGAGTACATTAAACCAGACCCTAAACTTGAATCTTATTTAGCGGTATACCAAGCTAAAGGCGCTAAACAAATTGAAGGTACCATTGGTGAAGTAGATGCTCGCTTAGAAGGTGACAGAAACAAAGTTCGTTACCAACAAACAAACCTTGCACGTGTAATTATTCAAGCTCAAATGGATGTAGTAAATGCAGACTTTGGATTAATAAGTGGCGGTGGTATTCGCAGCTCAATAGAGGCTGGTAAAGTAAGCTATAAAGATATTTTAAAAGTACATCCTTTTAAAAACCGCATTACTTATATGGATTGGCAAGGCAGTGATTTATGGGGTTACTTAAATACAGTAACGAGCTTCCCACCGGATGCTGGTGCTTATTTGCAATACCATAAAATATCGTTTGAGCGTAAAAATAATCAGTTGGTTAATGTTTTGATCAATGGCGAACCGCTTAATAAAAATAAAACATACAGAATGAGTCTAAATAGCTATAACGCATCAGGCGGTGATGGTTATCCTGCGCTTACAAATAAAAAAGGCTTTGTAAGTACAGATGAAACAGATGCTAAAGCACTTCAAGATTTTATATCAAAAAATAGCCCTCTTAAAGCGGCTGAATTTACCCCTAAATAACCTCTAAGAATAAGAGGAAAGTAATCTAGTTACTTTCCTCTTATTTCAATATTACCTTTTTTAATATTTGCCAGCCCATAACTATGCAAACGAGAACGAGAGCCTTCTCCATAGGCTTTAGGTGGGTAATATAACTCTTTTTCTTCAGGACACTCGCTAAGTACTTCATCTAATGCCGCACGTATCTCACTCAAGGTTTTTTCTAGGCTATTATTAAAATTAGGTCTTTTTCTAACCGTATGACCAAGTTCGACCAACCTATAAAAATACTTGTTAGCGAGCTCTAGAAGCTCCTCTGGTACATCTTTATTATGACTAAGCGCTACATCATCGTTATTTGTACAATACTCTACAAGTGCTAAATAAAAGCATAATGGCTTATTGGCTAAACCCACTTTTTGCTCTGTATTACAACTACTTGATAGTGTTTTATCGTTAAGATCAACTATAAGCATCAGCGGCGTAGGCTCTGTAATTGATTGATGCTGTGCATTATTAAACTGCTTATTACTTTGTTTAATAAACACAAACTTTACCCAAAAACTAATCAACACACTTAATACTAAAAATATAAAATAGTAAATAAAATGGCTCAATGTAAAGTGGGTTTGCTGAACGTTAAATACAACTAATACAGGTCCGTTATTAGTGCTCAAACTACGTGTTATTTGGTGTGAATTTACAGGTGCTAGCATTTCGCCTTTTGGTGCAATAGTAACAACTTTAAGATCGTTCGAATTAATGTAGCTATTTAAGGTTTTAATGTAGCTATTAACCGCATCTTTATTCCCTGAATGCTTTAGCAGCTCATTTGATAAATCAAGTAATGGTAAGTCGAGTGCAATTTGCCTTTCTATCTGCGTTATTTTTTGTTTAGCTACTTGCTGGCTTTTTTGAATTACAGAAATATAAAACACAGAAGATAAAGTTAAAAATAAGCATAGTAAAACAAGTAGTTGTTTATATTTACTCATCACTAACTTCCTCTTTTAAGTTTACTGAGCTAGTACCGCAACTCCAAAACGATTGTGCATTTTGATAATAATGCAAACTTTGATCTTTAGACATATCAAGCAAATTTGCCTGTACTGCACATAATAAATCAGTATTATTTTGCTGCATTTTTAAATACCATCTTGTTCCAGTAATATTATTACTCAAAGGCGTAATATAGTTTTTTGAAAAACGTTTTTCGTCACTCTCTTTCCAAAACGAAGCAATAATATCTACTTTTCCGTCGGCGAGTAAATCGCGTAATTCGTTATGAGAACTAGCATAAGTGATTTTCAAATTAGCTAAATTTATATCCAGTTCTTTAAACATTTGCTTTGGTAAAATATGCCCTGATCGGCTGGTAGGATAATCAAGCAAACCTATGCGTTTATCTAAAAAATATTGTTTAGTAATTCGAGGTTTTTCTTTAGAAGATATAAAAAAAGCCGTGTAGTCAGAAAAACCAACTACGGGTTGGTAGTTATAGGTCGACTCCGCTTTAAATGCAGCCATAATATTGCTTTTAGCCAAAATTAGGTCAGCAATTCCTTTACCAACAAACTCAAAGCTATCTGCCGTTCTATATCCCCAATACCCTTTTACCGAGCCATATTGCTTAGCTACTACGTTATCAGAGCATAACTTTTGTGTTAATAACTTGGCTATTTTTTTTGATTGTGTAAAAACAATTAATTGGTCTTTATTACTTGTAGCAGTTGTTTGACACTCTGTTGAGGTTTCGATCATAACCGGAAAATGTAAATCATCATTGTATACACTAACTTGACCGCAAACCCACGTAACGACCAACAATAGAAACAAAAATGTAACAATTAACATTTTGTGCAACACAATATTTTTATAATTCAAAGCAATGCCACCCAAAAATAGACGATATAGTGTATTTGAACAATTTCGCTTACCTATTACAACAAGTAATTTTACCTATTAAATATAAGAGACTGATTTTAAACGTAATTGAATAAGAAATTATGAATTTTAATAAGTCCTTCCTATCAACATTAAAAATGAGGACAATTGACCGCATTAGCTTATAGCAACCCCATGAAATATTCATTTAGGAAGTTTTAATGCATAACAATATAAAGTACTCGATATCTTCTGCGCTTTTGATTAGTGCGATATTCACAAGCACTAACTCACACGCTTGGGGTCAAAATGGCCACCGTATTGTAGGGCAGATTGCACAATCTCATATAAGCGAAACAACTAAAGCAGCAATTAAACCTTATTTAGATGGTGAGTCACTTGCGCAAATATCAACGTGGCCTGATGAAATGCGCTCTGCTCCTGGCGACTTTTGGCAAAAGCAATCATCTCGTTGGCATTATATTAATGCAGCACCAGGAAAATCTTTCAGCTTCAATCACGATCACACTAAAAACAAAGAATCTGTAAGTAATATCCTAGAAGGCATTCACTATTCAATGCAAACACTCACTGATAAAAATAGCACCTTAGATGCTAAGCAGTTCAGTTTGCGTTTTTTAGTGCATTTAGTAGGCGATAGTCATCAGCCATTTCATGCCGGTCGAGGTGAAGACAGAGGTGGTAACCGTATTAAGGTTTCATTTTTTAACGAAGAAACAAATCTTCACAGCCTTTGGGATACAAAGTTAGTTGAGAACGAGAACTTGTCGTTTACTGAATACGCTCAATTTATTGATACAAATAACAGCGAGTTAATTGCTGAGTATTTACAAAGCTCACCTAAAACTTGGGTTGAAGAATCACACAATTTAGCAACAAAAATTTATAAGTACACCAACGACGAAGTTGGGTACAGCTACATTTATAACAACACTCCAATTGTTAAAACACGCCTACAACAAGCGGGTATTCGACTAGCTGGACTATTAAACGCCTTATTTGACCCTTCTGCAAAAGAGTTAGAAACGGCACTAAAAATGACGACTGACAAATAAACAGTATTAAATTTATATAACCTACACACGGGAAATCAACATTATGACTAAGCTTCGCCTTTCGAAATTAACTGGAGCGGTAATTTTAGCTCTAGGTGTTTCTACAAGCGCAATGGCTGCTGATACTTCATCTGCAATGCGTGGTAAAATTACGACGCCTTCAGGTGGCAGTGCTGCAAACGTTAAAATTAAAGTAGTTCACCAACCAACGGGAACTATTAGCGAGCTAACTACAAACGAAAGTGGTACGTTTATCGCTAATGGCTTACGTGTAGGTGGTCCTTACATGGTTATCATCGATTCTGATAAGTTTAATGATACAACTGTTGAAAATATCTATCTAAATCTGGGTGAAACATACCGCTTAAGTTCGCAGCTTGCTCCGCTAAACATTGAAAAAATTGAAGTGTCTGGTTATAAAATCGTTCAGCAATCTGGTGGCTCAAGCAGCTCATTTGGTTCTGATACTATTGAAAATATGCCAAGCTTTAACCGCGACATTAAAGATATTGCGCGCTTAAACCCACTTGCCAGTATTAATGGTAATGGCGAGCTAACGTTTGCAGGTAGTAACCCTCGTACCAACGGTTTAACAGTTGACGGTATTGGTCAAAATGATGACTTTGGCTTGAACTTTGGTGGCTACCCCACTTCTCAGCCTCCTGTAGCACTTGATGCTATTGAACAAGTTTCTGTTGATGTATCTCCTTTCTCAGCTTCTAAAGGTAACTTTGGTGGCGGTACTATTAATGCAGTAACAAAATCTGGTACAAATGAGTTTAAGTTCTCTGGCTTTTATGAAATCTCTACTCCAGAGATTGCAGGCGATGTCGATAGCATTGTTCAAGAAGATGACCTTGATGAGCTAGGTCATAAAACTTATTCTACAAATAAAGTAGAGCCGATTAAAACTGAAGAAAGATTTGGTTTTAACGTTGGTGGCGCAATTGTTAAAGACGAACTGTTTTATTTCGTTAACTATTCAGAATGGTCAAGCGAATTAGATCTTGATTACGGCTTTGACGGCTCTGGTGCAGCCAACGAATTTAATACTTCTGAAGCTAACTATAACCGTTTCATTTCTATTTTAAATAATGAATATGGCTTGACTGATTCATTAGCAGGTGCGCCAGAAGATACAAATAAAAACCTGTTAGTTAAGCTAAGCTGGAACGCAAGTGATGACCATCGTTTAGATTTTACTTACCAATGGCAAGACGATCAAGATGAGCGTAACACTAGCACCGGTGGCGATAATATTGTACTAACATCGAACACCTACGCCTACGTAACGAAGTTCAATAACTTTTCAACAAAGCTTTACTCTGATTGGACTGAAGATTTTTCTACTGAAATTGGTGTGTCGTATAAAGATGTTACCTCTGATAGCGCAACTCGCTCAAATCTAGGTAGTATTTCAGTTGATGAAGATGGTCGAAATGGCCCTTCTTACAACTTTGGTACAGATCAATATCGTCATGCTAACCGCTCTGAAACGCAAAATTTAACTTTTACACTCGATGCTACCTATTTAATGGATGAGCATGAAATAAACTTTGGTGCTCAATATGAGTCACTTCGTTTATATAACTTATTTGCTGAAAACTCTCTTGGCACGTGGAAGTTTGATAGCTTAGAAAATTTTGAAAACCGTGAAATTGGTTCTTATGATTTCTCTTATCAGAATGCTTACACTAATGATTCAGCTGATACAGCATATGATGTAAGACGCAATCAACTAGCACTTTACATTGAAGACACTTTTTATGTAGGTGACGATTTAGAAGTTACAGCAGGTGTTCGTTATGAGCGTTTATCATCAGATGATAAACCAACTCTAAATGAAAATTTTGCGAATACGTATGGCTTTACTAACCAAGAAAATCTAGATGGTCTAGACATTATACTTCCTCGCGTTGGCTTTAAATACTACGTAACAGAAGCCCTTACTATTAACGGTGGTATTGGTCGTTTCCAAGGTGGTATTCCAAATGTTTGGTATAACAACTCATTCCAAAGCGATGGTATTACATTAGTATCTGCTCCTAACGATGTAATTAACGACTACTATGCAAATAACACTGCCGATATTACTCAGGTGCCTAGTGAAATTCAAAATTCATTAGAACAAGGTGCTGGTAGCGTTGCTTATATCGACCCTGATTTTAAATTGCCTTCAAGCATTCGCACCCAAATAGGTTTTGAATATGAGTTTGATTCTGAACTATTAGGTGATGGCTTTAAATGGCAAGCAGAGATTGCTTATCATAAAAAAGAGAATGAGGCGGTATGGCATAATACATCTATTAACCCAATCGGTATTGCAGCTGATGGTGAACGCGTTATAAATGAAACTATTTATAGTGGCTCTTTAGCTGATAACGCTGACATAGAAATGACTAATTCATCGGATGATGGTCGTTCAATTATTATTTCAACGGGTATTGCTAAACAATGGGACAATGGCCTGTTTGTATCGGCAAGCTATGCACACCAGGATGTTACCGAGTCATCAGCCGGTTCAGCTTCTCAAGCGGAAGGCAACTACAAGCATAATATTACAGTAAATCGTAATGAAGATATTGCAGCACGTGGTTTTTACGAAGTTGAGCACAGCTTTAAAATCAACTTAGCATATAACACAGAGTTTTTTGAAGGGTATGCGACTCAGTTTAACGTGTATTTTGAACGTCGTTCAGGTCGTCCATTTAGTTATACAATGAACATGTATAAAGACAGTGATTTGGGTGATACGAGTAGTTTCTTCAGTAATGGTGCTTACTTACCATATATACCTACAGGTGCTGATGATCCAAATGTAAACTGGGATGAATCAGGTATGACTTGGGCTGAGTTAGAACCATTACTAGAGCGTGCTGGTATATCTCAGCGTGGTGGTATTTTAGGTAAAAATACAGCAACTCAACCTTGGGTTACTACGATGGACGTTAGCATTAAGCAAGAAATACCAGGCTTTGCTGAAGGTCACACTGGTGAGGTTTATCTAATGATTGATAATTTCGCAAACCTTCTAAACAGCGACTGGGGTGTAGAAAAACGCTTAGGTTACTCTAACCAAACTATTTATGACTTTGGTGGCCTTGATGACCAAGGCAGATATAAAATAGACAACAGCTTTGGCGGTGCAGATGTGCGTAATTACTCACAAATCAATTCATCGTCATCAGCTTGGCAGGCTAAAGTTGGTATCAGCTACAAGTTTTAAGCCTTAATAGGTAAGTAATAACACATTAAGTTATTTGTTAACAAAACCCATTGCAAATTTGTAATGGGTTTTTTGTTTTTCACACCCCAATTTCACATGTTTGTCATAAAGCCCACGTAATATATACCCCGATATAGAGTTATTGCTCAAAAAAACACTCAAATAGACAAAAATAGTACTATTTATTAAAAATATATTGCAGTTGTATTTTATTTGTAACGAATAAATAAGGTACACTAGTAACGGATTTTGAATAAATGAACTTTAACTGTTTATTTTGAAAAATTTTAAAATAAAAATATAAAAATTTAATTAATAACTACACGGGAAAATTAAATGAAAACTCAATTACGCAAAACAGCTCTTTCACTTGCTATTGCAGCATGTGTTGGTGTAAGTGGCGCTGCAATGGCTAACGAAACGACCTCTGCAATTAAAGGTCAAGTAATGGGGCCTAACGGCAACCCAGCAGCCGGCACTAAAATAACAATTTTACACGTACCTTCTGGATCAGTAAAAACAACTGAAGTAAATGACGCTGGTTATTTCACAGCTAAAGGCCTGCGAGTTGGCGGTCCTTATAAAGTAATTGTTGATTCAGATGTATACGCAGACCAAGAATTTAATAACATTATTCTTAACATTGGTAACGACTACCCAGTAAACGTTTCTCTTGAGTCACAATCAAGCATGGAACAAATTGTAGTTTCTGGCGCACCAATTAGCGCTATGTCTGGTGGTACTGGTCCAGCTTCTACATTTACGCTAACAGATCTTGAAAATACTCCAGCTATTAACCGTGATTTAAAAGACATTATCCGTATCGACCCACGTATCACAATTGATGATAGCCGTGGTTCAATTAACTGTGGTGGTGGTAACCCTCGCTACAACAGCTTAACGCTAGACGGCGTTCGTATGAACGATAACTTCGGCTTAAGCTCAAATGGTTACCCTACTATTCGCGCCCCTTTCTCTTTTGATTCAATTGAACAAGTTTCAGCTGAGCTTGCACCGTTTGACGTTCAATACGGTGGTTTTACATCATGTAACATTAACGCTGTAACCAAATCTGGTGGCAACGATGTTCATGGCGCTGTTTTCTACGATTACACTAGCGACTCTTTCAAGGGTGATAAAATTGAAGGTGATGACGTTGATAACGGTAACTATACTGAAAAACGTTACGGCTTCAATGTAGGTCTTCCACTAATTGAAGATAAACTATTTTTATTCACTTCATATGAAAAACTTGAAGGTATTCAACAGTTTAACTACGATGGCTTAAGCAGTGGCAGTGTAACTGCTGATGATATCTCGCGTATCACTAGCATTGCTCAAACTGTATATGGTTACGATGTAGGCGGAATGCCTTCAAGTATGCCTGTTGAAGATGAAAAAATCTTAGTTAAACTAGATTGGAACATCAACGAAGATCACCGTGCAAACTTAATCTATAACTACAACGATGGTAATACTGTTTCACAGTCAGATACTGGCTCTAGCCGTGTATCACTATCTAACCACTTTTATGACCAAAGTGCAGAATTCACTTCAATCATTGCATCTGTTTACTCTGATTGGTCAGATGACTTCTCTACTGAAGTTCGTATTGGTAAGTCTGAGCTTGATGCAACAGTACAATCACTAGATGCAGCAAGCAGTTTTGGTGAAATGCAAATTCGTACCGAAGATGGTGGTACAGTTTATATTGGTCCAGATGACTCACGCCAATCAAACGATTTAGATTACGATACAACTACATTTAAAGTTGCAGGTACTTATTACCTTGATCAGCATACAATTACTGCTGGTTACGAGTTTGAAGAGTTAGATGTATTTAACTTATTCGTTCAGCATACTGAAGGTGAGTACCGTTTCAACAATATTGATGATTTTGAAAATGGTATTGCAAGTGCGATTTACTACAACAATGCTGCTGGTACAAATGATCCAAACGATGCAGCAGCAAGCTTTTCATACGCTCAACATACATTTTACGTGCAAGACGAGTACTCGTTCACTGATTTAGATGCAAACATCACGTTTGGTCTACGTTATGATAAATATACAAGTGATGATGTACCTAACTTAAATCAAAACTTTACTGACCGCTATGGCTACAGTAACCAAAGTACATTTGATGGTATCGATTTAATTCAACCTCGTGTAGGCTTCCAATGGTACGCTACAGATGCACTTGAAGTACGTGCAGGTGTTGGCTTGTTCTCAGGCGGTAACCCTAACGTTTGGTTATCTAACTCTTACTCAAACGACGGCATTACAAACATTAGCGCAAACCAGTTTGGTTCGATCGACTTGTTCGCAACACCTAATGTAAATAATGGTACTCCAGGATTTGAAATACCTCAGTCTCAATTTGATGCAGTAGCTGACACAGTAATCGGTTCAGGCGATTCAACTGCAAACGCTGTTGACCCAGACTTTGAAATCCCATCAGAGTGGAAATACTCACTTGGTGCAACGTATACAACTGAAAACGAGTACGTAATCTCTCTTGATTACTTATACTCGAAGAAAAAAGATGCTGCGTTAATGCGTGACATCGCGCTTCAAGATTCTGGCGAAACTACATTTGATGGCCGCCCTATTTACGAATCAATTGAAGGTCGCAAGGAGGAATACCTTCTTACAAATGTAACTGGTGATAGCGGTGATTCATCGGTTATTTCATTAGCAGTTAGCAAAATGTTTGATAATGGCGTAAGCGTTAACTTTGGTTATGCCTACACAGATTCTGATGATGTTAACCCAATGACAAGCTCTGTAGCTGGTTCAAACTACGGTAACATTGCGCTAACAGATCCAGGTAACCCAGGTGTTGCTTCATCTGATTACGAAATTCCACATCGCTTTACTATGACTCTTGGTTATACTCATGAGTTTGTTGATGGTTTTGCTACTCGCTTTAACTTATTTGGTGAAGCATATAAAGGCTTACCATACAGCTACACATTTGATGGCAGTGACGAAAATGTATGGGGCGATGTAAACGGGAATGGCAACCGCCAACTACTTTACGTTCCACTTGAAAACGATCCTAACGTTGTTTACGACATGAGTGCTGCTGATATCAATGAATTCAATGAATTTATTGCATCAAATGGTTTAAAACGTGGTCAAACGACTAGCCGTAACGCAGAGAACTCTGATTGGTTTGTTAAGTTTAACTTTAAAGTGACACAAGAGCTTCCAGGCTTTATGGAAGGTCACAAAGGTGAAGCATTCTTCGTAATTGATAACCTTACAAATCTGTTAAACGATGATTGGGGCGTACTTAAGAAAGGTCCTTTCGTAGGCGCTAGCATGATTTCAACATCAATTGATGAAGAAGGCCGCTACGTATACTCAGACTTTAACAAAAACAACGCAAATACATCAGTACAATCTGATGCGTCTTTATGGCAAATGCGTGTAGGTGTTCGTTACACTTTCTAATTTAGAATTATAAACTAATACATTTTTTAAAAGCCCACTTTGTGGGCTTTTTTATGCTTTTAATTTATTATTTAATTTTTCAAAAATACTCACTAATACTTCGTATTCTTCGTTGGTTAAAGTGCTCAGTAATTGTTTTTCCCAATTCAGTGCATCGGGTGCTATTTGCTCATATAAGTTTTGCCCTGCTTTGCTCAGTACAAGTAAGGCCGCGCGTTTGTCTTGCTTATTTAATTCACTTCTAACTAAACCTTTATCTATTAGTACTTTTACCGCACGCGACACTGTCGACTTATCCATATTTGCTTGCGTGCATAAATCCTTTGCGTTGCTCTGACCATACTGCGCTAAATTAGCAAGTATTCGCCACTGCGGAATATTTAAACCGTACTTAGTTTGATAAACCTCGGCAAAGTCGTTACTTACACGTGTTGCTACATTCGTTAATTGATAAGGTAAAAACGTTGCTAAATCAATTTTCATTTTTGGTTATCCCAGCTTTATAAGGCTTACTTTGGTGTTCATTAATATTTACACAGGTGCATACTTGCACATTTGATATTAGTCTCACTTGAGAGTATCTTAACTGAAATAAAAATAATATTAAACCAACCCCCTCTCACAGGAGTCAGTAATGGCGACACAATTAAGTTATATGACCGGCTTTGGTAATGAATTTGAAACACAAGCGCTACCCGGTGCACTGCCAATAGGACAATTTAGCCCACAAAAAGTTAAATACGATTTATACACAGAGCAATTTAGTTCGACTGCATTTACGGCTCCTCGCGCTTCAAATCGTCGCACTTGGTTTTACCGCCTTCGTCCGTCTGTAGTGCAAGGTGATTACCAAGCAATTGATAATGGCCTAATAAGAACAGCCCCAATCACTGAAGCCGTAACACCACCAACAATGCTACGTTGGGATCCTATTGATATGCCTTCACAGCCTACTGATTTTATTGATGGGTTAGTAACGATGGCTGCTAATGGCAGTGCTAATGGGCAATCTGGTATTGGCATTCATGTATATGTCGCTAATCAGTCAATGCAAGGGCGTTACTTTTGTAATGCCGATGGCGAAATGTTGTTTGTCCCTCAGCAAGGTGGGTTATTAATTCACACCGAGTGCGGGAAGTTATGTATTAAACCGGGTGAAATTGCTGTAGTTCCCAGAGGAATTAAGTTCTCTGTTGATTTAATTGACGATACAGCCCGTGGTTATATTTGTGAAAATTATGGCCATGCGTTAGAGCTTGCAGAGCGAGGGCCTGTTGGTGCCAACGGTTTTGCCAACGACAGAGACTTTCAATACCCTGTAGCAGCCTTTGAAGATAAAGAAGGTGACTTTGAGCTTGTTTCTAAATTTAACGGTAATTTATTTAGCTGTGAAATTAAGCACTCTCCTTTTGATGTGGTTGCATGGACGGGTAATAGTGCGCCCTATAAATACGACTTATCGCGTTTCAATGTAATGAATACAGTGAGCTTTGATCACCCCGATCCTTCTATATTCACTGTACTAACCTCTCCTTCTGCTACTGAGGGTATGGCAAATGTCGATTTTGTGATATTTCCACCGCGTTGGATGGTAGCCGAAAATACATTTCGCCCGCCGTATTATCACCGCAATATTATGAGTGAATTTATGGGCTTAATTGAAGGTGTGTATGATGCAAAAGAGCATGGTTTTGTACCTGGTGGCGCAAGTTTACACAATTGTATGTCGCCACATGGACCTGAAGCCGACGTATTTGAAAAAGCCTCAAACACTGAGCTTACACCACAAAAATATGAAAACACATTGGCCTTTATGTTTGAGTCGCGCTATATAATTTCACCGACAAAATATGCATTAGAAGGTAAAGAGCGCCAACCAAATTACACCGATTGCTGGCGTACTATAAAAAAACAATTTACAGGTGCAGAGGATTAATAATGAAATTATACAGCTACTTTCGCTCATCAGCGGCTTATAGAGTGCGTATAGCGCTTAATTTAAAAGCAATCGATCATGAACTTGCTATTGTTAACCTTTTAAAATCGGAGCAGCTTGGGAAAGAATACTTAGCGACTAATCCGCAAGGCTTACTACCGGCACTTGAAACCAATGATGGTGTTTTAGCACAATCGCTTGCAATACTTGAGTGGCTTGATGAAACTTATCCACAATCGCCATTAATTACAGGGACTGCGTGGCAAAAGTCGCAAATAAGAAACTTAAGCTTTGCCATTGCTTGCGATATTCATCCTGTTAATAATTTACGCGTGCTGAAGTACTTATCAAACGAATTAGGTGTTGATGACGAGGCTAAAAATAAATGGTATCGACATTGGATAGAAGTGGGTTTTGAAAAAATAGAACTGATGCTAAACAAAAATAATGGCTACTGCTTTGGTGACCAACCAACACTTGCTGACATTTGTTTAGTGCCGCAAGTATTTAATGCAATTCGTTTTGACGTAGATATGAGCGCTTATCCAAAAATTGCAGCCATTTACGAACATTGTAATAAATTAGCTGCATTTAATGACGCTGCACCGCAAAATCAACCCGATGCAAATTAAGCTAATTTAGATTAACTTTGTAGCGCGCTATGAATAACCGTAACGTGCTCAATTAAATCTAAGCCCAGATCAGTTAAATATCCGCCATCTGGGCTATCTATAATCCCTTTTTCAAATAAACGTTGCGCTGCGCTAAGTAAGCTTGGCTCTGCGTCTGAATGTAATTTAATACCCTGCATTTTACTGTCGCGAGGAAACTTTGCTAATAGTGTGAATTCTTCGATCATTGTTTGATTAAATTGCATTGTGTGCACCTTTTTATTGTTCTGTGAATAACTAAATTTATACTTAAAATCACTTTGTGTACTTTACACTAGCACGTTTTTTAGCTTAATGTATTATTTTTAACCCTCCCTATTTAAAGGCCTCTAATGCGTAATTTTTTAATTCTATGCTTTTGTTTTAGCAGCTTATCGTATTCAATACTTAGTGAAGCAACAACGCTAAAAACCCATTCAATTATTGATGCAAACCAGTTTGTAAATGAAGAAGCTAACTGTTGGTACGACAACAAACGCTATAGCGAAGGGGCATTAATACAAGTTCACTCTTTTACACTCTTGTGTGGTGCTAAAACACCCCAACACAGTAACAGCCAACTCATTTGGCTTAAAATAGATAAGCAAGGTAATGCTATTTACCCAACAGCTCCTAAAACAATCACTGTGAATTAGCGCTAAAAGCTGATTTAAGCTACAATGCATGCAGTTTAAATAAGTAGTATGGCTATGAATAATCAACCTAAAAACCCTTTACATGGGGTAACATTAGAACAAATACTTGTTGAGTTAGAGCAACGACTTGGCTGGAGAACACTTGGCGAGCAAGTAAAAATTAAATGTTTTACTGATCAACCCAGCATTAAATCGAGTTTAAAGTTTTTGCGTAAAACGCCTTGGGCTCGCGATAAAGTGGAAGCACTTTATATTCACACTATAAATAACAAACCTATTCGTAGACCAAAAAGTGCACCAAGAGAAACATCTTCTCAAGCGCCTGATACAACAGGGTTTGTTTGGCCATCAATTAAAAAATGATGTAAAAAAGGAGCTAATTTAGCTCCTTTTTTGATTATAACTAACGCGATTTATTGCTCTTTGCAAATCACATTTAATGAAGCCGGCTCAATAGTAATAACCAGTTTTTGAGCGGTTTTAACTTCACCATCTAGTACGTACTTAAGCTCTCCTTCGCCAGTAACCTCTACTCTTTTGGCATTTGTATGATGAGAGTTTATAGCTAAATGTGTTTGCGTTAAGCTACTAAACATCAGCTCTGCAATACTTAGTACTGTGGTTGAATCTTCATTATTTGGTGTTAACCAATTTATATCGAGTAGCCCGTCACTATGATCAGGTTGCCCGCCACCTTGAGCCAATAACGTTGTAAAAGGCGCAGCATTGGCCACAATAAAACTATTAGTACATATTTCTTTTGGCTCATTATCATCGAGTTTTACTTTAAGTAACTGCGATTTTTGCTCGCCAAACGCTTCAAAAAAACCATTTAAATAGGCAAGTTGCCCCGACTTATTTTTCGACTCTCTATCTGCTTTTTCTATCATTGATTGCTCAAAACCAATACCCGCGAGCAGTAGTACTAATTCATTATTACAATAAGCAGTATCTATTATGCTTGTTTGACCATCTATAATTAAGTCACAAGCCTGTTCAACAGGAATAAATTTAGAGGTAATACCCATCAATACATGCGCAAGGGCGTTTGCAGTCCCCATAGGGATGATGCCTAGTTTACATTGTGTATTTACAAGTACGCTTGCAACTTCGGCCACCGTACCATCTCCCCCGCATGCGATAATAATATCCGGATTTTGCGCAATTTCCTGTTTAGCCAGCTCAATACCGTTAACTTCTTTTGTAGTAGTGAGTACTTTCAGATCGTAATAATCCGATAGCCGCGCAACAATTAAGTGCTCTTTTTCTTCCCATAATCGTGTACCAGATACAGGGTTTGCAATTAAAACGGCTTTGTTTTTAATCAGTAATTCGCCTTTTTTATGTCGCTTAGCTAAATGGCGAAGTTGATGCTTATTTAAATTTGCGGTTTCGCGGGTTTCTTTTATTTGTGCAAGTACTTCATGCACATCTGCATTTTTGTTTTGGCTCAGTAAATAAGCCGCCATGACAAAAACAGAGCGCCCACGCCCTAAAGCACAATGAACGACTACGCGATGATCTTCTTTAATATGGTGATGAATCCAATTAATAGCCTGATTTAACTGAGAATGGGTAGGAATACTATGATCGAGCACCGGAATGTTTAAATAATTAATATTCTCTTGTGTTGAACTCCACTCGAGTCCGTCGAATTCACACGTAACATCTAAAATCGCCGTAATCCCGTTATCTTTTAATGTGTCTATATCTGAGGGAAATAATCGGCAAGCTAAAAATAGGTTTTCGTTTATTTGTTGAATGGGCGGCACTTTATCGCGCTTACGTGACCAGGCATTATAAATTTGCACACCGAATAAAAATGGCACAAACGCCCACCGTATATAAAATGGGATCACCCCATTTTCACGCTTTCTAAATATTTTTGCTGTATTAAAAATATACGCGGTACTCACTAATAAAAGTGACAGCGCAGTCCAATAAAAAACAATAGCAAAATAAACAGAGTTCACTTCCCAACCAATAAAAATAAGCAGTAGTGCTAATAGTAAATAACTAATTGCAGCCCACATAGTCTCTCCTTTGTGAAAATAATGCCGATTTATAATCTTAATTTAAACGGCTTTAAGTAGTCTTTTGCAAATATCACGCCATATAAATGCCATTTAAAATTCAAACGCGAACAGTAGGCTATTGATATCTATAGTAATTAATAAACTAAATTCTACTACAGACCGCTCTTTGTGCATTTTTTACAAACATGTGAATAAATTATACTTACACGTCTAAATTTCAAACACTGATCGTTTATTGCTTGTACTTACGTATAAAGCAGCTAATCTAAAAGGCAATTAAATTTTTTTGCATCCAAATCACACCCTCAACCGTTTACTCAATGATAATAAGAAAAACAGGACCCCTATGGATAATGATGATTTACTCCCTCTTTTGTGCGCAACAGCACAAGGAGACAAAAATGCTTTCTCAAGTTTATATCAACAAACTAGCGGCAAACTTTTTGCTATTAGCTTAAATATGCTCACTAACAGAGCTTATGCGGAAGAGGCACTACAAGACGCTTTTATAAAAATTTGGCATAACGCATCTGAATATAACGCCTCTAAAGGCACCGTTATTAGTTGGATGATAAGTATAGTCAGATACAGAAGTCTTGACTTACTTCGCTATCACAAAGTACGAAAAGAGCAGTCGTTAGGCGATGACGAATATGAAAATGAAAGTATCGACGTTAATTACGATGAAGAAACGAAACTGGTCAATTGTATCGAACAGCTTGAGCCGCAACAAAAACAAGCTATTCACTTAGCTTATTATAAGGGGCTGAGTCATAGCGAGTTAGTGGATCATATAGAAACGCCATTAGGTACAGTTAAAAGCTGGATCAGGCGTGGGCTTATGCAGCTACAAAGGTGTTTAACATTATGAATTATAATAAACCCGAACTATTAGACGCGCTTGCTGGTCAGTACGTGCTTGGCACACTTAGAGGGCTTGCCCGTAAGCGTTTTCAGCGTCTGTTACTTAACTCAAATCAAGCACGTGAAGCAACAAATATGTGGGAGCAAAACCTTAACAACTTAGCGAGTGCTATTACACCGCAAACGCCACGTGACGATGTATGGGTAAATATACTACAGCGTATTGAGAACAGACCACAAACAAGTAAAACAGTCATACATACCAAGCCTTCAATTTGGCGTACATGGTCTTTTGTGGCAACTGCCGCATGCATTGTTTTAGCCTTTTTGGTTATTCAGCCTAGTACCAATGTTATGCAAACTCAGCAAATTGCTTTGGTTCAAAATCAAGATAAACAATCATTGTGGTTTATTGATGTAAGCGAGCAAGGGCTCTCAATTAAAGCTAGTAGCCAATTGGTTGCTCAAACTAATAAAGATTATGAGCTGTGGATGATTTTAAAAGGTCAAGATGCACCTATTTCATTGGGTTTACTGCCCAAGCAAGGCAGTAAAATATTATTTAAAGATAACCGCTTTAACGCAAGTGATATCGCATTGTTAGCAGTGAGTTTAGAGCCTATTGGTGGCTCACCAAATGGCTCTCCCACTGAAGTGCTTTACACCACAGAGCTGGTACTTTTATAACCCGACTATTATGACCAAAGTTGGCTGCTTACACAAAGCAGCCAACTTACTTTTAAACTTTTTAACAAAAAATAAAATAATTTAACTTTTTTGCATCCAATTTAAATCCCGCCCCGTTATTAGCTATGACTTCAATCAAAACTAAAGGACAAAGTCATGAAAGCTTTAACTCCATCAATACTCGCAGTAGTAATATGTAGTACGTTTGTAAGTGCACCAAGTGAAGCATCTAGCCACAGAGAAGCGCCAAATATAAGCCGTTTCCCGACTTTAGATTCAACCGATTTTTATGTATTTAATAGTTACGAGCAAGGTCGTGATGATTACGTAACATTAATTGCTAATTACATCCCGCTGCAAGATGCATACGGCGGTCCTAATTACTTTGCAATGGACCCAGATGCTACCTACAGCATTCATATAGATAACGACGGCGATGCTGTTGAAGATATTACATTTGCATTTAACTTTAAAAGCATGCTTCCTAATGATAATCAAGGTGTGCAATTAACTGTTGGACCGGAAGGTAATCAACGCAACGTGTCTGTACCACTTAAAAATGTAGGCGGTGTATCTGCCGGAGATAACAGCGCTGTAAATTTTAGCGAATCATACACTATAAGCATGATAAGCGGCGCGCAGCGTACTGGCGAAACAACAGTATTAAATAACACTGCATCGAACTCCAGCACATTTTCTAAACCGCTTGATTATGTGGGCAATAAAACATTTGGTTCAATGAGCGATTATCAAACTTATGCTGACCAATTTGTGTATCAGGTTTCAATTCCTAACTGTGAAAGCATGGCACAAGTTTTTGTAGGGCAACGTAAAGACCCATTTGTAGTTAACCTAGGTAAAACATTTGATTTAGTAAACTATGTACCTGTAGAGGGTGATAGCGCCCCAGGTGCTGGTGACGGCGGTGGTTTTCCTGGTGGCATAACACAATCAGCTGATAACGACGACCTTGCAGATAAAAACGTAACATCAATCGCTATCGAAATACCTAAAAGCTGTATTGTTGGAGAAGGTAATGGCGTAATAGGTTCATGGACAACAGCAAGCTTACCTCAAGCACGTGTATTAAACCCAAATGCTAAATTTGCTAATAATGCGGTAAACGGTGGTGCATTAACTCAGGTTTCACGCCTAGGTAGCCCGCTTGTAAACGAGCTTGTAATTGGCATTAAAGACAAGGACACATTCTCCACTGCTCACCCTAAAGATGATGCACAATTTTTAGATTATGTATCTCACCCAGCACTACCTGAGTTATTAAACATTTTGTTTAAAGATGCTGTTAATACGACCCTTGGCGCAAACTTAGAAACACTGGCACCCACAAACTTCCCGCGTACTGATTTAATCACTGCATTTTTAACAGGTTTTGCAGGCGTTAATCAGCAAGCAACTGTAACACCTTCAGAAATGCTGCGTTTAAATACAGGCATTGCAGCAACAGCGCAAGCTGATCAATCTGCATTTGGTGTAGCGGGTAATGATTTAGCCGGCTTCCCAAATGGTCGTCGCCCGGGTGATGATGTGGTTGATATTGCACTTCGTGTTGTGATGGGTCGTTTATGTCATCCTATCCCAGTGAATGGTGAAGACACTGATTTAGGACTTTGTGCACCAGAGGATGCTAATACAGGCACAGTGCCATTTACAGACGGCGCACCTATTGATGCAACAATGATGGACTCAACATTCCCATACCTTGCAACACCACTTGCTGGCTCTAAATAAGGAGTAAAATAATGCGTAATTTAAAAACTACCCATATTTGTGTTCTCCTCAGTGCATTAACATTGGGAGCATGTAGTAGCGATGATGATAAAAAACAGCCTACACCGGTTGTAAACACAGCGCCTACCGCAAGTGATGCAATGCTAACTACACAAACTGAAGTAAGCATTACCGATATGCTTAGCGCAACCGACAATGATGGCGACTCACTTACTTACTCGTTAACAAGCGAGCCAATGCTCGGTACTGTTAATGTTGACAGTGATGGTAACTTTACTTATACACCTAATAAAGAAGCAACAGGTTCAGATAGCTTTATGTTTGGTGTAAGTGATGGCGTTAATTCGCAAGTTACTGCAACAGTAAGTATTACGATTGAGGCGCTGCAAGTTGACTTTGCTCAATTTGCAACCGATGCATTTAACCAAGCGCCAAATGCAGAGCCGTTAACTGTTAATGGTCGGGTGTTTACAAACACTGATACCGATGTTGATGGATTAATTTCTACAAGCGGTAACTAACCAAGTCATTAAGCTGACAGGCCATGGATGGCTTTTTTTCAAAGGATATTTATAATGCATTTATCAGTACTTAAACCCCTCACTATTATTGCTATTTGCTTAACCTCTTTCGCGGTGAGTGCGGCTCCTTATACTCCAAAAGATGACGCAGTTATTGCTAACAGTAATTCAACGCTTAGTGCTTCTCTGTCTGTTGAGGAAATAAATACATTAGTCACTAACAGCCAATATGTAGGCCAAACAGAGCGTTTACAGGGGCTACTTAAGACCCGTTTAGCCCAGCTATATAAACAAACACCCTCATCTCAAATTGGTTACTTATATGCTCGTGTTTTACAAAAAGAGCACCTTTTTGACGAAGCAATTAACGTTGCCAACAACGTTTTGATTACCGAGCCAAAGCACAGTAATAGCCATTTGTTACTGGCCAATATATTGATGACCCAAGGTAAATTTACAAAGGCAAAACAACACTGTGTTGCCTTGATTGGTCAAGTAAGTACCATTACTGCTAGCACTTGTGTACTAGACGTACAAAGCCAGCATGAAAGCGTTTTAGACAGCTACCAGACATTAATTAAAATTATAAACAATAACCAAACTAGTTTAGCTACAAACCATGTTTTAAGTGAAATGAGCTATCGTTTAAATAACTACAAGCAAGCTTTGTCTCACTTACAAAGCGTAGATTTAGTTCAAGCTCCTGTGAGCCTCATTGTGTTATGGGCCGATATTCAAATTGCGCTAAATCAACCTCAACAAGTATTAAATACATTAAGCGTACTGCTTCCAGATAAAAGTAATTTAGAAGATGCTATTTTACTAAGGCTTTCAATCGCAGAAAAAAAACTGAATAAACGCGATAAAAAATGGCAAAATACAATGGCGAAAAGAGTTACACTTAGAGAGCTTCGTAAAGATTCTTTTCATGCGAGTGACTTAGCTAAATATTACCTTGATGTACAACCAAATCGTGAAAAAGCACTTTACTGGGCTCATATTAATTGGCAACAGGCTAAAATGAGCACCGATGAGCAATTACTTATTAAAGCAAAAGCGATGCAACGAGATACACTATGAAAACGCCTTATCTATTTATACTCACTTTAATGCTGTGCATTTTTTCAACTTACAGCTTTGCCCATCAACTAAGTACAAGTTATATGACCTTAAATAGCGAGCACAATAACGACACCAACAAAAATCTATACACGGGTACCTGGCAAATAAATATTGCCGACTTAGAGCACGCAGTGCCTCTGGATTTAGATAAAAACGGCCAAATTTCGTGGACAGAAATAAAAGCAAAACGCAGCTCAATTAATAACTTCATTAAAGAAAATTTAAATATCACGCAAAGCGCGCAAATATGCCCTTTAAAAAGTGAAGGTATCTATCAGCTAGATAACCATTTTAACCAACCTTATTTAGTGATTCCGCTGCAGTTTAGCTGTGATGACAATGAAGCAATCACCCTTTCCTATTCCGCTTTTTTCAAAACTGATGCTAACCATAAATCCATCGTAAATATTAACGGTGTATCTCGTGTATTTAATATCAATGAGGCACAACAAACGTTCAGCTTTGAACAAACAAGTTATTTAAGTACCTTTAATCAATACGTTTACCAAGGTGTTTTACATATTTGGATTGGTATTGATCATATTTTATTTTTAATCGCTTTGTTACTTACCTGTGTTTTAAAACGCAGCAATAAAGCATGGCAAGGTATTAGCTCTAAAAAACACATTATTAAACACACAGCATGGATAGTAACCGCGTTTACGCTTGCGCATTCTATTACGCTTACCGCCACCGCTATGAACCTTGTATCACCAAATAGTCGCTGGGTAGAGCTTGGAATTGCTATATCTGTTTTATTTGCAGCATTAAATAATGTGTGGCCGTTGGTACTTCGTTTAGGTTGGCTTACTTTTGCTTTTGGTTTACTACATGGGATGGGATTTGCGAGCGTACTTGGCGAACTTGGCCTGTCGAGCGACTATCAACTGCTCAGTATATTGGCGTTTAATTTAGGCGTCGAAATCGGTCAACTTAGTATATTACTGATAGCCTTACCAATACTCATTTATGTACGACACTACACTTGGTATAAAAAATGGTTAATGCCAATGGGCTCCGTTGCTATCGCAATTGTTGCACTTCAGTGGTCAATCGAGCGTTTTTAAATAGTATAAATAAAAAAGCTAGCCAAAATATTGGCTAGCTTACTTTTTAGTTATTTACTTTGAGCGTTACTGCGCTTTATCAAATGGCATCAGTAATGTTTTCATCGCAGGGCGAAGCGCTATGAGTACCGTTTCTTCGGTTAGCTCAGGGTAAAGTAACTTTCTAAGTAATAACCCTGCCATCATCGAAAAAATAACATTAATTCGGCTTTCAAGTTCACGCTCATCAATGTCTTTGAGCGCACTTCGCTCGCTTGTTAAAAGCTGCCTCATGCGCCCTCTTGCTTGAATATCGGTTTCACGCAAAAGAGTAGCAACTTTAATATTACGACCCGCTTCTGCCATCATATCTAAATCAATAACACACGAGCCTGTATCCATGTGTCTTTGCACACCAATATTTAAGCCATCTAAAAGAGCCGCCAAAACATCACCAGGGTGATCTTCAAACTTTTGAAAGATAGAGAACATTTCTTCCATGTCTTTTTCAATAATGCTTTCTATAATCGCTTCTTTGCTTTCAAAGTAATTATAAATATGCCCTGCACTCATCCCTGCCGTTTTAGATATTTCTGCCATACCTGCACCGTGGTAACCTTTACGGCGAAAACACTCTGCAGCAGCTGTTAAAATTTGCTCACGCCTAGCAAGTGCTATCGCGGGATCTGTTTGCCTTTTTGCTTTAGGCTTCATGTTCAACTCCACTACCAAGTCATAAACTCAGTAAAGCAAGAGCTATAAATAGTCTCGCAATATAAATATGTAATGCGGCTTTAAAAGCCGCAAATATTATTTCTCTTCCTGAGTTGTTTCACTGGCTACATTCCATCCGCCACCAAGCGCTTTGTACAAGTTAATTTGACTCGCAAGATACGCTTGCTGACCCGCAATTAACTGCTGCTGCGCGCCGTACCACGTACGCTGAGCATCAAGTACTTGCAAGTAGCTATCTGCGCCTTTTTCGTAACGCATTTTTGATAAATCAAACGTGATTTGTCGACTACTTATAAGCATATCAAGGGCACTTAATTGCTCTTGGTAACCTTCTCTATCAGCAAGTGCATCGGCAACTTCGCGAAACGCATTTTGAATTTTTTGCTGATACGTTGCCACTGCAATTTCTTGATCTGCTTTTGCTACATCAAGATTTGCTTGGTTACGTCCCATATTAAAAATAGGTAAGCTAATTGTCGGCACAAAGCTCCATGTCCCAGAGCCTGAATCAAACAAGCCACTTAAGTCACTTGAAGCAGACCCCGCGTTGGCTGTTAAGCTTATGCTTGGATAAAACGCCGCTCGAGCAATACCAATATTGGCATTAGCAGCAAGCATTAAATGCTCAGCGGCTTTAATATCAGGGCGCTGTGATAGCAGATCAGACGGTAAACCAACTGGTACTTCTGGCATACTGATCAAGTTAGTCAGGTCTTTATTAGGCAGTAAATCAGCTGAAACAGATTTACCTACTAATAAATCTAAGGCACTTTTATCACGCTTTAACAAACGTTTGTACGTTGCTATGTCTACTTTTGCCGTAGCAACTGTGCTTTTAAGCTGCTCAAGGGTAATTGAAGACGTCGCACCTAAATCAAAGCTTTTTTGCGTAAGCGATAATGACTCTTGCTGAGAGGTAAGCGTTTCTTTTGCAAGCTCTAGCAGTTGCAAATCAGTTGCATAATTTAGCCACGCATTTGCCAACTCTGAAATTAAAGACACCTGCGTGCTGTATTGGCTAAGCTCTGTAGAGTATAAGTTTTGCAGTGCTTGCGCTGATTGATTGCGTACTTTGCCCCAAATATCTAACTCGTAAGAGGTAATACCCACTGTTGCACTGTATTGCGAGCTAATAGCTGCATCGCCAGTACCTGATAAGTCAGCCGGTAAACGCTGGCGCGTACCAGATGCATTTAAATCAAGGGATGGATACAAAGCAGAGTCTTCAATTTGATATAAACCACGCACACGCTGCACATTAAGCACTGCAATTTGCATGTCTTTGTTATGCTCAAGGCTTTGACTAATTAACGTTTGTAGTTTTTCGTCATTAAAAAACTGCTGCCAATTTAATTGCTGCGCAGCGGTTTGCCCAGTATCTGATGCATAAGCATCAGATACTGGTAGAGCAAGGTCTTTTTGCTCAGGCGCTAATTGGCAACCACTTAGCACCAATAAAGCAATTGCACTTAGGCTGAATGTTTTAATGCTCATTCTGCGCTCTCCTTCGTAGTCTCTTTAGCTTTGCCAGGAAATACACGGCGCACTAACACAAAGAATAACGGTACAAAAACAACAACTAATATTGATGATGCAAGTGTGCCGCCAATAATCGAAATACCTAACGCATTTTGCGCACCAGAACCCGCGCTTGAGGCAATAGCAAGCGGTAAAACACCACAAATAAAGGCCATCGAAGTCATAAGTATTGGACGCAAACGTAGGCGAACAGCTGCAATAGCCGCATCAACTAAGCCAAGCCCTTCTTCCATTTTATGAATCGCAAACTCTACAATCAGTATCGCATTTTTAGATGCCAAACCAATGGTGGTCAACAAACCTACCTGCAAGTAAATATCGTTAGATAAGCCACCGCCAAGCGCTGCCATAATCGCACCAAATATACCCAGTGGTACAATCATCATTACCGCAAATGGTACCGACCAACTTTCATAAAGCGCGGCTAAACATAAAAATACAAACAAGAGCGATAAGCCATATAATAACGGTGCTTGACCACTACTTGAGCGCTCTTGGAATGAAATACCGGTCCACTCAGACGAAATACCATTAGGTAATTGTTTAACTAATCGCTCCATTTCATCCATTGCTTGTCCCGTGCTGTAACCAGGCGCTGCACTACCTTGAATTTCCATTGCTGAAAAACCATTGTAACGCTCTAAGCGTGGTGAACCGTATGTCCAAAACGAGCTAGCAAAAGCTGAAAACGGCACCATGTCGCCATTATCATTGCGCACATACCACTTGTTTAGATCCTCAGGCACCATACGCGATTGCGCATCACCTTGTAGGTATACTTTCTTCACGCGACCACGGTCTATAAAGTCATTTACATAACTACTCCCCCAAGCAGTGGCAAGCGTGCTGTTTATATCGCCTTGTGAAACACCAAGTGCTTCAGCTTTAGCTAAATCTACATCAAGTTGAAGTTCTGGCATGTCTTCTTGTCCATTTGGACGTACGCCCGCTAAAATTGGGCTTTGGCTCGCCATACCTAATAATTGGTTTCTTGCCGCTAATAAATCATCATGTCCAAGGCCAACACGGTCTTGTAAAAAGAGAGTAAAGCCATTGGCCGTACCCAGCTCAACAATTGCAGGTGGCGGAAAGGCAAAAACAAAGGCTTCTTTTATTGTTGAAAAGTAGCCCATTGCTTTACCTGCAACCGCTTTAACAGATAAATCATCTCGCTGACGCTCATCCCAATGCTTAAAGTTAACAAAGGCAATCGCTGAGTTTTGGCCAGAACCTGCAAAACTAAAACCAGTCACGGTAAAAATACCGTTTACTGCTTCGGATTGATCATTTAAGAAATGGTTCTCTACTTTTTTAACAACCTCAAGTGTTTGTTGTGTTGTGGAGCCTGCCGGTAATGACACTTGGTTAAACAAAATACCTTGGTCTTCGTCAGGCAAAAATGCCGTTGGTAAGCTTGAGAATACATAAACCATGCCGCCCACAATCACGCCATAAATAAGCAGATAGCGCTTAGAGTGCGTAAGCATACGGCCCACAAAACTTTGTGCACCTGAGTTTGTTTTATCAAAACCACGGTTAAAGCCTGTAAAAAATCGGCCAAATAGCGTGTTATTGTTATGTACATGGCTTGGTTTTAAAAGCGTTGCACATAATGCTGGCGTTAAAATAAGAGCCACTAAAACAGATAACCCCATCGCCGATACGAGTGTTATAGAAAACTGACGATAAATTATACCGGTAGAGCCACTAAAGAATGCCATTGGTATAAATACCGCAGAAAGTACCATGGCAATACCGACCAACGCGCCTTTAATTTCATCCATAGATTTACGCGTAGCTTCAAGTGCCGATAGCTTCTCTTCGGTCATTAAGCGCTCAACGTTTTCGACTACAACAATCGCATCATCCACAAGTAAGCCTATGGCAAGTACCATCGCGAACATGGTTAACGTATTGATTGAATAACCAAATGCGTACAAAATACCAAACGTACCAAGCAATACCACAGGCACGGCAATGGTCGGAATAAGCGTTGCTCGGAAGTTTTGTAAAAACAAATACATGACGACAAACACTAAAATAACCGCTTCAATAAGCGTATGAACTACTTTTTCAATTGATAAAGATACAAATGGTGTGGTGTCATAGGGTACAACTACATCTAACCCTTCAGGAAAATAAGGTTTTAACTCTTCAATTGCGGCTTTAACGCCTGCCGCTGCATCAAGTGCATTCGCGCCACTGGCCAATTTAATACCTAAACCTGATGCAGGTTGCCCATCGTAACGAGCAACAACGCGGTAGCTTTCACCGCCAAGCTCTACTTTAGCTACGTCCTCTAGACGTACAAAAGAGCCATCAGGATTTGTTTTTACTAAAATATTCTCAAACTGCTCGACCGTTTGTAAACGACTTTGCGCTGTCACCGTTGCATTAAGTTGCTGCCCAGCAACTGATGGCATCCCTCCTAATTGCCCCGCAGATACTTGTGCATTTTGCGCACTAATTGATGCACTAATATCAGCAGGTGTAAGCTTATAATTTTGTAACTTTGAAGGGTCTAACCAAATTCGCATAGCGTATTGTGAGCCAAATAATTGCACTTCACCTATGCCTTCAACACGTGAAACAATATCTTGCACGTTTGATGATACATAATCACCAATATCGATGTTGGTCATACTGCCATCTTTAGACACAAAACCTAATACCATCAAAAAGTTACGCGCAGACTTTGCAACAACGACACCTTGCCTTTGTACTTCTTCAGGTAAAAGTGGTGTTGCTGTCGCTAATTTATTTTGCACTTGAACTTGTGCAATATCAGGGTCAGTTTCAGCGCTAAACGAAAGTGTAAGCGTAGCAGAACCACTCGACTCAGACGTTGATGACATATAAAGTAAGCCATCAAGCCCTTTCATTTTTTGCTCTATAACTTGCGTAACCGTATCTTCAAGCGTACGTGCAGATGCACCAGGGTACGTTGCCGTGATACTAATTGCTGGCGGTGCAATTGACGGATACTGTGCAATTGGCAAGCTTTGTATAGCCAAAATACCTGCTAGCATCACTACAATAGCGAGTACCCAAGCAAATATCGGTCTATCGATAAAAAATCGTGACATTAAAACTCTCCGTTATTGAGCTTGATCGGCTTTAGCAGACGATTGAATTTCAGATGGGTTCACAGGTGCACCAGGGCGGATTTTTTGTAAACCTTCAACTATTAACTTATCGCCATCACTTAGGCCATCAGTAACAAGCCAATCAGAACCAATAGTTCTATCTACTTTTAATACGCGGCTTTCTACTGTATTGTCTTTACTGACAACCATTGCTGTTGGTTCGCCTTTTGAATTACGGCTAACGCCACGTTGCGGTACTAAAATCGCATCCGCTTTAACGCCTTCAACAATAGATGCACGTGCATACATGCCTGGTAATAATAGCTTTTCAGGGTTAGGGAACTTAGCGCGCAAAGTTACAGAGCCGGTACTTGGGTCAACAGTCACTTCTGAGAACTGCAATGTGCCTTTATGAGGATAAATAGAGCCATCTTCCATAATAAGTTCAACGTCAGTTTGACTAGCCGAATCGACAGTTAGAGTACCTGATGATATTGCTTTTTTAAGTTGGGTAAGCTCATTACTTGATTGTGTTAAATCGATATAAATTGGATCTAACTGAGTTACTGTAGCAAGTGCTGTACTTTGATTGGCACTTACGAGTGCACCCACTGTTACGCTTGATTTACTAATTTGACCACTAATAGGAGAAGAGACGTGGCTGTAATCGAGATTAATTTGCGCTGATTTTAACTGCGCTTTAGCTGTTAATAATTCAGCATTAGCTTGCTTGTATGCGGCATCTGCTTCATCAAAATCTTGTTGGCTCACGGCTTTAATTTTTAAAAGTTCTTTATAACGCGATGCTTTTGATTTAGAGCTGGCAATGCTTGCCTCTGCGCGCGCTACGCTTGCTTCACTTGCTGCTAAGTCTGCTTCAAATGTAGCAGGGTCTATTTGATACAGTGCTTGGCCTTGTTTAACCTCATTACCTTCAACAAATAAACGAGATTGCACAATACCACTTACTTGTGGACGAATTTCAGCAATTTGAAATGCACTAATGCGACCAGGAAGTTCTTTTTTGAGAGTAAGCGGTTGGCTTTTTAATGTCAGTACACCCACTGGGACAGCTTTAGGAGCTGAAGCTTGTGACTGCTCAGCAGCCTGATCACAACCAGTTAAAGCAACAGAACCGACGAGGGCTGATAATACAAATAAAGCGATGCGGGAACGCTGCATGTTAAATACCTTTTAGTTTAGAGTGAACGATCATTCTAAATTAAAATGCGCTGATAATGAATCTTAATAAGGAGAAATTTACACAAACTTACACTATTGAATACAATATACGCCTTAGGTAGCATTTAATGTTAATTTGATGAAAATAGAATCAAAGCTGTTTGAAAATAAAGCAATTAAACAGATTGAAATAACCACTCATTTTAAGCACAGAACTTTTAAATAGGCACAAAAAAGCCAAGCAAAAACAGCTTGGCTATTTATATAAACGACTATCTTACTTTTTTAAAGGGGGTTGTCGTTCTGTGGATTAATAACTCTTGAAACTAACAACTGCTCTACCCTAATGCCCTCTACATCAACAACTTCAAACTTAAAGCCTGAAAAAGTTAAATGCTCTGCACGTTTAGGGATTCGCTTCATACTGTAAATTAAAAATCCAGCGACAGTTTCATAGTGCATCTGATCTGGAAATTCTTCTATATCAAGTACCTTTGCTAAATCGGTAATTGGAGTTAACCCATCTACAAGCCATGAATTTTTATCGCGCTCTATAATTAATTCATCACCTTGATGAGTAATTAAATCCCCCATAAACCCTTTCATTAAGTCTTTTACCGTTACAATACCTACCGAAAGCGCGTATTCGTTTACGACAACAGCAAATGGCTTTGCTGCGCTTTTAAACGCATTTAAGGCTTCTGATAGGCTTAATGTTTCCGGTAAGTAAAAAACATCTTTATCAATCAGCTCATCGTTTATATTGGCGGCTTCGCCTTTTAGTACTTGTCGTAAAATATCTTTAGATTCAACAGAGCCATGCAATTTATCTAAATTTCCTGACACTACTAAAAAGTGATTATGAGGGTGATCAATAATTTTGGTCGCAATATCATGGCTAGATTCATTTAAATCAAAATAGACAATTTGATCGCGTGGCGTCATTACGCTTGATAAAAACCGCGCTTCTAGGTCAAACACATTACCAATGAGTTCATACTCTTGCTTTTGCAAACTACCATATGCAGCACCCGCTTCCATCATGGCAACAATGTCCTCAGTTGTAACGTTGTCTTCTCGCTCAGCGGGCACTTTAAATAAGCGCAGCACAAAGTTAGTTACCCCATTAAAAAACATCACTAGCGGAGTTAAGGCAAAGGTTACCCAGCGCATTATTGTAACGACTCTAACAGCGACAGCTTCTGGCATGATCATCGCTAAACGTTTTGGCATTAAATCGGCGAACAAGATAAACAGAGATGTAATAGTAAAAAATGAGAATAAAAAGCTAATTTTTTCTAAGTGTGCACCTTGATAAAAAAGCACTAAAACACTTTCAACATAAGGCGATAAAGCCTGCTCGCCCACAATACCACCCAAAATCGCAATCGCGTTGAGTGCAATTTGGATCATGGCAAAAAAAGCCCCTGGATTTTCTTGTAGCTTTAATACCGCTGCTGCTTTTATATTTCCTTCATCTGCCATTACCCGCAGTTTTATTTTACGCGACGCTGCAATTGCTATTTCTGACATAGCAAACAACGCACTGATCAAGATCAATAAGCTAATCCCGATTAAATCACCCATTTAACGCTCCAATAAGTTAGCGCTTTTTTAAACAAAAAGCAGCTGGATTATAATCGGTTTTTTAAACGCAGCAATTTATATTTACGAAATATATTTAAGCTATTAATTTTCAATTATTTAAGAGGTAAAACAGTGAGTTTAAAGTGCTTAAATTTTATTAAAGGCAACTTTTAATTGAGAAACTAAAGCCGGATCCATATTTATATTACAGGCAAAAAATAACGGAGACTGAGTTGTGTTTAAATCAAGTAATGGTTCTAGTAACTCAAGCTTAGGCTCTGTTTTAACTCGATAGTTAAATTGCTTTTTGTTGAGGATAACAAAATCAAGTATATGGTGACGAGTGCTTATGAGTTTATCTATTTTATCTAGGCTATCGATGAGTAATAAATGCTTGCTTTCACTAAAGCCCCTTTCAAGCAAATAATGATGACTAAAGTTATCACGCAGTACTGCTATTTTGTATTTTTTAGCATCATTGAGAGTGTTTAACTTTATACCTCTGGATTTTAGACCATAAATGGCAGAGTCAAAGCTTTCCAGTTCGCCTACCCAGTTAAACTTACTTTCTCTATTAGGTAATCGAACAATCGAAAATATACAGGTGTTTTTATCGCGTAGCGCTGCATTGTAGGATATGGCCCAACTATGCGCCAACATAGTGTAGTTTATACCTGTACCTTCTAGCGCTTTATGAACTTTTTCGACAGAGCGGCCAACGAGTTTGTTATCTTCATTAATATACTGAAAGTCCGGAAATACTTCCGTTACTATTGTAATTTCAGCTGCATCAACTTTAATACAGCTAATGAACAATAAAAAGATCAACAATTTCATCTAGCGAGGCCTCAACTAACTCATTATATGTATTTAATAAATATAGCTGAGGCTTTATGAACTGCTAGTTTTTAGTCATGTAATGCACACTTATACGCTGATAGTGCTAGTATTTATAGCTTCTACAGCTTACTTGTTCATTACACTAATTAAAAAGGCTGAAATTTTAGCGCCTTCTCTAAGTGTAGTTTCTGAGCTTGATTGACCAACTAAAGTGCTGTCGGTAAATGGCGCTATCTCCATCATATCTGCACCCGTAATAGGAAACTCATCCGCAATGGCTGATAAAATATCAAGCGCATGCTGAGGCGTTAAACCGTGATGCTCTGGCGTACCTGTGGCGGATGCAAATTCAGCATCAAGTGCATCAATATCAAAGCTTACGTATATTTCATCAACGTTATCGGCTTTTAACTGTGCAATAGCGTCGGCAGCAACCGCTGCTGCGCCGCGTTCAATGATTTCATGTGCCCAGTGCTGTTTAACACCAAAATTATTTTCCCAATGCGCTTTAGGCTTGCCACTTGAGCGAATACCAAATTGTATTAAATGATGCGGCGCCGGTAAAAACTCTAGTATATGTGTACACCAAGAGCCAAAACATAAATCAATACCTAAGCGCTCCACAAGTAAATCGGTATGCGCGTCAAAGTGAATAATAGCCGTGCGCTTACCTTGCTCACGTTTTGCTTTTAAGTACGCTTTAGTAAGTGGGTAACTAATTGAGTGATCGCCACCAATACCAAATAATCCTTTATCTTTAAATGTTGCGTAAAAGCTGTCGCATACATCCTCAGTGATTGATAACGGGCTTACGTAATAATCGTTATCTTCATCACCATATAAGGCTTTTTGGCAATTAGAAATGGTTGCATCATTTAGGTATTTGTCATGAAGTAAATGTGGGATTACACGTACATCACCTAAATCAAACGAATGACACTGAGGTTGCTGATCAATTAAAGCTGAGCGCACAAACAGTGGCCCCCAGTTTGCTCCGCGTAATATCCCACCGCCACAGTCTGAACTAATACCTAACATAACGGCTTTATGTGGTGAGTTTGGTAATTCGTTTAAAGACTCGCGCCACAAATTATCAACGTTTTCAGTTTGTCCGTAAAGTTTATTACGCAGCGCGGCTTTGCGCTCTTTTGCAGTATTTACTGTGTATACGCCATCGCCCGGTGCGCACAAACAGTGCTCAACTTTGTTTTTAAATGCTTCAAATTGTGTGCTCATAATAAACTCCTTCGGTTTTTATTCTGTACGTAGCTAATTACTTTTGATTAGTTATGCAAAATCACTAAAAATGCCTAAACTTCAAATAAATGCCACTTTGCTAAATAAGTCAGTGCTTAATATAAGTAAACACGTTAGTTTTAACGTCTTCACTACAAGATTAAATCATTGAATTTATTTGATATTAATGAAAATTTGTAATCATTCATTTAATCGTAGTTACGCGCTTGAGTGATACTTATTATGTCTGCTTGAACATGTCAACAGCGCAACAAGGCTACGTATATAAGTACTTGAGTGAATATTCATAGTTGGTGAATAAATCAAATTAGCCCTTAAAATTATTAAGGCTTTATTGGAAGAGTTAAGATAAAACGGACAATCGTCCTGTACTTGATAAACGTTTCTAGCAATCATGCTAGATTGACAACAAATTATTATAAAAGGCTTAGCTATGGAAAAGGTATTTCACTTAGGACTATGTATTGACGATCTTAAAGGTGCAAAACTTGCGATTGTACCGGGCGATCCAGATCGTGCAGCACGTATTTCACAATTCCTAGACAACCCAACCTGCCTTGCTCAAACTCGCGAGTTTCATGTTTATTTAGGTCAATTAAACGGCCACTCTGTGGTTGTATGTTCTACAGGTATTGGTGGTCCATCTACGTCGATTGCAGTAGAAGAATTAGCACAACTTGGCGTGCGTAAATTTTTACGTATTGGTACAACCGGTGCAATTCAGCCACACATTAACGAAGGCGAAATTTTAATTAGCCAAGCGTCTGTACGTTTAGACGGTGCAAGCCAACATTTTGCACCACTTAGCTACCCTGCTGTATCTGACTTTTATGCAACACAAGCTATGGTACAAGCATGTAAAAACCTAAATATCGATTTTCATATTGGTATTACTGCATCAAGCGATACATTCTACCCAGGGCAAGAGCGTTACGATACGCACTCTGGTTACGTTCCTAAATCACTACAAGGTAGCTGCGAAGAGTGGCAAAAATTGGGCGTGATGAACTACGAAATGGAATCGGCAACATTATTTACTATGTGTGCAGCCCTTGGATTACAAGCAGCATGTGTAGCTGGCGTACTTGTTAACCGTACTCGCCAAGAAATACCAAATGTAGACCACGGTGAAATTGAGCGTAAATCTGTAGCAGTAGTATTAGAAGCAGCTAAAGTATTACTTGATTAATACAGGTTATAGCAGTCAGTGAGTGTGTTAATTCGATAGAATGACTCGCTTTAATAAAGCACAGCGCCGGCTGTGCTTTATTGTATTCAAGCCACTATTTAAGTGGTGCGCTAATTACTTTAAGTGCTGGTAAATGCGTAAAACTGGCAAGTACAGCTTTTGCCACTTGCGACTGGTTTTCACGACCCGCTGTTTCGAGCAATGTTATTCCCTTCACCGTACTTTCGTTAAAGCTAAGCCCAGCTAAAAAGAACTGACTTAGTGCACTTTGTAGTGGCGATAAACTTGGACTGTAAGCTGCATTTTCGGCGTAACTTCCGTAAAAATCACCATCACTAAATGTACTTATTTTTACGGCGCTAAAGTTGTGGCTGTAAGGCACATACGCATTAAGTGCAAAACGCGCTAGGGTTTCATCAAGGTCTTCAGCGCTAAAATTACCTTGCTGTGGTTTTGGGTTAAATAAGCTAAATTCGTTACCTAAATCGGTAGGTCCAAATGAATGCGGCAGTAATTCAGCAAGTTTAAATTGCTGATCAGGAAGTAAAATATCAAACTCTTTCGCATCAGCTAGTTCGTTCATAAACTGGCGACAATACCCACAAGGCGCATCGCTAATCGCAATTTTAACTATTTTTTTAGCGCCGTTTAACCATGCGTTATTTATAGCCGATTGCTCTGCATGAACCACTAAACTCAATGCTTGATGATCAAACTCTACATTCGCACCAAAGTAAAAGTTTACCTCACCCTTTTCATCAAGCGCTTTAACAATTGCGCCTACATGAAAATCTGACACTGGCGCAACGGCATACTCAGAAGCTAAAGGTACTAAACCTTGTAGTAATACATCATCAGACACATTGAGTTGCGCGCATAACGCTTTAATATTATTAGAATTTAATATGCCACGTTGTGATTTTAATTGACTACGTAATGACGCTGTTTGCGCTACGCTTAATGTGAAGTGCGAATTTGTAAGTGCTGTATCTTGCTGTACAGTAAAAGTTGCTGAAGCCATAATATTTTTTAATTATTCAATGGCTAAGTAGTTTAAAAGGTTAGGATGTTAAATACCAGCCTATTTAACGCAAAAAAAGGGAGCACATCGCGTGCTCCCTTTTAATACCAATAGGTATACCTAACAAAATAAAGTGTTAGCCGGTATTACGCATACCTGCAGCTATACCTGTCATCGTGATCATTAACGCATTATCAATGTCACCTTCGTTTCGTTTTTCCTCTGAGCGAGCACGGCGTAAAAGCTCAACCTGTAATAGGTTAAGTGGATCGGTGTACGGATTACGTAAACTAATCGACTCCTTAATCCAAGGTTGTTCGGCGAGTAGGCTTTTTTGTGGGCTAAGTGATTGCACCAAGCTAATGGCTTCTTGAAGCTCTTTACGAAGTGTTACACCCAATGGTTTGTACATATCTTCCACCAGCGCATTATCGTAATGCTCACTCAACCAGCAATCGGCTTTACTAAATACCATTTCTAGCATTTCTAGGCGCGATCTAAAGAACGGCCACTGTAAGCTCATTTCGTTGAGTGTTTCTGCGCCGTACTTATTAAGCGCAGCTTTTAAGCCAGTTAACGCACCTAACCATGCAGGAAGCATTAAACGGTTTTGGCTCCACGCAAAAATCCATGGAATAGCACGCAGGCTTTCAACGCCACCATTAGGATTACGTTTTGCAGGACGCGAGCCAAGCGGCAACTTAGACAACTCAAGCTCAGGCGTTGCCATTCTAAAGTAAGGTACAAAGTTTTCATCGTGGCGAACTACATTACGGTAGTGTTCACACGACTCCTCACTTATTAGCTTCATTACTTCGCGCCACTGAGGTTTTGGTTCCGGCGGCGGTAATAAGTTACTTTGTAGTACTGCACCTGCGTAAATATTTAAGCTTTGCAGTGCTACATCGGGTAAACCAAATTTAAAGCGAATCATCTCGCCTTGCTCGGTTACACGCAAACCACCTTTTAACGAACCTGGCGGTTGTGAATGCAGCGCTTGTGCAGCAGGTGCACCACCACGCCCTACTGTGCCACCACGTCCGTGGAATAAAATAAGTTCAATACCACGCTCATCAGCAAGCTGCACTAGTTTATCCATTGCTTCGTACTGCGCCCAACCTGCTGCCATCATGCCGGCATCTTTAGCAGAATCAGAGTAACCAATCATTACATTTTGGGTGTTTTTAATGTGCCCGCGATACCAAACATTATCAAGTAATGTAGTAATTACATCACTGCCTGCGTTTAAATCGTCGAGTGTTTCAAACAAGGGTGCTACTGGTAAATCAAAGCTACAGCCGCTTTCTTTTAGCAATAATTGTACTGCTAAAATGTCTGATGCTGTTCGCGCCATCGAAATAATATACAAGCCAAATGTTTGTTCGTCTTGCTTAGCAATAACGTCAAAGGTGTCTAGCACTTCTTGAACATCAGGGCTTGGTTGCCAATGTTTTGGAATAAGCGGTCTGCGAGAGTTAAGTTCAGTAAGTAAAAAAGCTTGTTTATCTTGCTCTTGCCATTGGTTGTAGTCGCCTAAACCTAAATAACGAGTCAACTCAGAAAAAACATCGCTGTGACGAGACGAGTCTTGGCGCACATCGAGTTTAGCTAAACGCAAGCCAAAGCTATTAATACGGTACAGTAAATCAAGCAATAAGCCATCAGCAACTACTTTCATATTACACTTTAATAACGAGCGGTAGCAGACCTCTACAGGGTGCTTAAGCTGATTAATGTCAGTAATTAAATCTTGTGAATCGCTACGCTTATTTTTAATTTTAGCGCCCAAGTGAGCCACGGTCTCTGCAACTTGGTTTTTAAGCTTTTTGATCACCGCTCTGTATGGTTCAAAGTCTTGACCTGCCAACTCAATAAGCTCATCACTGGCATCTGACATAGATAATTCAGCGCATAACGTTTTTAAATCTTGAATATATAAGTTAAGCGCCATCCAACGACCGTGGTCAAGCACCTCAGCTGTAACCTGCGATGTTACAAATGGATTTCCATCACGGTCTCCACCCATCCAAGATGTGAACTCAATCGGGCTGTAATCTTTTGGTAGCTCTAAACTTAATTGCTCTTTCACATTGGCTGAAAATTCACGTAAAAAGCGCGGAACAGCGTGCCAAAGACTGTTTTCGATTACCGCATAACCCCATTTAGCTTCATCAACTGGCGTTGGGCGAGAGCGGCGAATGTCGTCGGTATGCCAAGCCTGGCTAATAAGCTGTTCAATACGATTTAAAATAGCATCTCGCTCTAGCGGTAAGTTATCTTTTCGCTCTAATGACGCTAAGCAATCACTTAGTTCAACATGTTTGTTAATAATAGTACGGCGCGTCACCTCGGTTGGGTGGGCGGTTAATACTAAGTTTATGTGGAGTTTTGAGAGTGTTTCGGCCAAATGATTACTATCTAGCTGGCCTTGTTCTGCTTTTGTAACTAACGTTTTTAATGTTTGAGTGAGAGGGTTTTGTTGACCAAGGCCAACGTCATTAAAACGCGAAACGGTATGAAATTGTTCTGCGACATTAGCAAGGTTTAAAAAATGATTAAATGAACGGGCAACCGGCAAAAGCTCTTCATCACTAAGCGCATGTAAAACGTCTATTAGCGCTTGTCTGTCGTCTTCATTACCACTGCGAGATGATTTAGATAAAGCCCGAATTTCTTCTACTTTATCTAAAATAGCTTGGCCTTGAGCATCCTTAATAGTTTGTCCTAGTAATTGCCCAAGTAAATTTACATTACCTCGCAAGGCGGCATATTGTTCACTCATTTCTCATTCTCCTTTGTTTCGTAGGACACTATTAATATCATCATGAAGAGATATTTAATAGATCCATTTGCAATGTCTTGTCGTAAAAAAGTATATATAAAATAATCACAAAGCAATTACATGATCATTTTTTACGATGGAAACTGCCCTCTTTGCAGCACCGAAATGCAGCAACTAAAACACGCAGACTCTAAAAATCTAATTACGCTTGAAGATCTTAACGCGAGCGACTTTAGTGAACGCTACTCGTATATTGATAAAGACAAAGCAATGAACTACCTGCAAGCCCAAAAGCAATCAGGTGAAATGATTTACGGGCTTGATGTAACGTACGAAGCATGGAAAATAGTGGGTAAACACAGCTGGTTGAAAATTTTTCGCTTGCCAATAATTCGCTTTTTCGCTGACTGCGGATACCTGTTATTTGCTAAGTATAGGCACCCCATCAGTCGCTTTTTAATGCCAAATACTCAGTGCAGTAACGGCCAATGTGGACTAAAAGCAAAAGGTGATAAATGAAAACCATTGTTTTATTCGGCGCAAGCAGTGCCATAGCAAATGCATATATAGAACATTTGCAAATAAACACGCCTACTCATCAGATTGTTTGTATTAGTTCAAAAAGTATTGAATCTGACTCTAGTGTTGTCCACCTGCATACTGACTACACAAAACAAAGTTTAGTGCGCGTTACTAATTACCTAAAAGAGCAAAATGCCGATATACAACAAGTTATTATATTCAATGGTACACTGCACAACGAAACCCATATGCCCGAAAAAAAGCTGGAGGATTTAAACGCTGAGTATTTTAGCCAACTTCTCAATTCAAACACCCTAACTCCCCTACTTTGCTTGCAGAGTATTTTGCCGCTCTTAACACATAAAACGCAGTGTACTATTACAGCACTCAGTGCGCGTGTGGGCAGCATTAACGACAATAAATTAGGCGGTTGGTATACGTATCGCGCCTCTAAGGCAGCTCTTAACATGCTATTTAAAACCGCAGCGATTGAGCTTTCACGCCGAGCTAAAAATACCAAGCTCGTTTTATTTCACCCAGGGACTACTGATACTGCGCTTTCAAAGCCATTTCAAAAAAACGTACCCGCTGGAAAACTCTTTACAGCTGAATTTGTAGCTAAGCAGCTTTTTACACTTACTTTTAATAACCCTCATTTAGAACTCAATGGTGAGCCTGCCTACTTAGATTGGCAAGGCGAAACCATACCGTGGTAAGGACCTTTAATGCATTTTACTAAAGAGCGCATAAACGCACTTGAAAAACACACTCGTACTCATTTAATTAATTCGCTTTCGGGTTTTAAAAGCGCCAACTTAATTGGCACGCAAGACACACAAGGCAATACTAATCTCGCCATTGTTAGCTCTGTTATTCATTTAGGGGCTCACCCGCCGCTAGTTGGCATGATAATGCGCCCAAATAGCGTGCCTCGACATACGTTCGAAAACATAATCGAAACCGGTAGTTACACCATTAACCAGGTTAATAAAGCTATTTATAAGCAAGCTCATCAAACATCAGCCCGCTACGACAAAGGCGAGTCGGAATTTGCGGCGACAGGTTTAACGCCCGAATATTTAAATGACTTTGCAGCGCCTTTTGTTAAAGAAAGCCGCTTAAAGTACTCGGTTAAATTTGTAGAAAACCAACATTTAGCCATCAATGGCACAGAGCTTGTAATAGGTGAAATCACTGATGTGTATTTAGATGAAGTAGCACTTCAAAGTGATGGCTTTTTAGATTTACAGGCTATTGAAACGGTGGCAGTAACCGGGCTTGATAGCTACCACACAAGTAATAAACTCACGCGTTTACCTTACGCTAAAAAATAATATGCCATTTTAAGAGGCTATAAACTAATAGCCTCTTATCGCATAACATTGAATTTTACCTTGGTATTAATCACACTAGCTAAAAATCCAAGGAGAAAAATATGACCACCATCGGTATTGGTACACAATCAAGCGAGCAAGCGCTGGCAAGCCTAAGTAACATGACGCAAACGCTGACCCCTATCGCAGCTGACGAACATTTAGAGCGCATAGCCAAGGCTCAAGCGTATATGCTAGCAAACAACATAGATGCAATTTATTTAAACGCTGGCACCAACCTTACCTACTTTACAGGCATGAAATGGTACGCGAGCGAACGTATGGTTGGCGCGATATTACCCGCCCTTGGTGAAGTACAATACATTGCGCCTTATTTCGAAATTGGTTCACTAAACGGGTTTAAAGTAATAGATGGGCCTATTCATGGGTGGCAAGAGCACGAAAATCCTTATGCACTTTTTGTCGAAGTATTAAAAAAGTTAAACATTAATGAAAACGCAACCATTGGCATTGATGAAAGCGCACAATTTTTTATATTCGACGGCATTAATAAAGCACAAACGGGTTTAACCCTCATAAATGCACAACCTGTAACGGCGCATTGCCGTATGCATAAATCAATTCACGAGCTTAGCTTAATGCAGCGCGCGATGGATATGACCTTAGCCGTACATCAAGCCACAGCAAGCATGCTTTATGAGGGAATAACCACCACCGAAGTAGAAGCTTTTATTAAGCAAGCACATCAAAAAGTAGGCGCGCCAGGTAACTATTTTTGTATTGTTTTATTTGGTATTGCAACGTCTTTTCCGCACGGTGTTAAAAACGCCCAAGTACTTAAAAAAGGCGATATGGTATTAATTGATACCGGCTGTAAAGTACACGATTACCTATCTGATATTACCCGTACCTATGTATTTGGCGAACCTACAATGCGCCAACGGATGTTTTGGGATCATGAAAAAGCAGCGCAAATGGCGGCATTTAATGCAGCTAAAATCGGTGCTACGTGCGAAGACGTAGACGCGGGCGCCCGTAACTATTTAGCGGCGCAAGGGCTAGGCCCGCAATACCAAACACCGGGTTGCCCGCATCGAACGGGCCACGGCATTGGGCTAGATATTCACGAATGGCCATACTTAGTTGGCGGTGATAAAACCCCACTTGCCCCAGGCATGTGCTTTAGTAACGAGCCAATGTTAGTTATACCCGATGAATTTGGCGTACGCTTAGAAGATCATTTTTACATGACCGACAACGGCCCTCATTGGTTTACACAACCAAGTTATAGTATTGACGACCCATTTGGCCTTAACGCTTAAAACTGAATACCTTCAAGAGCAGCTGCTTAGCTGCTCTTTTTAGTTTGGTATTGATAAAGTGCAGTTCATCCCAATATCCCCTGTTATACCAAAGCAATCCTCAAAAGGATAAATATGAAAAACTTTAAAATTGATATCGTTTCAGACGTAATGTGCCCTTGGTGTGTAGTGGGTTATAAAAATCTAGAAACTGCACTAGAGCAACTCAAAGACGAAATGAGCGCAGATATTACGTGGCATCCTTTTGAACTAAACCCAGATATGCCAATTGAAGGTCAAGACTTAAACGAACATTTAATGCAAAAGTACAACCTAACAGAAGAGCAAGGCGACGAAAATCGTAAAAACATGTTCGAAGCCGGTCAGCGTGCTGGGTTTACCTTTAATTTTGATGGCAAACGCATCATGATCAACAGCTTTGATTTACACCGCCTACTTACTTGGGCGCGTGAAGAAGATAAGCAAACCGAATTAAAGCTTGCCATGTTTGAAGCACACTTCACCGATTTAAAATACTTAAATCAAGAAGAGGCACTGCTTGATGTAGTAGAAAGTGTTGGCCTTGATAAAGAACAGGCGCGTAGTATTTTACACTCAGATAAATACGTTCAAACAGTACGCCAAGAGCAAGACCGCTTTAAGCAAATGGGTATTACTTCAGTCCCTACATTTATTATCAACGATAAATATGCAATTAGTGGTGGACAACCAAGCGACTCATTTATTCAAGCACTAAAACAAATTAGTGAAGAAGAAGCCAAGCAAGACGCTTAGTTAGCTAGCAAAATTAAAGGCTGCAATATGCAGCCTTGTAGCCAAACAAGGCTAATTTAAGCATTTTCAAACTCTTTATAAATTAGCCACTTTGGCAGGTAAGGGGTGTCGGGGACTTGCCAGCCATGCTTATCATAGGCAAGGCTGGCCACTGCGCTTATTAGCAGAGCTACATCGCCTGTCCATGTTACTGCGCCTTCAAGTGGATCATTGTAGAACTTGTAATGCAACTCAATGGCTGTATGGATTGACCGTTTGTAATGAGCTTCATCGTTTAATAAAAGCGCTACCCACACATCCAGATAAGGTAAGAAAAGCATGTTCACATAAGGCGCTCTAAATTCATCAACATGCTCAGGGCCTGATTTTTCCATTACCTCGCGTAATAACACTGTTTGGTCTGCGTCTTGTACAAATATATTCCGCACAAAATTTAGGAGTGCGAAGTCAAGGGCGTCAGGGTACTCAAGCCAACTTTCTTCGCATCGACAGATTAGCTCAGTCGCATCAGCATCTCTTAAACACAGGGCTAAACTTAATTGCAGTAACCAATCATCAACCATGATTAAGCGATGTTCAGCACGACCTTCTAAGCGAAATACGTGATCTTTTAAAGTAAAAATATGGCGCTGTCCGGGGTTTGACACTAAATTATAATGCGCATGCAATAAATCTAGGCCAAAGCGCATAATAGGCACGCCCTCAAGCCCTTTTTCTGCTTTTTGTGCAGTAAAGCTAACACGTATACAACTCATTGCATCTGAACTTAACCGTGCTTGAGGTGCCTTGTAAAATGATGGTTCCTTCTCCAAGTAACGAAACCATTTGTCCTCATAGCGTTCTAAATGAATTTGAAAAGCATTTTGCAAATTCACTAATTTATAATGGTCATTGTGGTACTTTAAATGGCTCATAACTTGATACTTCCAATGGTGTAATTTGTCACGTCAAACGTTGGTTTTAAACTACTGCCAGTTTGAAACTTCTGTTGCACTTTACGAAATTCAATGTTACCAGAATAACTATCAAATGCTTGCAAAGTGTTGCCCAAGGCTTGTGTAAATAGGGTGGTCAGGTCTTTCTTTTTGACACTATTTTACTTACACGAGAATAGTGCAATTGAAAATAGTCACCAATCTCTTTCAAAGTGTCTTGTCCTGAAATCTGTTTACACATTTCAGGACAAGACAAGTTTAAAACTAAATAAGACTGCACATTTTAGCCCTATTGGTTCTCAACTGTAATATGCACATATTCGCCGCTGTAGTTGATTAAGCAATCCTTACTAGCGCAGTAATAGAGCGCCCCTGACTTGAGTATTTCCTCCTCAGTATTTTTAATTATTAACGCGCAGCGATGCGTATTTTCGAAAGTCTTAATCGATATTTCTAAAAAGCCTATGAGGGATTTATTATTTATTGTTACCTGCTCTGTTATTAAGTTTATTTTAATAACCCTAGCCAATCGAAAATATTTATAAACTATATACAAACTGGCTAAGCAGCTAAATGGCAGTATCATCTCCCCTGCTACTTTGTTAAAGCCACCTTCGTATGTTGGTAAATGAGTGAATAGACTAGTAAGCTCCCTTAACGCTAAAACGAGCCCTGATAATATAGCGATAGCTCCTATCCCTACACCTTTAGATTTTATTAACGTGACTGTATTTTTCATAATAATAGGTAGTTGATATTGCTTATGGTTAATTTCTAATATAGGAACATATCTACTATTTGTTCCTTTGCCACAATTAACATTACACGAATAGATTTTTACACTGGCATTATAAGTGCATTATTAGCAAAGAAAATTATTACATGCTCTGTGAGATAATTTTGTGCGAATGATAGGTAAAAATTACATTTATTTAGACCCTTTTTTCAAAGCGACCAACAATGTTGAAACCTACATTTGTACTGTCTGCACAAATAAATTAACTATTTAAAGTAAGGAGTACACATGGCTAAGTCAGCAACATTATATAGAATGGCAACCGATGAACATATATGTCCGTTTGGACTCAAATCAAAAGATTTACTTAAGCGAAAGGGCTATAAGGTAGATGATACGCCGCTGACTTCGCGCGAAGAAACCGATGCATTTCAACAAAAGCACAATGTTGATACCACACCACAAACATTTATCGATAACGAACGCATTGGCGGGTATGACGACCTGCGCACTTACTTTAATAAATCGGAGCCTGGCCAACAAGGTACTACTTATACTCCCGTAACGGCCATTTTTGCTGTTACCTTATTGCTTGCCTTTGCATTTAGCTACTCGACTGGCTTTGCACTTTTTTCTATGCATACAGTTATGCTGTTTGTCGCGTTAACAATGGGCGTACTGGCTATTCAAAAATTACGCGACTTATACAGCTTTAGTAATTCTTTTATAACCTATGATTTATTTGCGATGAAAGTAGTGAGATATGCTTATGTGTATCCATTTTTAGAAGCATTTGTAAGTATTGGCATGATTGCAGGGCTTTCAGCTTATATTGTTGCACCAATTTCTTTATTTATTGGGGGTGTTGGCGCCGTGTCGGTGATTAAGGCTGTTTACATAGACAAACGAGAGCTTAAATGTGCCTGTGTTGGCGGAGATAGTAATGTACCGCTGGGGTTTGTCTCTCTAACCGAAAACCTGTTTATGATTGCGGCGGGTATCTGGATGTTTATTAAATAACCTTAATTCAGGTTAAATAATGGGCTTGATAACTAAGCGGATTATTTTACATGACTGGTCTTTTAGTGTAAAAAAGGGTACTAACTAAATAATAAAAGGAATTATAATGAAATACTTACTGTCTATAATTGCCGCTCTAATCATTACTGGCTGTACTACAACTCCACTTCAAGACAGTCCTACCGCAACAGTAAAATCAACAGTTCCCCCTAAATACCCTGTTGCAGAGGTACGTAACAAAACAGAAGGTTTTGTTACCATGTCTTATGATGTAGATAGTTATGGGCGCCCAAATAATATTAAAGTTATTAACGCTAAACCTGAACAAGTGTTTAATAGCGAAGCCAAACGTGCCCTATCTAAATGGCAATACTCACCTAAAGTTGTTAATGGTGTTGCTGTACCTGATAAAAACTTAGAAATGACAATTGAGTTTAATTTGGATAATTAATAATCGGGTAAGATTATATCTTAAAGGCTGCAGTGTGCAGCCTTTTTAGTATTTGTCAGCGAGCTTATTAAGTACGATAAAGCACTTTAATTACATGCCAGCCAAATTTAGTTTTAACTAAATGTGGCTCTAAAATAGCGCCATTAAAGGCTATTTTGTCAAACTGCGGAACCATTTGTCCGCGTCTAAATTCACCTAAGTCACCGCCTTTTTTACCCGATGGGCATGACGAATACTTTTTAGCTAAGGTCTGAAACTTTGCACCTTTACCTAATTGCTTAATAATATCTTCTGCAATTTCTTTGTGCTTAACCAAAATGTGAAGTGCATGTGCTGTGTTTGCCATGAAAAAAGCCTTTTATACCGTTAGCTAAAATTAAACGCGGCGATTTTAGCACAACCTCATAAACCTATCATCTACTTATACTGCAATGTATTAACGCCTAATTTATAAATAATGTTTAGCATCCTCTGGGTTGGGTACTCTGCAATACTGATATTTTCCAAATAACGAATACCTATTTAAAGCAACCCTATCGTATAACCAATTATTAAACCTATTTGGCAAAATACTAAATACGTTTGCTAGTTTGTATGGGTAACCTAGCTGCTTAACAACATTAAAAAAAGCATGGCTTTGCGTAAATGCTTTACCATTTTCAACAAGCACCATTGAAGCGTATTCACTGGTTGAAAAACCAAAGTGTGTTAACAACAGTTCTCCTTTTGGAGATTGCACGCTGCATAATTTAAAAATAGTAGTTTTATCGTGAGCAATAATAAAGTTACACCACGCGCTGCAAAGCTTACATTGCGCATCAAATAAAATAATTTTTTGGTTTTGCATTAATATAGCTGCATCATCGCTCATAACACTTTCCTTAAATTAAGTAATAAATTACTGCTGCACCGGCTTTTTTTGTAACTTGCGCTGCAAAGTACGTCTATGCATATTAAGTTGCCGCGCGGTAACCGACACATTGCCATTATTACTGTGTAATACTTGTTGAATATGCTCCCACTCTAAGCGCTCCGGCGACATAACCGCATCATCAATAACATTCGATGCCGATGACACAGGATCGGTGTTAAGCGCTTTTAATAATGTTGCCATATCAACCGGCTTAGTAAGGTAATCGTTTGCGCCTAAACGCATTGCCTCTACTGCGGTTGCTATACTTGCAAACCCGGTTAGTAAAACAATATGAGCTTGGGGGAGCAAACTACGCAGCGGCTTTATGAGTGTAAGTCCGTTATCGTCGCCTAGTTTCATGTCTAATAAAACAAAGTCGGGCAATAATTTACGCGCAGCAAGTAACGCATCACTTTGGTTATGCGCCACCTCACAGGCAAAGCTTTGTTTAGTTAAGCGCCTTGCCAGTGTGCTGGCTAAATTAATGTCGTCTTCAATTATAAGTAACTTCATGAGGCGTTATTCTCAATGTTTACAATAGCGAGTTTAACTTTGGCGACAGCGCCGCCATCTGCATGGTTAAACAAGGTAAGTGAGCCATTTAAACGCTCAAAAGTAACATTTGATAAAAGCACAGCAAGCCCCATTCCTTGATCGCTTGGCATAAGTTGACCACCCAGCTCTGCTAATTGCGATGATGAAAAGCCACGGCCAAAATCACGAATTAACAAATAAACGCATTCACTATGTAAGTTATCTTGCTGCCAACTCAGCTCTAATTGAGTTTTACCTTGTTTTTGATTAGCAAGCGCGGCGTTTTGCAATAAATTTAAAATAGCAGGCAATAACATCGCATCACTCAATAGCGTTGCCGCAATAGGTGGCGTAATCCATTTAATGTACTGATCAGGGTATTGCAGTAAAAGCGTATCTGTAATTTGCGTTTGCAGTTGCTTTACGGTGGTATGCTCTTGTGAATTTTTAAGGCGTAATTGCTCTGAGAGTTTTCTAAAGTCGTTAAGCTGCGTACTACACTGAGTAAGCGGCGCTTGCATGTGCTTAACAATTGGGTTGTTTGGTTGCTCTTCTAATAACTCTTCAAACAGTAACTGTAAGTTTGCAATTGGGGTCGCTAGTTGATGGGTGATTTGTGCAGCAGCCCCATCAAGGGTAACTAGCTGTTCATTACGCAATTGTTTTTCACGCACGTTTGCAATAATTCGCTCTCGCTCTTTAAGTGCCCTGCTCATTGCGCCAATAACAAGTGCAATTACGCTGGCACTTAAAACAAAATTAACCCACATGCCAATAAAATGACCACTCATATTCATTTGATGCATACTGTGATCGGGCATCTTTATAAGTAGCAAACTGTATGCGGCAATGGCTAATACCGCAATATAAGCTAATCCTTTTTCTCGCAGCGTAACAGCAGCTATCATTATCGGGAGCAATAACAGCGAAACAAATGCATTAGTTGCACCGCCGCTTAGCGATAGTAAAACCGTTAAAAATAATACGTCTGCAGTTAGCTGCATCAACATACCCAAAGGTTTAGCACGGCTTACATTTCGATAAGCAAATAGGCTAATAAGCTGAAACACAGCCTCAACGGCAATAACAATAAGTAAAGGCAGTAATGCAATTTGATGTTCTAGTAAAAAATAAACGCTAAGTACCGCAATTAATTGCACGGCAATAGCGCCGCTTCGCAGCATTAATAATCGACTAATGGTGGGGTCGGTACGCATTAACAACAGGTTATTGCCCAATCAAATGTTTAATAAGGTTATTTTAACGGTTATATGATTTTTAATCATCATCCATCGAAATTGAAAACGGCGCACAAGGCGTTCCTTGGTGAAACACCATTTTCCATTGTTCATTACTTTTACGCCAAAGCGACATACGCAATGAATAATTAAACTCAGCGCGAGCAGAGCGCCTAAAAGCAGCTTGGTAACTAAGTTGCACTACATCATCGCTCAGCATTCGGCCCTTAAAATGCTGATTATAAAACTGTGGCACAACCTCGGTAGGTAAACGAGTTAGTACTTGGTATTTATTAAATGTAGTGCCATTGGCAGCAATTTCGATAAATTCATCATCGAGTAAAGCGTCTAATGCGCGCTCAGATTGGCGAACTTCTGGGTCTAGTAACTGGCGCTCAGCGTCAATCAAATGATTAAACAACGACACTTTTATTTTGCTGCTCATAACCTTCCCTATTGTTTATAAACTTGCCCAGCTTTCATAACAAATTGCACGCTTTTAAGTACGTCGATATTTTTAAGCGGTGAGCCATTCACACTGATAATATCTGCTTGTTTACCAACACTCAAGTCGCCAATGAGTGCGCTTTGCCCCAGCAGTTTAGCTGCATGTATGGTTGCTGATTTAATCGCTTGGGCTTCGCTCATTCCATTGTTTACCATTAAACTAAATTCGTTAGCATTAAGCCCATGACGCGATACCCCAGAGTCTGTTCCAAAAGCTATATTAACCTTGTTTTTCAGTGCAAGTTTAAACGAAGCCTGCATTTTTGGAGTTACTTCACGCACTTTGTCGGCTATTGCCGGTGGCATATTTGGATTTGTAAGCACCTCTTCACTTACCGTTGCACCCGCTAAAAGCGTCGGTACTAAATAAGCTCCCGTTTTTTTAAATAACTTTATTGCCTCTTTATCTAAATAAGAGCCATGCTCAATAGAATCCACACCGGCTTTTAAGGCCGCTTTTATACCTTGTATACCATGTGCATGCGCTGTAACTTTACGCCCTAAGTGGTGAGCCGTATCAACAATTGCAATCAGCTCTGCATCTGTAAGTTGTTGGTTAACCCCAGCAGCGGTATTACTTAGTACTCCACCCGTGGCAGTAACTTTAATTACATCAGCGCCACTTTTAATTACCTCGCGTACCGCACGGCTACAATCATCCGCGCCATTACATATACCAATCCCGCCTGTAACCGCATCTGTAATATCTTTTCGATATCCGTGCATATCTGCGTGTCCGCCGGTAGGCGATATTGTATTACCCGCTGCAAAAATGCGAGGGCCGTTAATATCATTTCGCTCAATAGCGCGCTTTAGCGGAAATATTACTTTGTGATCGCTACCTAAATCACGCACTGATGTAAAACCCGCATCGAGCGTACGTTGTAAATATTTAATTGAACGCAAAGCATAATCGGCATCATATTCTGTAGCCCAGCGGTGAGGGTTTGCTTTTGAATCTCGCTCAAACGTAACGTGAACATGCATATCGATAAGACCAGGCATTACAAATTGATTTTTAAGATTGATAATATCGGCATCAGGTAGGTTAAGTTCTGCTTTTGTGAGGTAGCCGTTTTTAATGGCTGTTATTGTATTATCTGTTATGACTAACGTTTGCTCTGTTTTTACTTTTTGATCTTCGGATGCAAGTAAACTGCCAGCATAAATAATTTTATGCTGCTGAGCAAAAGCCCCATTTGTTATTAATGCCAGCGTTATTGAAGTGAATGTTGTTATTAGTGTTGTTTTCATACTTGCCCCTTTTTTATACTAGCATTACCTTAAATAACCTGTAATTGCGAATATTTACGATACAAAACATGCTATAAACTAGTCTTGAAAGCCGTTTTTTGGTATAACTCCCCCATTAGTAACACATGTCAGACCACCTTAAGAGAACATACTATGCCTTACGCACATATCACTGGTTGGGGTAAATGCATTCCACCAGCAAGCATTAGCAACGATGAAATTAGTGAAATAGTTGATACCACCGACGAGTGGATAACCACGCGTACTGGCATTAAATCTCGCCGAGTGAGTCATGTAAGTACCGCTGACCTGGCAACCGTTGCAGCTAAGCATGCTATTGCGTGCGCAGGCATTGATCCTAAAGATATTGATTTAGTGATATTAGCAACCTGTACACCTTCTACTGTTGTGGCAAATACCGCCTCACAAGTGCAAAAAAATATTGGTGCAACAGGCGCTGCCGCAATGGATACAAACGCGGCATGTTCGGGCTTTTTATATGCGTTGCAAGCTGCTACAGCACAAATTCAAGCGGGTATGATTAAAAAAGCAGTCGTTATTGCCTCTGAACGTATGACCTGGTACGTAAACTGGGCACGTCGCGACAGCGCTGTTTTATTTGGCGATGGCGCAGGTGCAGTAATACTTGAAGCGGCAGATACGCCAGCGGGTTTACTTGGTACCAAAACCGGTTGTGACAGCGAAGACCGCGATATTTTACACATCACCAACTTTGGTAGCGATTTAAATAAGTATGAGCCAATTGGTCCTTCTGATTTATTATTTGAAGGTCGTGAAATTTTTAAACGTGCTGTAAAAGGTATGAGTGAAGCCTGCGACGACGTACTGCAACAGGCCAACTTAAGCCTTGACGACATTAATGTACTCGTTCCACACCAAGCTAACTTACGTATTATTCAGGCTATTCAGCATCGCTTAAAAGTACCTGACGAAAAAGTAATGGTTAACATTGGTGACTATGGTAATACCTCTGCTGCGACTATTGCTATAGCGTTATGTGAAGCGGTTGAACAAGGGTTAATTAAACCGCATTCAAACATTATGTCTGCAGCATTTGGTGCAGGCCTTACGTGGGCTGCAAGTTACATAAAATGGGGCGAACGTGTAACGCCTATTAGTGTAAGCGATGCTGCTTTACCACCGTGTGATAAAACTGGTTTAGAGCTTGTAGCACCGGCCGTTAAAGCATGTAAAGAAGCCGAGCCTAGCTAACACAACATGTAATAAGCCACATTTAAAATGCACTTATTTAAGTGCGTTTTTGCTTTTTAAGGAATTAAATTTGAAACTTTTAGGTATTCATCACGCTGCTATAATTTGTAGTGACTATGCACGTTCTAAACACTTTTATAGCAATGTACTTAAACTTAACGTTATTAATGAGCACTTTAGAGCTGATCGTAATTCATATAAATTAGATTTAGCCATGCCCGATGGTAGCCAAATAGAGCTATTTTCGTTTGATGGTTCGCCCGAAAGACCCAGCTATCCAGAAGCACAAGGCTTAAGACATTTAGCTTTTAAGGTAGCGGATGTACAGATTGCAAAAACGTATTTAGAGTCGTGCGATGTAAACGTTGAGGATATTAGAGTGGATGAAATAACCGGCAAAAAGTTTACCTTTTTTTCCGATCCAGATAACTTGCCACTTGAGCTTTATGAGGTTTAAAGCTCATAAAGCTCAAGTTTTTACTATTAAATCAAAAACTTACTTATTAAAACGATTTTGTAAGTAGTTAAATACAGCACGAATACCTAATGCTTCACCACCCGTTGGACGACCTGGTAATGCACGTAAGTTCCATGCCATTACATCAAAGTGTACCCACGGTGTTGTTGGTTCAACAAATTCTTTTAAGTAAAGCGCTGCGGTAATAGCACCGCCAAACGGTGTGCTTGCGCAATTTGCCATATCGGCTACATCACTTTTTAGTAAGCTTTTGTATTGCTCAAACAACGGAAGTTGCCAAACAGGGTCATGTACACTTAAACCGGCGTCAATAATCCCATTTGCTACATCGCGCTCTGTTGAGAAAAAGCCCGGAAGCTCCGTGCCCAGTGCAACACGACATGCACCCGTGAGGGTAGCAAAATCAATAATTAGCTCAGGATTATCGTTTTGCGCTTCGCTTAATGCATCACACAATACTAAGCGGCCTTCAGCGTCTGTATTATCAATTTCGACCATAATACCTTTGCGCGTTTTAATAACATCGCCTGGGCGAAATGCATTGCGCGATACTGCATTTTCAACCGCTGGTACAAGTACACGTAATCTAATTGGTAAGTTAGCTGCCATAATAAGCTGCGCTAGTGCAATTACATGCGCGGCGCCGCCCATGTCTTTTTTCATGTTACGCATGCCAGAGCTTGGTTTTAAATCAAGTCCGCCTGAGTCAAAACATACGCCCTTACCGACTAGTGTAATTAATGGAGCATCTGTCGCGCCCCATTTTAAATCAAGTAAACGCGGTTTATTTTCGCTTGCACGACCCACCATATGAATAGTCGGGTAGTTTTGCTCTAGTAACTCATCGCCAACCCACTGTGAAAATTCGCCATTGTAAGTTGCAGCTAAATCTTCCATAACTTGCGATAAATGTTGCGGCATCATATCTACCGCTGGAGTATTAACTAAATCACGTGCAAGTGTAATGGCATCAGCTTGTTGGCTAATGCGTTCATATAACGCTTTATCGCTAATGGCTAATTGCGCCTTTGCTGTTGGTTTTTCTTTGTATTCACTAAATTCGTAACCACCAAGTACAAACCCTAAAGCAACCTGCTCTACAAAAGCGCTGTCGCCTTGAATTTGATAAGTACCTGTAGGAAGTGTATTTGCTAAATTACCCGCAGCCCAAAAATCATCGCTGCTTTGCATTAAACAAAATACCTGGCTTAACTCGCCCGTTTTAGCATCAGGAATTAAAGCAACACCTTGCTTTTCAAAACCTGTATTAGTTAACCAATTTTGTATAAATGCAGGCTGCTGTGCTTGCCAGTCAGATAATTCGTTTTTAAGAATAAAAGATAAAGGAATACCAGAAGATGTATGACGTAGTAATGCACTCATTAAAAAGCTCATATAATATAAAAATGGTACTTAAGAGCATATCAATAAGCGCACCTAAAAGGTATCGCTAATTTGAAGGGATTTTAGCTACTTTTTTAAGCTATTTTTAGATTCTTGCTTTTGATTTTCTTGATCTATTTTAGCATCTAGTTCTTTAATAGATTTGTTCATATTAAACGAACTTGGCAGTACATCAACTCCCACCAAACTCCCTAATTTAACAACTAAAGGAATTGTAAGCGGAGCAAAAGGTAATACAGCAAATACACCGAGCCCTAACCCTTTTAAAATATCAACAAATTGCTCATTTGCGCGTTTTAACTCTTCTTTACTTGTGTGGCCTTGAGTGTAACGCCTATAAATAGAGAGCATTTCTTTAGTTTCTTGTTTTTCTTGGGCGAGTGCGATTTTAAGCGCCACCATAGCACGGCGAAAACGCAGCTGTTGGCGTTTTTTACTAATTTTAACTACCCGCCAAGGTGCACGGTGAATAACTTTATATAATCGCATAACTTTTATTTTCACACAGCAGCACAGGTTCACAAAGAATAATTTACTTTCAACACCCTTTAACTTACCCTTTGCACCAAATTAGTATTAAATACATACAACAATGCAGAATATAACAAATCAATTACCGCAAAAACCTGAAAAACCAAAATCTGATGAATGTTGCGGTGGTGGCAGTTGCTGTCCCTGCGTATGGGATGAATACAAAGAAAAATTAGCAGCTTGGCGGTACGCACAAAACATTGAAAACCCCACAAAAAAGATACAAATAAATAACATTTAAATGCAGTTAGCGCATTAATATTCCCCTCAATAGCCTTATTTGCACTTATTTAGTTCATTTTAGTTTTACTTTGCACCACTGTTGCATTTTTTCTTAAATTGAATCTTTTTGTTATCAAACGGTTAATTAGTAATTGCCCTTCCTGTTTTTTATCTATAGTCTGTAGATAGGACTTCACAAAAAGTAAGCTTAATTGATTAGGCTTTTGAGCTAAAACCTCAAACTTATGTGAAACAAAAAATTAAGTTAAAAACAAATGATGTGAAATTCACATCAAAAATAAGAATTATTCTAACTGGGGAAAATTAGAATGAAATTAAAAAGTAATGCGCTAAACCAAGCAATCAAATTTGCTTTAGCTACAACCACTGCAGGGTTATTTATTTCTGGATCTGCTATTGCGGCAGACGAGCAGGAACAAACTAAAGTAAATAAAAACGTTGAGAAAATTGCCGTAGTAGGTACGCGTTCAGCTCCTCGTTCAATAGGTGACTCACCGGTTCCAATCGACATTATTGGCGGCGAAGAGCTTGAAAAGTCAGGTAACACTGACATGCTTGAACTTTTAAAAGGTGCAGTACCATCGTTTAACGTACACCAAAACCCTATCAGTGATGCGGCTTCTCTTGTTCGTCCAGCTAACTTACGTGGTTTACCGTCAGACAGCACATTGGTTCTTTTAAACGGCAAACGTCGTCACCGTGCTTCTGTAATCGCATTTTTAGGCGGTGGTATTAACGATGGCGCGCAAGGCGCAGATATTTCAGTTATTCCAAGCATTGCGATTAAACAAGTAGAAGTACTTCGTGATGGCGCGGCTGCGCAGTATGGTTCTGATGCAATCGCCGGTGTAATGAATTTCCAACTAAAAGACGCTTCAGAAGGTGGTAAATTAGAAATCCGCCATGGTCAATTTTATGAAGGTGATGGCGATACAACACAAGTGTCGGGTAACGTAGGTTTACCGTTTACCGACAATGGTTTTGCTAATTTAAGCTTTCAATATAAAACAGCTGATGCAACAAGCCGTTCAGTTCAACGTGCCGATGCTGCAGCACTTTCAGCTGCCGGTGTGCCTGATGTATCTTCTCTTGCACAAGTATGGGGTGCACCAGAAGTAGATGACGATATTACTATTTTTGGTAATGTGGGTTTAGAGCTAACAAACGACTCTGAATTTTACATGTTTGGTAACTACTCTGAACGTGATGTACGTGGCGGTTTTTATTACCGTAATCCGCAAACTCGTTCTGGTGTTTACTCAAATGATGGTGGCGAAACATTACTTGTTGCCGACACAACACCTGATATGAGTGCTAACTGTCCAACTATCACAATAACAGACGGCAATGTACTAGATGATCCTGCTTACATAAATGGTGTAGCAAACAACCCAGATTGTTTTGCCTTTAATGAGATGCTTCCAGGTGGCTTTACACCTAACTTTGGCGGCAACATTACTGATACTTCTTTAACTATTGGTACTAAAGGTCGATTCACTGGTGGCTTCTTAAAAGATACTTACTATGACTTAAGCGGTACTGTTGGCTTAAATGAATCACGTTACTTTATTTACGACACGGTTAATGCCTCTTTAGGTGCAGATACACCACGAGACTTCAGCCCGGGTAAATACGAACAGCTAGAGAAGAACTTTAACTTTGATTTATCAAAAGGTATCGACTTTGGTTTAGCTTATGATGTAAACATTGCCGGTGGTTTTGAGTGGCATGAAGAAACATTTACTATCGTCTCTGGTGATGAAGCATCTTACACAGCAGGCCCTTTAACAGAACAAGGCTTTGGTATTGGCTCTAATGGTTTCCCTGGTTTTAAACCATCACAAGCAGGTGAATTTTCTCGCCGTAACTATGCAGCATATGTTGATGTTGAAGCACCGTTTACTGAAGACTTCTTAATGGGCGTAGCACTTCGATTTGAAGACTACGACAGCTTTGGCACTACCACTAACTACAAAGTAATGGCTCAATACCATTTAACTGAAGACTTAAACGTGCGTGGTTCTGTAAGCAGTGGTTTCCGTGCACCAACGGTTGGTCAAGCTAACGTAAGTAATGTACAAACAAGTTTAGATGGCGGTGTATTACAAGATTCAGCGCTTCTTCCACCAACAAACCCAATTGCAGTGCAATTAGGTGGTACAGAGCTTGAGCCGGAAGAATCGCAAAGTTATACGCTTGGTGCTGTATACACAATTGGCGAATTATTTTTAACGCTTGATTACTACAACATCCAAGTAGATGACCGTATTAGCCAATCAGATAAAATCAACTTAAGCCAAGCAGACAAAGATACCCTTGCAGCAGCAGGAGTACCTAATGTACAAGGTCTTGCTCAAGTAAGCTTTTTTACAAACGACTTTGACACAACAACACAAGGTATCGATTTAGTTGCAAACTATACAGCTGAATTAATGGGCGGTAGCTCTACATTTAGCCTTGCATATAACTGGAATGATACTGAAGTAACTAAATTTAGTGAAATTACAGGTGCGTTTAAAGTTAAGCGTTTAGAAGAAGATTTACCTAATCATCGTGCAACGTTCACATTGTCTCAACAATGGGAATCAGTTTCTGCATTTGCTCGTGCAAACTACTACGGCGAATACCAAGGTGTTCACGTTGATTATGATGCAACAGCTAAAACAGCAGATGCTGCAGTCACTATTGATGCTGAAGTAACTTACTTCTTAAATGAATCAGTTAGCTTCTCTGTAGGTGCTCAAAACTTATTCGACCAAGATGCTGAAAAACTTGATTTTGCAGATGCAACGGGCATCCCTAATAACAACTGGGGTGGTCAGTTCTACGAAACATCTCCGTTTGGTATTAACGGTGGCTTTTACTACGCTAAAGCAACATATACTTTTTAAACTATTTTCATGAAGAACCAAAGGCGAAATGTTAAAGACATTTCGCCTTTTTAATTTTATAGTTAATAAAAATAATAATGAACAATACCAATTGCATTGAATAAGTGTTCTATTATAGCGCTCAGAAAATAGCGTAATAACAAGGCGAAAACTATGATATATAGTTGCTCTATATGAATAATTTTTAACGCAGTGAGTACGCTATTTAATGCGATAGAATGATTATTTTTTAATAAAATTGGTATAACTATGCTACTTGAAAAAGCCAACCAACTACTGCAACAAAATAAACTCAAAGAAGCCGAGTTCCATTTTAAAGCAATTTTAAATAGTAACCCTGAAAATGGTGAGGCTTTATTTGGCTTAGGCAGAATTGCCTTACGACTAGAACGTTACGACGCTGCTGTATACCTACTCCAAAAAGCCTGTGAGCGCTTGCCTCATATGCTTGAACCATTACATGCCCTTGCTGATGCTTTTAACGGTGTTCATTCGCCAAACGATGCGCTAACGGTGCTTAAATACGCAAAAAAATTAGCAAGTCATAATCCAGAACCTCATTATTACTTAGCACAGCACTATTTAACACATGGCGAGTTAGATAAAGCTCATACAACTTTTGCTCATGCACTCAGCATTGGTGTATACCCTGTAACAGCCTATATTTTATTTGAACTTGTACAATTAGGTCGCTTTGATAAAGAACATAATTATGTAAGTAATTTGCACCACTTATTAACTCAAACTAGTAATTTACGTTTAAAAATGGTGTGTTACTACGCATTAGCAAACAGTTACGATGCACTTGAGGATACCGAGCAAGCATTTAATTATTTTATATTGGCGAATAAATTACAAAAAAAATTAAGTGAATTTAACACTAGAGATTTAATCCCTTTTTACGATGAAATAATAAAATACAACACCGAGGAGTTTATAGCCTCTGCCGATAAAAAGTTTACAGGTAATATTTCGCCTGTTTTTATTATTGGCATGCCTCGTAGTGGCTCTACCCTTGTGGAGCAAATGTTGGCAAGCCATAGTCAGTTTTCGAGCCTAGGAGAGAGCACGAGTATTAGTAATAACGCAGTTGCTTTTATCGAACAAAAAACGGGAGTGACTTACCCGCAATGTTTAGCACATTTAACGCCGGATTTAATCAAAAAAGCCCGCGAGCTGTATATCACAACATTAAAAACAGCATCGCCCATCAGACCTTTTATAATAAATAAACTGCCGAGTAATTATCAGTCGCTCGGACTTATATATATTCTATTTCCAAATGCTAAATTTATAAATTTAAGTCGTGATTTTAATGCCACCGCATTTTCTATCTTCACTAATTACTTTGCTGAAAACGAGCCTTATTTTTGCTCACTACCTGAGTTTAAGCTTTATCATAAGTTGTATGAAAAACTGATGAGGCATTGGCACTCTTTTAAAGAGATGCCAATTTATGATGTCAGTTACGAAGATTTAGTGAGTAACCCAAAAGAGCAGCTAACGCAGTTACTTGGTTTTTTAAACTGTAGTTTTGAAGAGCGCTGCTTAGCGTTTTATAAACAAAAAACACCGGTAACGACCTTGAGTAAACATGCTATTCGCCAACCTATTAATAATGCCGCAATCGCTAAGTGGGAGCGTTACAAAACACCTCTTCTAAAGTTACTTGATGAGAATTAATTAATCGGATGTGCTTTAAACCAATTAAGTAAATCTTTAAATTGATCATCACGCGCACTTGGGTGGGTAAGCATATTAATATGATCGTAATCAAAATTATGCCCGTGTTTACGCCCGTAAATTTGCATTTGTTGAATGCCTAGCCCCGATTCGTCCATAAATTTTTGAATATCGATTGGTTGCGCTAATGCTTTATCTTTTACCGCAGCAATATGAAGCGTTGGCGGTAAATGCAGGTTGTTTAGCGCTTTTGCATAATCAAAATTATCATCAGAATCTATCCATGGCTTCTTTTTAGCCCATTGCATACTTTGATAATGCGACTTTTGAGTTTCGTTATCGCTTCCCCACTTATAACCTTTAGCATTTAAATAGCCATGTTTTTTAGCAAGTAAAGGTGCCATAAAATACCAAATTAAATTGGCTTGTAATAATTTTTGAGGATGATTATTAAATAAAGAACGCTTAGAGCCAAAATACACACATGCTTTAACATCGTTAATATATTCTGGAAAACGTGCAAACGCGCTGTTCATCAATACCCCGCCCCAAGAGTGAGCAACCCAGTAGTCTGGCTTTTTGCCTTCAATCAACTCTATTTGCTTAATAAAAGCAGGGATGTCTTCTAGGATAGACTCAGTTTGTCCATGTTCGGACTCACTCGAAATGATTGGCTTGCTATCACCTCGGCCACGTAAATCAGCCACATAACATCTATACCCATGCTCAGCTAGAAAAGGGGCAAGTCCTTTATTAGAGTGCGTGTAAAAAATCTTACCGTTTTCTATTGCTCCATGCATAAAAAATACGATAGGCCCTTGCTGATCTTCATCGCTAATACGGCGTAAATGAAGTGTTTGCCGATCAGCTACATTAATAATTATTGATTGCTGAGAAATTGCCACAGTTATTCCTTTTTATTATTTTCAACTCATCCTACCAGCAATATTAAATATACCAAAGGAAATGTCTGCACTTTACTCATCAGCATTTGTTACAATCACCACATCATATCTGTTGTTAAAATGAAGCCATGAAAGAAAATAAAGCACGTTCAAAATTACACCCTCGTAACCTACATAAAAATGGGTACGACTTCGATTTATTAACAACAGAGCATCCTGCTCTACTGCCCTTTGTTATAACCACACCTGCAGGGACTAAAAGCATTGATTTTAGTGACAACAAGGCTGTTAAAACACTTAACCAAGCTCTTTTAAAAGCACATTATAATATTGATTTTTGGGATATTCCCGAGCACAACTTGTGCCCGCCTATACCTGGGCGTGTTGACTACATTCATTACTTAGCCGACTTATTAAGTGATGATAATCAACAACAAATACCTTTAGGTAAGCAAATTAAAGTACTTGATATTGGTACTGGTGCTAATTTAGTTTATCCGCTTACTGGTACAAGTGAATATAAGTGGCATTTTACTGGAACTGATATTGATACAGCCTCAGTAAAAATAGCAAAGCAAATTGCTCAGTTTAATCGTTTAAAAATAACCCTAAAACATCAAAAAAACGCATCACATATTTTTAAAGGCGTTATAAATCAAAAAGATCTATATCATTTAACGCTCTGTAACCCTCCGTTTCATGCAAGTGAAGAAGAGGCAAGTAAAGGCAGTGAACGTAAGTGGAAAAACTTAGGAAAAACACCCAGTAGCACGCTTAATTTTGGTGGTCATAATAATGAATTGTGGTGTGAAGGCGGTGAAGTACAGTTTATCTCTAATATGATTAAAGAAAGCGAAGACTTTGCAGAGCAAGTACTGTGGTTTACGTCGTTAGTCTCTAAAAAAGATAATATTGCAGCCCTTGAAGAAGTATTAAAAGCTCACCCAATAGCACAGTATAAAATTGTTGATATGGCACAAGGTCAAAAAATTAGCCGCTTTATTGCATGGACCTACTTTGATAAAGACACTCGTGAGCAAATTTGTAGCGAGCTTGATTAATACCAATTTTATTAAAAATAATAAAAAGGATAAGGCAATCATGATAGATTTTCGCTCTGATACAGTTACAAAACCAACAAACGAAATGCGCGATATTATTTACAACGCACCGGTTGGTGACGATGTATATGGTGATGATGAAAGCGTTAACCAACTAGAAGCCTATGCGTGTAAGCGTTTTAATTTTGAAGCCGCACTTTATTGTAGCTCAGGCACACAAGCCAACTTACTTGCGTTAATGGCGCACTGTGAGCGAGGTGACGAATACATTTGTGGCCAAAATGCTCACAATTATAAGTTTGAGGGTGGCGGCGCAGCTGTATTAGGATCTGTTCAGCCACAACCTATTGAAAACGAAGCTGATGGCAGCATCCCTTTTAGTAAAATAGCGGCGGCTATAAAACCAGACGATTGCCATTTTGCAAAAACGCGATTGCTCAGCTTAGAAAATACCATTGGCGGAAAAGTACTCCCGCTTGAGTACTTAGCCCAAGCACGTGACTTTGTTAATACGCATAGTTTAGCGCTGCACTTAGACGGCGCACGTGCTTTTAATGCCGCTGTTGAGCTAAAAGTTAATATCACAGAAATTACAAAACACTTTGACTCAGTTTCTATTTGTTTATCTAAAGGTTTAGGTGCGCCCGTAGGCTCTTTATTATTAGGCTCACCAGCACTTATTAATAAAGCAAGACGATGGAGAAAAGTACTTGGTGGTGGTATGCGCCAAGCCGGAATGCTTGCAGCCGCTGGACAATTTGCACTTGAGCACAATGTAGAGCGCTTAAAAGACGATCATGAAAATGCACGTTATTTGGCTCAACAATTAAGTGAAATCAGTGGCTTTACTGTCGATATGACTAACACCACTAATATGGTTTACGCAACATACAGTAGCAGTATAAATATTGAAGATATTGCTGAAGCGCTTAAACAACAAGGCATATTATTTAGCCCAAGCAAGCAGCTTAGGCTAGTTACGCATTTAGATATAACCCGCGAAGATATTGATACATTTTTAAATGCTTTGTCGGCCCATATTTAACGCGGCTTTATAATGTTTGCGGCATACCGAAACATATCGGTCATTGCCGCCAATTTCTACTTGGTTACCATCGGCTATTGCTTCACCATTTTCATCGGTACGCAGTACATGGTTTGCTTTACGTCCACAGTGGCAAACAGTTTTAAGCTCAACTAACTTATCAGCCCACGCAAGCAAATATTGCGACCCTATAAATAGCTCGCCTCTAAAGTCGTTACGCAGGCCATAACACAATACCGGTATACCGAGTTCATCAACCACATCGGTTAATTGCATTACTTGTTCTTTTGATAAAAATTGGCACTCGTCAACTAACACACAATGGCGCTTTTTATCATTATTGAGTGATTGAATAAGATCAAAAACATCTTTACTAGCATCAAATACATGCGCATCAGCTTGCAAACCAATACGAGAAGATACTTTACCCACGCCTTGTCTATCATCAATGGCAGCAGTCAGGATCACAGGTTCCATGCCACGTTCTTTATAATTAAATGCAGATTGTAATAACGTGGTTGATTTACCTGCATTCATTGCAGAGTAGTAAAAGTATAATTGAGCCATTGTGGTGCCATTTTATAAAAAGTGCGCTTATGCTACCTTAATATTAAATTAATACCAATTTACAAACGCGAATTTTATTTTGTCAGGGCCTGTTTATTTAAGTGTTTGTAAGTATTTAATATACACAGGTGCACTTTCAAATTTTGATAACCACTGCCACATTTGCAAGCTTAGAGCATTATTTTCTTCATAGAATTTTTTTGAAAATACAAGGTAACCATGGCTGGTTTCGTAAGGGGGATAAATAGGTTTAACATTATTACCCTCATACGGATAACTCGACACTTTTAAGCCATCTACTAGGCATAGATCAACGCTCGCCTGCACTACCCCCTTATCTAGCAACTCAAAAGCTTTGCTTTTAGAAAACGTATTATGAATAAAAAATGGTTCTTCTTTTAACGCGCTATTTAGCCCATAACCATTAGGAATAGCTATCGTAAATGCTTTATTTTGAAATACTTCACGAGTCTCCCATTCCTTATGAAATTTATAACGCCCTATAAGGCAGCTGCCAAATTCACTTACTGCGTAGTTATCTTGTAACTTACCTTGCTCATCAACAGGGTAAACAGCAACGTTTTCTCGCCCTTTGCGGTAACTTGCAATAACAGCATTAACTCGATTAAATTCTAAATCGTTTAAGCATCTACGCCATGGCTTTCTAACAAATGATATTGCTACATTGGGCAATGCTAAATCAAGTTGTTGAAGTATTTCGATTGATGCACCAGGTTTATCTGTTGGTATATTTTGGCCATCACCTAAAAACATGGGTGCTATATTTTTGTCTTCGTAACAAAACACGAGACTTTGCGGCTTGCTAAACGCAGTCGCGGTAAACATTAAACTGGCAATAAAAAAGTAAACTAAGCTATTAATACGCATAATAATTTTTATTAGTTGATTATTTAAATTATAGGTTGAGTTAAGCAGACTGGCTATATTTTATCAATTAATTTACATTAATCCTTCGTGCTTCAGCAACCACAGTTTCCTATCAAGCCCACCAGCATAGCCCGTTAACTTTGCATTTGCGCCAATAATTCGGTGGCACGGTACAATAATACTAATCGGATTTTTACCATTAGCAGCGCCTACTGCCCTCACTGCTTTTGGGTTATTGAGTTGGTTAGCAATATAGCCGTATGTTTGCGATTGTCCAAAAGGTACTGTTAATAGTGCTTGCCATACACTTTGCTGAAATACCGTACCGGTTGTATCAAGTGGTACATCAAACATAGTGCGTTTTTTTGCAAAGTACTCATTTAACTGCGCAGCGCAAATAAGCACCGCCTTGTTAGTAACTTGCTCAAATGGCGTATGAGGGTGCTCAACTGGAGGATAAAAACCAACGTAACTCACACCTTTATCAGTCGCTTGAATAATTATGTCGTCTATAGGGCTCGAAATTGATGTTTGAATGATCATTATAATTGCTGCCAAAGTTGAAACGTTAAGTAAGAGCGAAAAGGAGCGCAATTAGCAGGCTCAAACGGATTTACCGCTGCTTGTGCTTTTTTAACACCTAAATCACCATCAAGTAATATATCGGGTTGGCTTTGTCCTCGCAGCTTTGCATAATTTACTGTCCAAGGGCCAATTCCTTTTAAACTAAGCCATTCGTCTAAATCGTCATTTTCAGGATTTAGCGCACAAAACTGGGCTAAGTTGTGTAGCGCATTTTTGCGTGCTTGTGGCATTTTAAAAAATGCAAAATCACTATTAGCAACAATTTTAGCCGTAGGAAAATAAACGGCATCGCCCTCTTTTTCGCCTAATTCATCAACTAACTTTGTTACTAAATTATGCGCTGCAGTAACACTTACTTGTTGCCCAAGTACCGCTCTTATACCGGCTTCAAAACTTGACCAAATCCCCGGAAGTCTGAGCCCTTCGCACACTGTAAACGCATTGTTTATATTGGCGCTTAAATGCATTTGAATTAAATTAATATCGGCATCTAAATCAAGCACACGGCGTATATTATTTATAACAGGTTGTAAGTACGCCGTATTGTCTATATTGATAGATACACTAAAGTGGTTTTTACTCGCTATAAATTCTGCGGTAAAACTTCCTTTATATTTATCACTTGCAAAAGTACGCCCGTAGCTCGTTTGTGTTATCCACTCCATTGGTTTTATCAAGCGCCTTTGTAAAAAGCCCTGCAAAGCAGGCCAATTATAAGGCGGCCTAAATGGCAGGGTTAAAATGAGTGTTGACGTTGGCTTTTTATCGCCACTGCGCAGCTTCGAGGGAGCTATATTTAACTGCTGTAAAAATGCATCATTAAAGCGCCTAATGCTTTTAAAGCCTGCGGAAAACGCTATTTCGGTAAGGGGTAAATGTGTTTCTTGAATCAGTTTTTTAGCAAAGTGGCATTGGTTAAATAATCGATATTGCGTAATCGACACGCCAAAATACTGCTTAAACAACTGCCTTAAATAACGACTACTTACGCCTAAACGAGCTGCTAATTTTTCGCAGTCGTGCTCGTCATTTTGATCTATTAACTGTTTTGCTCTAAGTGCCGTCGTTTTTGTACCCTGCCATGCTGCGCTGCCTGGGGCACTATCGGGCCTGCAACGAATACAGGGCCTAAAACCATCTTGCGCCGCGTTATGGGCAAACTGATAATAAGCAACGTTTTTTTCGTGAGCCGTTGGTGCAGGGCAAATTGGTCTGCAATAAATACCGGTACTTTTTACCGCTACGTAAAAAAGCCCGTCAAAACGAGGATCGCGACTCTGACGTGCTTTTTGCCAATGTGAAGTGTCCATAAACGGCTCTATAAATTAATCTAATAGAGCCTAGCTTATAGAAAATAAACTGTATTACTAGCCATATTCGGCACTCAACTTATTGCGGCTAGGTAGCGTTTTTCAACTTCAGTCCAATTAATTACATTATAAAAAGCAGCAATATAGTCAGGACGCTTATTTTGATACTTCAAATAGTAGGCATGCTCCCATACATCAAGTCCCAAAATAGGGGTATTTCCCTGCATTAAAGGGCAATCTTGATTAGCACTATTTTCTACAATCAACTTTTTATCTGGGGTCACACATAGCCACGCCCAACCACTGCCAAATTGACTAATTGCAGCAGCAGTAAATTGATCTTTAAACTTATCAAAACTGCCAAACTGTTCATTTATTGCCTGAGCTACACTACCTTCAGGTTCCCCTCCTCCTTCTGGGCTCATTACTTGCCAAAATAAGCTGTGATTAAAATGCCCTCCTACATGCTCTTGTACTGCTTTTTGTAAATTACTAGGCAGGCTGTTTATTCCCTTAAGTAATTTTTCAGCATTTGCGGTTGCATAAACAGTATCTGCTAAAGCAGCATTGGCTTTATTGATATACGTTTGATGATGCAATGTGTGGTGAATATGCATTGTTTTACCATCAATATGAGGCTCAAGCGCATCGTACTCATAGTTAAGTGCAGGCAAAGTAAAAGCCATAAATACTCCTTTTTCTTTTAAATTAGTGCAGTTGATTGTTTGTAGTGCTCTCTGAGCATAAGCTAAAATTCACTTGCTTTATTAGCTCAGGTAAAAAATGATAGCGTCTTGCAAATAATACAAGTTCAGAGGACGTTTTAGTGTAATGATGCTTACTCACTTTTTGTATATCGTAATGAGTATGCTTAATTAGCGAACAGAGTGTTAAGTGTACTTCGCATAGCCATTTGCATGCATTTTCAGGCTGTTGCAAAGCTATATAGGTATCAGCTAAATTATGCGACGTAACAACAAGTGCGGGTATGCAATGCTCAATAGCATGGATGACATTGTTATTAATCTGAGCATATAAAAACTGCTGAAGAAGATGATCTGCAAGTGTTTTAGCTAATAAGTATTTATCGCGGGCTTCGAGAAGTGCACCTTGTTCAAATGCATAATTACCTTGCATTATATTCGACTGCCAAGGGCTTAATGCTTGATCAAGACAAAGTAAATCTGAGTGGGATTGTTTTTGGTTTGAGATCATATAATCATCTGCACGTTTATTTATGGGCGTGTAGTTAACTTACACACCCACAAACCTAAATGCAAATGATTTTCATTAACTATTTGGCAAAGTCTAGTAATTCCTGCCCTGTTAAGCGATATATAATCCATTCGTTTTGAGGCTTTGCACCAATGCTATTGTAAAAATCGATAGCGGGTTTATTCCAATCAAGCACTACCCATTCAAAACGACCACAGTCATTACTAATCGCCTTATTAGCTAAGTGCTTCATAATGGCTTTACCTGCACCATTGCCACGGCTATCTGGGCTTACGTATAAATCTTCAAGGTATAGGCCATTTTTACCTAACCATGTAGAGTAATTATAAAAATAGACCGCAAAACCAATTGGCTCATCACCTTCTAAACAAATTATGCTGTGCGCAGTAGCACCGTCGCTAAACAGCGTATCTAAAATAGCCTGTTCGTCTGTTTTAACTGCATCCGGTTCTTTTTCATATATGGCAAGTTCGGTAATAAAGTGCAAAATTGTTTTCGCATCACTTGGTTTTGCATCACGTATTATAACGGGTTGGCTCATTGTATTTTTACCTTAAATATACTGCTCTAATTTATCTTTTAAAATATCTAATTGAATCGGTTTGCTCAAGTAGTCATCCATTCCAGCGGTTATACAACGCTCTTTATCAGAGTCCATTGCGTTAGCCGTAATAGCAATGATCCTAATGTTTTTGTGTTGTATACCCGCCATACCTTTACGGATAGCTGCAGTTGTAGCAAAGCCATCCATAACAGGCATCTGGCAATCCATAAGAACGAGCTTAAAGAAACCAGAATCGTGAGACTCTAATATATCTATCGCTAATTGACCATTTTCGGCAATTGTAACGTCACAATTAAGCTTTTTGAGCATTAATGTAGCCACTTGTCGATTAATTGGATTATCTTCTACAAGTAATATTTGGGTAGGTTCCTGCACCTTTTCTTTTTTAAGAGAGGAAATATAGCCTGAAGTAACAAGTGGGAGTGTCTCATCTGAATCATTACTTGTTATGACTGACAGTGCAGAAATTAAATCGGCAGTGGTTACAGGTTTGGGGAAATATGCCTGAAAGCCTGCATTAGAATAGCGCTGCGCACCTTCCATACCAGCAATACTGGTCATCATTACAAGTGGCATTGATTTATAATGTTCATGTGCTTTTAGTGCTTTACACAGCTCTATACCATCCATTCCTGGCATTTGCATATCAAGCACTGCAATGTCATACATGCAATTGTTACTTTTATACTGCTGCGCGCACATATCAAGAGCTTCGCGTGCGTCACATGCAAGCGCAACCTTAGCTCCCCAGTGCTCAAGCTGCTGTGAAATTACAATTCGATTTGTCTCGTTATCATCAACAACCAAAACGGTTAGCTCTTCCATATTAATATTAGGAATATAACGTTCTTTTTGATCTCCCGGAGTCAGCATTATAGTGGCAGTAAAAGTACTCCCTTTACCGGCTTCGCTAGTGAGGGAGATAGCTCCCCCCATTAGTTCACAAAGCTGCTTACAAATAGCCAGCCCTAAGCCACTGCCTCCATATTCACGCGTTGTTGATGCATCGACTTGAGAGAAAGGGGTAAATAATTGCTCTTGTTTTTCTAAACTTATTCCTATGCCTGAGTCCTTTATACTTACAACAAACTCTAAACCTTGAGCTACTTTATTAATTTTCGCGCTTACAACAACCTCGCCTTGACTCGTAAACTTAACGGCGTTGCTCAATAAATTAGTAATAACTTGGCGAATGCGCCCTGGATCGCCACATAACTGCGAAGGCTCTAGCGCTACCAGATCCAAAATAATTTCAATACCTTTGTCTTGAGCTGTAAATGCTTGTGCGGCAGCAACTTCACCAATTAAATCACGTCCATTAAAGTTAATTTCTTCAAGCTCGATTTTACCTGCTTCAGCTTTAGAGAAATCTAAAATATCATTAATTACACCCAATAAAGAATGTGCACTTTTTTTGGCTATATCTACTTTTGTTTCTATTGGTTTAGATAATGATTCTAATTGAACAAGCTCTAGCATACCGAGTACGCCATTCATCGGCGTTCTAATTTCATGGCTCATGGTTGCTAAAAATTGGCTCTTAGCAATGGCTGCATCTTCAGCTTTCACGAGTGCTACTTTTAGCTCCTCACTAATTACTTTTCGTTTTTGAGAAACTAAAGTGCTTCCCACTAAAGTAGCTAATGAGCGAAGATACGTTTCTTCACTTTGCGTCCAGTTGTGATGCTCGCCTACTGTTTCAGCGCACAAAATACCTAAATTACCATCGCCTGTTGCAATTACAGCATCAAGCATCGATTTAATATTTAGTGGTGTTACATATGCTTCAATAAAATCAACAGTTGCTGAGTGAGTATAAACATCATCAATAGCCACTAAATTATGTTTATAAATAGCATTAAAATAAGCTGGGTAGTCTTTAGCAGTTAAAATAGCGTCGGTATCTACAAACCCTTGACCATTTATATATAAGCAATGACACGTCATCACATCTCGTTTTTCGTTAAAGATCCATATCGAAGCTCGTGTAACATTTAGCACTTCACACATAGATTTAACGGCTAGCTTTTTAACCTCTTCTACATCACTATTTTGCACCTCAGGTGCGACTGTAAGCGCGGCTAAATTTTTGTTATAACGATTTGCTTTTTCGCTCTCAAGTTCAAGTCGTTTATGTGCATCAATACTTTGAAATGAACCAAACACACGTACACATTTACCGTCTTTAAGCTCAGCTTGGCCCATCGATTTAACCCAACGCTCTTGCCCAGAATAGGTCAAAATAATAAGCTCTACACTCCAGCTTTCACCTAAAGTCACTGCGCACTCAAATAAGGTACTTATAGTATCTCGGTGTATGCCTGGTTTATAAAAGTTAATAGCGGTATCTATGCTAGGCTCATAACCCTCTGGTACTTCGTGAATAACTTTAACTTCATCAGACCAATAAAGTGTATGCGCATCTAAGTCCATCTCCCATGCGCCAATCTGCCCTTGCTTACTCATTGATTCAAGTAGGCTTTGCTGACGATTTATTTTTAACTGTGTATTGTAACGCTCTGTAATATCAAAAATAAATCCATCTAAATACAATATGCTGCCATCATCTGCGTAAATGGCTTGGCCTTTTTCATTTACCCAATGTAAGGAGCCATCGCGGGCTGTAATCCTATACTCAACAGACCATGACTGCTTAGCGCTAACACAACGTAGAATTTCATCTTTTATTTTTTTAGAATCGTCTTCGCATATCAAATCAAAAAAGCTGGGGGGTTCATCATGTATCAACTCATCAGGTGAATAACCTGTTATTCCACTCGCTTGCTCGCTCATATAAAGCATGCTTAATTTATTATCAAACTTACATCGATAAATAATGCCAGGGATATTTGATACCAAAGATGCAAACCTATCGCGGCTTCCTTGTAGCTCAAGCTCTGTAGATTTTCGTTCTGATATATCTAAATGCGTACCTATCATACGTTTTGGAGAGCCATCGGTATTCCACTCAACTACTTTTGCAGTATCGAGTACCCAAATCCAATGTCCATTTTTATGCTTCATGCGGGCTTCACTAACAAAATAGTCAGTCTCACCGGCAAAGTGCTCTTGAAGTTTTTTATTTGATATCACTAAGTCGTCTGGGTGAGCATATGTATACCAAGTATCTATAGTACAAGGCTCAATCTCACTGAGTTTGTAACCTATTATCTCGGCCCAGCGGTTATTAAACGTCACTTTATTCGTATCAATATACCAATCCCAAATACCCACGGCTGTTGAGTCTATCACTAACTGTAACTGTGTTTTGTGTTGCTCAAGCTCTAGCTCTTGTACTTTCAGGGCTGTAATGTCATTACGAATAGCAATATAGTTTTGCGGTTTTCCATTTTCATCTAAAAATGGTGCAATCGTCGTATCTACCCAATATATGCCACCATGCTTAGCTTTATTGCATATTTGCCCGTTCCATATATCACCACGTTTAAGCGTTTTATACATATTTTTAAAAAATTCTTTTTCGTGTTTTCCCGAATTTAAAAGGCGATGGTTTTGACCTATTAATTCGTGTTCATCGTAGCCACTAATCTCACAAAATTTCTTATTTACAAAAGTGATGGTGCCATGCAAATCAGTTACAGCAACAATAGCGTGTTCATCTAATGCACTTTTTTGCTCGGCTAATTGTTTTAATGCAATTTGAAGTGCAGAGCGTTGCTTTTGTAATATACTGTGTTGCTCTTCTTTTACGGCTACTAAATTACGTAAACCCAATGAAAGCTGGTTAAACTCAATACTGTCGTTTATTACAGGGACTTTTACCTTATCTCCTTTTGTAATACTCTCAACAATTTTAGCTAAGTTAATTAAAGGTCTAGAAAGTCGACGCCCAAACCACCACGATGACGTTAATATAAGCAGCAATGCCCCCGCATTTGTTAATAAAGCAAGCTGTTTATAAAAATTAGCACCTTGTAGTGCAACTTCTTTTGGTTTTGTTACAAGTAATTGCCATCCAGATTCATTTAAAAACTCTAGAGAATCAATATACCCGTATAAAGTCTCTTCATTTTTATTACTGTAAGAAAAAACACGTTGCGTTGGGGAGCCGTTTTGAGAGAAAAATAGTGGTTGAGAATCTTCTGAATTATTATTTTTTTGAATTTTATTATTATGCATAACATAAAATGTTATGTCTTTATTTGCAGCGTGTATTTTACTTAGATTATTTAATAAGCCGTTTAAATTTATATCTGCGAGCAATATGGCTTGTAGCTTATTTTCGGTATTTACTAACGGTAAGCCAATAATATGATACTCACGCCCTGAGAATGTCATTGACTGAAATTGGATTTTACCTGTATTTTTAATACCAGAACGTATGTTATTAAAACGTTGATCTTTAATAATATTAAAAAAGGGTGATGAAGGTAGTGATTTAACGAGGTTTACATCAATAAGTTCTACATTATTAACAAAGTCGTACTGCTCAACAAATTGCGCTATTAATTGTTGTTTTTTAGTCGGGCTAATATCAAACTGCGCCCTAAGCAAATATAGATCCTTAACATGCTCTGCAAACCAAATATCAGCAAATTGCTTACCTATATTATTAAGCTCGTTTAGTTCAGCGTCTGCATTTTGCTTAAGCGTGCTATTTACATGTCCAAGGCTAAACCAAGTAAGTATACATAGTGGCCCTAAGGCTATAATTATAAAGGTTATAATTAACTTACTTCGAACAGACTGTCCTTTACCTGTTAATTCATCAAAGTTTAAACCTTTGTGCATGCTTAATATCCAGCAACTTATAATCATTTAATATTACTTACATTAATGCACTAAATATATAAAGACGCAAGTTTTGAGCGGTAAACTCCTTAAAAAATGGGTGTTTAGCGTTACAATATTAAATTCACACTTTTTAAAATATACGCCTTTATTACTAACTTATAATTAGATTTATTGACGCTACCACATCTGTAGCGGTTTTAAACCAGCCATGATATAAGCAATATTCAATTAATACATTTGAGGTCATTATGGCGCACGATCACTCACATAGTCATGTAGACGAAAACCAGAGCGATAAACAGCTAACCGTCGCTGTGGTTATTAATGTATTGCTAACCGTAGCCCAAGTTATTGGCGGGGTATTTTCGGGCAGTTTGTCACTTATAGCCGATGCACTTCATAATTTAAGTGATGCTGCCGCTATATTTATCGCGCTCGTTGCACGTAAAATTGGTAATAAACCTGCTGACACCACTCATCATTTTGGCTATAAACGCGCTGAAATACTTGCCACACTTTTTAATAGCAGTACATTGATATTAATTGGTGTGTATTTAATTTTTGAAGCCATTTCGAGCTATTTAAACCCTCAACCAATTAATGGTTGGATAGTTGTGTGGGTGGCAGCAATAGCATTGATTATTGATTTAGCAACCGCATATTTAACCTACCGAGCTGGCGCAAATCACAGTATAAATATAAAAGCGGCCTTTATTCATAACGTATCAGATGCAATGGCATCTATTGTTGTTATTATTGCGGGCACCTTAATTATTTTATACCAGTGGTATATCGTTGACTTAATTGCCACTGTGCTTATTTCTCTTTATGTAATTTATCATGGCATTTTATTATTAAAGCAAAGCTGCAAAATTTTAATGCAAGCAGCGCCTAGCAATATTGATATACACGCAATATCACATGCTATTAGTAATGAATTTAATATCGAATCGGTAGTTAGCATTAAGCTTTGGCAACTAGATGATAAAGAAAATTATTGTGAGCTTATTATTGGCACTCAGCACTTAATTAATTTGCCAGCAGTAAAAAGCTTTTTACACGACAATTTTAATATTGAAAATTGCATAATAGAAATCCGACCAATCGCAAATTAAAGCCCAATTTAATGCTCTTAATAACAAGCTAAACCAAATACATAACTATTTAATTGAAAACAGCTCGTATTATCATTTACAATATTGTCATTAACTCATAATGAGATACCGTTTTTGAAACTTTGGTTACGTAGAATTCATTTAGGCCTTGCCCTAATTAGCGGACTATTTTTATTAATAGTGAGCCTAACCGGTGCTGTTATGATTTATGCAAAAGACATACAGCACCTAATAGAGCCTGAGAAATGGCAAGTAACACCCCAAAAAAACTTAATGCATTACGATGAACTTATACAAAATGTACAAGCTCAAACTAAGCAAAAAATCACCTTTTTTATGCCCGAACAAGCGCCAAACGCAGCATGGCAATTTCGGTTAGCCAATAAACACTACGCCAGTGTTAACCCCTACTCAGGGAGTGTACTAAACATCTATGAATCAACCGATACGATTTATGGGTTTGCTATGGGATTACATCGTTGGCTGTTGTTTGAAAACAGTAAAGGTGAAAAAACCTTTCGAAATTGGATGTCGGTGTGTGCATTGCTACTTTTAATAAATGTATTACTGGGCTTTTATTTATGGGTAAAGCCCAAAAACAGAGTTAAACGTTTAGCTATAAAACCAAAAGCCAAATTTAGAGTGCTCATGTATCAATTACATACAGTGCTTGGTGTTTACTTTTTTATACCGCTTATGCTGATTGCCTTTACTGGTATGGCATTTAACTGGAAAACACAAACTCAATCGGTATTAGAATTTGTGACCTTAAACAAGGTAGAACAAAGACCTAAAGCACCAAAAGTAATAACCCCTTCTCAAGCTACTTTAAACTACAATGAAGCAATTAAAAATGCAGAGAACGTATTTCCAGACGGTAAATTATATAGAGTTTACTTACCTAAAAAGGATGACGAAGCAATTGCACTGAGAATGCAAAACCCTGGCGAAAGCCACGCTTACAGCTGGGTTTGGACTAACCCATTTACTGGTAAAGTATTAAACTCATTTGACGCCAGTAAAACTAACTTCGCAACACAAGCATGGAACTTCAAATATAAGTTTCACATTGGTGATTTTGCAGGTCCTATCGTGCAGTTTTTATGGTTATTAATAGCCCTTTCACTCGCATTTTTTATTGTAAGCGGTGTGTATTTCTGGTTAAAACGCCATAAATGGAAATAAATCTCATTAACACTTGTTCCATTAGTTGATAATGATTACCATTACGTAAATTGTTATCAACTAAGACACCCCATGTTAAAAACTTCGCTTTGCCTTATCGCTGTTGCAATAAGTACTAACACGTTAGCAAATGAAAATAATAAAAATGAATACAATTCAGATCAATTTGAGCATGTCATTGTTTCAGGCAGCCGTATATCAGAAAGCATTGACGAAGTACCAGCCTCGATCACCGTTATTAATCAGCAACAAATACAACAGCATTTAAAAGTAAGCTCAGAATTGGGAAGTTTACTCGCGCAAATGGTTCCTGGCCTTGCCCCAGATACAGGCAGTTCAAGTAATTCAGGACAAACCCTACGCGGCCGTGCGCCATTAATAATGATTGATGGCGTACCGCAATCAACCCCTCTTCGTAATGGTTCTTTAGGCGTAAAAACGTTAGACGCCAGCGCAATAGCGCGCATTGAAGTCATAAAAGGCGCAACGTCTATTTATGGTAATGGTGCCTCAGGTGGCATTATTAACTACATAACAAAACAAGCGCGTAGTGATGGTAAACCGGAAGGCGAAATAAGTATTTCAAGCCGCTTTAGCGCTGTTAAATTAGCAGAAAGTGGTGGCGGTAGAGTATCAGCCGCAGTAAACGGTAAGCTCGACCAACTAAGCTACCTGTTAACGGCAAGCTATAAAGAAAACGGCGTACAACGCGATGCACAGGGCGATATTTTAGGCTTGCAATATGGTTTATCAGACTCTGAAACTCAAAACTATTTTACCAAACTAACTTATGATTTTGACGACGAAAAGCAACTGCAGTTCAGCTATAACTTTTACAGCTCACAGCAAAAAACTGATTTAGGCGATGTTACCGGCGATGGTAATATAGGAGAAAAAACATACGCTATACACGTCCCCTTAGCGCTTCAAAAACAAGGTAAGCCGCAAGGCCCAGAAGGCAACAAAAATATAACCCTAAAATATGTTGATTACGCGTTGTTTGAAAACACACAAATGACCCTCGATCTGTATAAACAAAATATAGAAAACGTATTCTTTTTCTCAACCGCTTTAGCCAATCTTGATGAAGGTTATAGCGGTGGTCAATCGGTTATTAAATCAGACAAGCAAGGTGCAAGAGCTACATTTAATAGCCAGTTTGATTTTGAAAACCTAACAGCCACTCTAATCTACGGTATTGATGCCTTAAATGATAAAACATCGCAACCTTTAGTAGATGGCCGTGTGTGGGTGCCAGAAATGGACATGAAAAGTGTGGCTGGCTTTTTACAAACCAAATGGGTAATAAACGACGATATTATTGTAAAAGCGGGTGTAAGAAACGAAAGCATTGATTTGAGTGTAAGTGACTACCAAACGCTAAAACTTTGCAAAACCGTATCTCAATGTTCAGTACCATTAAATGTGCGTGGTGATACCATAAACTATGACGCTACAACGTATAATGCAGGCATAAAATACAATTTAACAGATGCATTCAGCCCATTTTTTAGTTATTCACAGGGCTCTGATATTTCTGATATTGGTCGCCTACTTCGCGCTGCAACTGTTGACGATATTGCACTTGTTCAAACACAAGCCTCAATAATCGACAATTACGAAATTGGTTTTACCTCACAGTTTGAAAACGTACGTTTTGAATTTGCTCTTTACAGAAGTACCTCAGAGCTTGGTACAAGTAATGAGTATAATGAAGTAACGGGTGTTTACGAACCCGTACGTGCACCACAAGAAATATGGGGTTACGAAGGGTTAGTTAATTATACTATTAACCAAGACCTTAAATTAAGCGCCACATACAGTTACGTAGAAGGTAAAAATACCGAAGCTGATGACTATCTAGGCGCAAGCCAAATTAGCCCACCGAAAGCCACTGCTAATTTAACGTGGCAAACAAATGACGAGCTATCGCTTGCAATGAGCTTTTTATATGTAGGCGACAGAAAGCGTTTTGATAAAAATGCGCAAGGCCAATACTCTGGCGATCAGGGCCCTGTTAGCAGCTACAACACATTCAACTTAAGTGGCCAATACAATGTTAACGCCAGGTGGAGTGGGTATTTTGGAATAGAAAACCTATTTAATAGTGATTACTACCCTGCCCGCGCACAGGCTTACACCTACGGTGGATATAACATTAAAGGATTAGGCACAACCGCAACGCTGGGTGCTAAATACCAGTTTTAATTAGTGATAGACTCAATAAATAGGCATGCCTATTTATTTAAAAAGATAATATGAAAAGCAGTATCTCTACTTATTGTTTATAAATACCTCTAGTAATCATTCTCAGATACTAATACAAATAAAAAACTGTCCATAAACCAAGCAGTAACGCAAACTTAAATAAGAATCAAAACCAATAGTAACGCAATGATTTTTATAGAGAAAACTTGCAATATAGGCTATATGTACTACACTGCATACAATTGAAATAGTTGAGGCGATTTATCATGAAAGGTAATCAAAAAGTAATCGATGCGTTTAATACATTGTTAGCTAACGAATTAGCAGCAATCGATCAGTATTTTATACACTCGCGCATGTATGACGACTGGGGTTTTAACAAACTATACGAGCGCCTTAACCACGAAATGGAAGAAGAAAAAGATCACGCAGACTGGCTTATTAAGCGCATCTTGTTTTTAGAAGGTGTACCAAATATGACTAAGCGCCGTGATTTACTTATCGGTAACGATGTAAAAAGCATGATGCAAAACGATTTAACACTAGAGCTTGAAGTAGTTGCGTGTGTTAAAGACGTAATCGCAATATGTGAAGAACAACAAGATTATCAATCTCGTAGCATTTTAGAAAAGCTGTTATTTGATACCGAAGAAGATCATGTTTACTGGTTAGAGCAACAACTTGGTCTAATTGATAAAATTGGTTCTGAAAATTATCATCAAGCACAAATGGCTTAGTAGGAGCATATTATGAAAGGCGATAAAGACGTTATTGCAGCGCTTAATAAAGTACTCGCTAATGAGCTTGTTGGTATTAACCAATACTTTTTACATGCACGTATGTTTAAAGATTTTGGCTTTACACAGCTTGATAAAGCAGACTACAAAGTATCAATTCAAAAAATGAAAAACGCTGATCGTTTAATTGAACGTATTTTGTTTTTAGAAGGCTTACCAAATCTTCAAGACCTAGGCCGATTACGTATTGGTGAAAACAGCGAAGAAATGATTGCTGCTAACATGAGTTTTGAACTCGATACTATTGACGAGTTACGAAGCGCCGTTAAACTGGCTGAAAGTAAAAAAGATTACATTACCCGTGAAGCCCTTGATCACATTTTAAATGAACAAGAAGAGCAAATTGATTGGTTAGAAACCCAACAATTACTTATTAAAAATACGGGTATCAAAAACTACTTACAGTCTCAACTGTAAATAGTAACAAGCTGTGTGATTCATAGACATCATTTCACTTTTCGTAGTTGAAGATCACGCTGATAATTCGATAACTGAATGCGTTCATTTTCAGTTTCGTAGTTAGCGTGAACGTCTTCCCAAAGCGGTGTTTTTTCAAGCCGTTCACATACAACATCCATTGGAGTTTTACCTTTGAATGAGCCGTGAGCGCGTTGCCAATTGTAGTAATGCTGCCACTCAG
>NZ_JACJEC010000017.1:0-82138 GCF_014163875.1 Pseudoalteromonas sp. SR43-3 | reverse complement strand
TGCTTGGTGACAATAGCGTTTTGGACCCACCTGATTCCATGCCGAACTCAGTAGTGAAACGAAACAGCGCCGATGATAGTGTAGCATTTGCTATGTGAAAGTAGGACATTACCAGGCTTCAAATTGTAGAAAGCCCGAATCTAACGATTCGGGCTTTTTTACGTCTGCAGAAAAGTAAAATGTGCGCAATTAACACACACTCATATCGCGACACAAAGATAGTGTAGCATTTGCTATGTGACTTTCTACCGCTGTGGACACTACGACATCATCAGGCTTCAAATTGTAAAAAGTAAAATGTGGTGAATTACTCACATATCGCATTATAATTTAGCTAATTTACATCCTACCAAGCACTTATGTTAAGCACTCAATCTTGGTGAACGAGATAAATTAAGAATCAGTTTGATCCCCTACTTAGTTGAAAAGTATCTATATAAATATAGTTAAGCTCTATCTCAATAATACTGAATGGGATTGAGGTAAAAACAGTGTTACCTAGGTACTTAATACTCTTATAGAGCACATATATTGTGCCAACATGTAATTCATTGACTATAATCATTAATCCTAGGTCGCGGTAAAGAGCGCTACTTAAAATAATTAAATAATTGATTATCCGAACTGGTGAATTATTTCCTTGTTAGCATAATTAATCTTCATTGTACTTTGCATAATTCAACAAAGGATTTAATTTTCTCTGATGCGATATAAAATATCTTGGTGCTTACTTTTTACCACTATGCTTACTCATTTTTCTGCTTTTTCTAATGAGTTTGAATTTTCTGGTTATGCTCGAGTTATTGGTGGCTACTTAGACGAAAAAAATGTCGAATATAAGGGATATGAAGACAGTCTTAAAATTTTCTCCATCTAGTTTAATTGGATTCCAAGGCGAGTATCAGTTTGATGATAAGTGGTCTGCAACAGCTCAATTTTTGTTAAGAAGCAATAACACAACAGCTTCCGATAACTCAGGGTTAGAGTGGTTATATTTAACATATAGACCGACAGATAATATTCAAATAAAACTCGGAAAGTTACGCACACCTTTTTTTACCATGAGTGACTTTTCGGATGTTGGTTTTGCGTACCCATGGATCAATCCACCTCAATAAGTTTATGATACTTATTTATTTAAAACGTTTAATGGCATAGATGCTGTTTATAAATTTGGTGCAGAAAATTTTGATGTGAGCTTTGAAGGTTACTATGGTGAAGAGTCGGGTGATATAGGTATTGGCGCCTTAAGAACGGGCTTTGAAGTTGATAACCTTTTAGGATTTATTGGTAAAATTAATACTGAAAACTTAGAGTTTAGAGTTTCCCGTTATAATGGGAATATCAAGCTTGATATTGATGAGATAAGACAGCTAGAAAATGTACTTGATAGCCTTAACTTTACAAAAAGCGCTAGTTCGGTAAAAACAAAAGGTAGAGCACATGCAGACCAATTTGGCGTAATTTACGACAATTTAGATTATTTTTTTAGAGGTGAATGGGTCCGCATTAAAACTGATTTAGGGATAGTGCCTATAATTCAAAGCTATTATTTAACTGCCGGTGTTAATCATGCTCCTTTTACTTACCACTTAACATTTGCAGATAGCGACGTAGAAACTCGTTCTGCTGAAAATGAAATTCCGTTAGGTATTAATAGCGACTTAGATCAACTTGCATATGGGTACAATCGTATTTTTGATGAATCTACGCCTGACTCAATTAAGAGTTGGACGGTTGGTGTACGCTGGGATGTGTTGCCAAACCTTGCCTTAAAAGCTGAGTTTTCAACCCTAGAAGGCGACGATGTAAAAGACTCGTTTTTTGTTACTCCTGATGACTCTGATTTTGATAAAAAAACTAATCTTTATCCTATTGGTTTGGATTGGGTGTTTTAATGATATTTTTTAAACCTATTAATAACATTAAAAAAATAATGATGCTCTTTGTAGTCGCTAGTAGCCTATTTGGTTTTAGCATTTCAGTTTATGCAGAAAATACAAACCTTTCGAACGTCATTATTGTAGTAAATACCACAGATAAAAACTTATCTTTTAGTAAGCAACAAATTCGCCATATTTATATGGGCGGAGCTATGAGCAGACAATTTAAAGCAGTTAACTTATTTGTCGGCAATCCGCTTAGAATAAATTTTAACACTAGGATGGTAGGTCTTACTGAATCTAGAATACAAGCTTATTGGGCCCAAATGCGATTCACGGGGCGCAGTAAGCCCCCTGTTGAATTTGAGTCTACAGAAGAGGTTATAGAGTACTTACTAACCGTTGAAGACTCAGTAGCTTACCTTCCAGCAGGAATTACTATACCTAAAGAGCTCACCATAATTGCACTAAATTAAAAGTAAGCCGTTTGCTTAGTAAAAAATCAATTGCACTGAGTTATTTTGAAGTTATTGTTAGTTCTTTAAATAATATTTTCGCTCGTTCAATTGTGTGTGGTAGTTGTGCAATGCACACTGGTTTTGCAAAGTAATAGCCCTGCATTTCATCACTACCATTTGATACTAGGTAGTTAGCTTGATCGGTTGTTTCAATCCCTTCGTTACATATTTTTAAACCAAGGCGTTGGCCTAAATCGAGTATTGCTTGTAATACTGCAGTGTCTTTTGCCGAGCTTGCATATTGATTTACAAACATTCGATCTATTTTTAATGTATCAATTTCAATTTTAGTAAGGTAACTCAATGAAGAGTAACCTGTGCCAAAGTCATCTAATGCAATTGAGCCTCCCATAACTTTAACTTGATTAAAAAATTGATTCGCGTTTTCAAAATTTTCTAAATAGCTTGATTCTGTTATTTCAAACTGAACATTTGAAATATCGACGCTATGTTCAAGTAGTTTACTTTTTACAGTATGAATGAAGTTATGATCTTTTAAGTCATGGCTTGAAAGATTCATTGAGACGAGTACATTATTCCCCATAAGTTGTTTTAGCATTTGCACATCTTTAAATACTTGTGTGATCACCCATTGGGTAATCGCTTTTATTTTACCTGCTTGTTCCGCTATAGGTATAAACTCACCAGGAGAAACAAAGCCTAGCTCTTTGCTTTGCCATCTTATTAAGGCTTCTAAGCCTTGAGCTTCGCCTGTATTCGACATTTTAAGCTGATAAAATAACTCAAATTCATTTTGCGCTATTGCGTGAGATATTAAGTTAGCGACTTGCGCTTTTCGTTTGTTATCTTCAAGCATTTATGGTGGAATATTGTATATGCGCCTTTGCCTTTTTCTTTTGATGTGTACATTGCAATATCGGCATTACTGATAAATGTATTTATATCAAATTCAGCTTCTTTGGCACTTGCAATACCAATACTAATACCCGCTGGTACGTCCCACTCATTTATAGTGAATGGCTCTTTCATACCCTCAATGATACTTTCGGCAATATCTATAACAATAGATTGCTCAGTGATATTAGGTAGCATAATTAAAAACTCATCACCGCCTAAGCGTGCAATTATGTCGTTACTACGCAGATAACTTTTCACTTTTTTAGCCACAGCTTGTAAAAGCATATCTCCGGTTTCATGGCCTAGGGTGTCGTTAACGCCCTTAAAGCTATCAACATCAAAGAACATAATCGCAACGTCTTGGTCGTTACTTTTACTACTAGCCAGCTCGAGTTTGAGTAGGTCCATAAAAAACATGCGATTAGGTAAACCTGTTAATATATCGTAGTTGGCGAGGCGCTCCATTGAATGCGTTTGTACTAAAAGTTGTGCGGTGTGTTTATGATTGATTTGAACTTGGGAGTCAATTGTTTGTAGTAATGCATTAATGTCGTTACCAAGTTGAGATACTTCATCATGACCAGTGACTTGGTATTGAAGCTTATAATTTGTTGATTTTTCAACTTTCTGTGTGAACTTCGAGAGCGCTAAAAGTGGGCTTAATAAACGCTGATATATCCAAAATGAAATAATAATGGTGAGTGCAATAATTAAAACAACAAATGGAGCTGCACTATAAAAAAGGCTAATTTTACTTTCATTCAGTGGCTTTTTAAAGTCTTGCACAATGAGCAAATATCCAATAGGAAACTGCTCCTCCCCAATTGCCTTTAAGGCCACTAGTCCTTCATTGATTATTGTAACCGCATAAGGTAAATTTTTTGGTTGAATACTTATAAGTTCAGGCTTAAAGCTCTCAAGCTCTAAATAGTTAGGGTGGACATACGATTGGATTAATTGCCAGTCAGCGTCAAATACATTAACAAACTTAATGTGTTCATATCGATCAAAACCGAGCTATTCGGTGGTTATAGAGAACAAATCAACTTGCTCAGACATAACACGTAATAAGCTATCGGAAATATTTGAAGACATTGCATCTAAGTTTTGTTTAACAGATTGGCGATATAAATCTTCGTGTTCATTAATTGCGAGGAAAAAAACTAAATTTGCGCTAAATATAATTAAAACCGTTGTTATTATAATAAATTTATATCGAATACTATGAAGCATCAAATCTAACCCTTAACCATCATTTAATTATGTTTTAGTTATTATTGTGTAATCAGGCAATCCATAATTACAAAAAAGTTACTTACTACGCCCTTTGTAGCACTAAAAGCTTAACATTGAGAATGCTTTTAAATTCATATACTAAATATAGCTGTTTATTTAATTTTGTACTGACTTACTTTGTTGCAATTTCATTCTTGGTTTAATAAGTGACCTGTGTAAAACTACCTAAGTTAATTTAGTAAATCAGGTGACATGAATGTCGAATATTAAAGCTTGGAAACTTATAAGCCTGTTTTGTTTGTTCGCAGTGCTTATGGGTTGTCAATCTAAAGAAGAGCAGCTGCAACAAACAATTCAAGAGTCTATTAAAAAAGCAGATACAGAGCTGTCACAGCTTGGTACTGCGCTTGATAATGGGAATGTGCGCAATGCTGTATTACTTAAAGGATATGGCGAGCTCCTTAAAAAACAACAACCAGAGCTTACAAAAGTTGTTGATGTAATTACCCTTGATGCAACGCGCCAAGGTGCACTTTATAGTGGTTTAACACAGCGACTTAAAGATATTAAAGGAACTTACTTAATTCCTCCTTACGAAGATACGTTGCATAGCATTGATTTGTTGCGTGATGCGTCTAAACCTACGCTATTTTCTGATGCGTTAACCGATCCTATTAATATGCTAGCTGATATGTCCAAAGGCACTTTAGCGCGTGTAGGCGCAATTAGTAAGCAAGCTGAAGGTGAGGGTGTTGGTAACCAAATGGTAGGTAACCCTAACTATGGTAACTGGCAAACAAATAGTAATGGTATTAGCTTTTGGCAATGGTACGGCATGTACCGTATTTTAGGCGATGTATTTGATCGTGTTGAATATGGAAGTTGGAGCAAACGCCGAAAGTATAGTTATTACAATGACTATGGCCGTTCGCGTTATTCAAGCCCTAAACAAATTAAAACCCAAAGCGCGCTAGAAACACGCACGCGCCAAACATACCAACGCCAAGGTAAGCAGTTTACAAGCCCTTATGCGAGTAAAAAAACAGGTGCATCCGGTTTAAGCCGTAGTAGTTATACGCCACCAAAAAGCCGCAGTAGTTATTCTCGTTCTAGCAGTTATAGCAATAGCTCAGGATCGGTGCGTGATAGCGGTAGCAGAACCTCTCGTGGCGTGAGCCGTGGTAAGTAAAAGAATAAAGTTGGAGTTAGAATAATATGTATGAATTAAATGGAATAACTATGTGGTCGCTACAAGCATTGGCGATTGATTTTGCAATTATTGTTTTATTATTTGTAAGCCTTAAATATATAAAAGGTTGGGTTTCAAACTTACACGCAAATGATGAAATAACAGAGCGTGATAACTTTGCTTTTGGTATTAGCTTTGCCGCTGGTTTAGTGGCACTGGCGATTGTATTAACAGGTGTAAGTAGTGGTGCTTTTGCTGCAACATTGCAACAAGAAGCACTGCAAATGTTAGCTTACGGCGCATTAGCAATTGTACTTATTAAGTTGGGTCACTTTTTTCAAGATAAAGTAGCGCTTCGTAAAGTAAGCCTGCACGACGAAATAGTTAAAGGTAACGTTACAGCTTCAATAATTGATTTTGGTCATGTTGTTAGCGTTGCAATAGTTATTCGCTCAGCACTTTTATGGGTGGCTACTGATGGCTGGCATGGTCTTCCAATTGTAATTGCTGCCTTTATTATAGGTAGTGTTGTATTACTACTTGTTAGCCAGTACCGAGTGCAGTTATTTAAGCGTACAAACAAAAGTGGCGACTGCCTACAACAAGCAATTGTTGATGGTAACTTAGCTGTGGGTATTCGTTACGCTGGATTTTTAATAGGTAGTGCATTAGCTATTACAGCTGCAACGGGTGTTGCGCCATACGCTGCTGATAACATTAATGCGAGTTTACTATACTGGGCTATTAGCGCTGTTGTGAGCCTTGTCGCATTTATTATTTTGCACTTAGTGACAATTAAAATAATTTTATCTGGTTGCGATATTTCCGATGAAGTTAATCGTCAAAAAAATGTAGGTGTAGCAGCTATTTCTGCAGCAGTATCATTTGCTGTAGGTATCACTATGGCAACCTTACTAGGCGCATAATCAGTGTCATCAACCAACACTCCCCCAAGTAAGTCTCGCTTACTTGGGCACGATATATTACTAATTACTGTTATGGCCGTGCTTGCTGGGTGCGGCCTTATTTATGAATACTTACTGTCTCATTATGCGGGCCGTGTACTTGGCTCAGTAGAAAGCGCTATTTACGCCATGATCGGTACTATGATTGTAGCAATGGGCTTAGGCGCTTTTTTAGCGCGTTGGTTTAAAGATGCATTTACCGCTTTTGCTTGGCTAGAAAGCATTATTGCTTTGGTTGGCATGGGCTGCATTTTAGCGATAGCGGGTGTAATAGCTGTAAGTTATTCTCTTCCTCATTTATTTTCGAGCATTTTTAATTTACCCCCAGATGTTGTACTTAATGGTTACGTATTTCAAAAGCTACAAGAGTGGTCACGTTTTCTACCTTATGTTTTTGGTTTAATACTGGGTTTATTTATTGGTATGGAAATACCGCTTATAGCGCGCATTCGTCAGCACGTTTATGGCCGTTTTTTAGAAAACAACGCAGGGACTATTTATGGTGCCGATTATATCGGTGCTGGTATTGGTGCAGCCATTTGGGTAAGTATCATGCTCTCAATGCCTATAATGCAAGCTGCGGCGTGGACGGCGTTATTTAATATCATCGCAGGACTCGCTTTTTTATGGCGTTACCATGCCCATGTACGCTTTGCTAAGGCACTTTTAGTTTGCCATATAGTACTGCTGGCATTGTTTGGCTTTATTTTAGTATTTGGCAGTAGCTGGATGAACAATCTAAGTAATGTTTTATACAAAGATAAAGTAATTTATTCGCAAGCAACCAAATACCAGCACGTAGTTTTAACCGAAAGGTTAAGCAAAAACCAACCTCAGCCAATCACCGATTTATATTTAAATGGGCGTTTGCAGTTCTCAAGTATTGATGAACAAATATATCATTCAATGCTGGTTTACCCTGCAATGCTTGCCTCTAACAGACACGACCGTGTATTAATAATTGGTGGTGGTGACGGGCTTGCACTTAGAGATGTTTTAAAATGGCCTGTAAGCGAAGTAACGCTAATAGATTTAGACGCGCAGCTTCTCAATTTATTTGGCCATAAAGACGGTGACTTTACGCCCCCAGAGCACATCAATAAGCGATTACTACAGCTAAACAATAAATCGATGCAAGACTCGCGAGCCAACATAATTGTGGGTGATGCATTTTTAGAAGTTGAAAAGCTGCTTGATCAATCTAAGCAGTTCGACACTATCTTAATTGATTTACCGGACCCAAATCACCCTGATCTAAATAAAATGTACAGTGACTACTTTTATAATCATGTACGTCAGTTATTAGCACCCGATGGCGCAATGGCGGTTCAATCAACTTCACCTTACCACGCTAAAAAAGCGTTTTTAAGCATTGCTAAAACAGTTAAAGCCGCAGGGTTTGGCTATGTTGAGCAGTATCAGCAAAACATACCTTCGTTTGGGCAGTGGGGCTGGACTATAGCCACTAAAATGGGTCAGTCGGCCAGTGGCCGTATTAATGATGCGACGGCTATGCCTGTGCCATCAAGGTGGATTAGTAAAGAATATTTATTGGCAAGCTTTGTATTTCCTAACCACTACTTTGAACAAGTTAAAAGTATTGAGGTCAATAGGTTAGGATCTGGTCAGTTGTATGATTACTACCGAACTGCATGGCAAATAGAAAGCGAATTGTATAAAAACTAACAAAACATGGTTGACATAATATGTCGGCCGTGAGAATCTTAACTCAGACATAATATGTCAAACGACAAAAGGCAGAGACATGGAATTAAATGAACTTTCAATAAAATTAGCTTCTTTTGAAACTGAAGGCGCTAACTTTGAGTCTTTCTTGATTGCCAACCCTGGCGAGCAAGATGTTTTACAAGTCATTGTTGATGGAAATGATGAACTTCCAATTTTTGTTACACAAACGCAAGAGCAGTTGTTATGTATTAGCTACTTGTTTGACGAAGATGAAGTTAAGAGTGAATTACGCAACGAGTTAAACGAAACATTACTACGTTTAAACGTGCCAATTCCACTGAGTGCATTTGCTAAAATCGATAACAAATACGCGATTTTTGGTGCACTGTCGGTAAATTCATCATTAGATGACGTTACCCACGAACTAGTGACATTAGCCGATAACGCTATCGATGCACTAGAAGCCGTGACCTTGTATTTAAACGATTAATAGCCAGTTAGTGGAGTTAAGATTATGAGTATTTTAAAAAAATTATTTACAGCAGTACGTGGCGGCGCTCGTGAAGCAGGCGAAGCAATTGTAGACAAAAATGGCATCCGTATTTTTGAGCAAGAAATTGCAGACGCGCAAAATGCACTTCACCGCGCTAAAAAAAGCCTTACAGAAGTAATGGCTAAAGAAATGCAAACTAAGCGTAAAATTAGCGCTGTAGATGCATCAATCGCGGAACACGAAGCGTATGCAGGCCAAGCTCTTGAAAAGGGCAACGAAGCGTTAGCATTAGAAATTGCAGAAAAAATTGGTGACTTTGAAGCTGAAAAAGCCGAAAACGAGCAAGTATTATCTGGCTTTAGTAACCATATTGTTGCGCTTAAGCAGCAAGTTAAAGATGCTGAAAAATCGATTAAAGAGAATCAGCGCCAGCTTACAATGGTTAAAACCACTGAAAGCGTACAGCAAGCAACAATGGCTGTTAACAGCACGCTTAATACAAACAGCTCGTCTATGACATCGGCTCGTCAATCGCTTGAACGTATTAAACAGCGTCAACAAGATCGTAGCGACCAGCTAGGTGCTGCAAAGCAACTTGAGTCAGACGTAAATGGCGATGACTTAAAAGCAAAAATGGCTGAAGCAGGCATTGGCGACACAAGTCCAAAAAGTGCTGATATTTTAGCTCGCATCAAAGCGAAGCAAAATAGCTAACCATTACGTTTATACTTTAAAAAGGTAACCGAGTTTTGCTCAGTTACCTTTTTTGCTTAGAAGGCAGCCTTCCTATGTTTAATTTTTTCAAATCTAAAAAAGAGCCAGAGCGTCAGCTTAATCATCCGAGCGAGCTTAAAAAAGGCGACATGTTTAGCGTTATCGACTCATTTGCTTATCCGGCATGGTTAAAAGGTGAAACGCTACGTGTTACTGATATTCAGACTTACCAATATCAGCACAGCAGCGATACTGAATTTGTACTTGAGACAAATAGCGGCCAAGTTGTATTTTTACAAATTGAGCAAGATGACGGCGAAGAGTGGGCTAACTTTTCTATTAAAATTCAGCGAAACGAAGTTGAAGAGATATTTGGCCTTGATGAGTTTGCGCGTATTTTTGATGAAGAGTCGTTAACCCACATTACAGTGCAAAATACACCAGAGCGCTTTATGCAGTTTTTAGCTAAAAGCTATCAACAAAGCGAGTCGCCTTATGTGTGTTATTTCCATAATAAAGATTACCGCAACCAAACTTTGCCTCGTTATGAGCAAGAAGGTGGTGAGCCATGTGAAATGATTTGTTTAGCATCAGATAATGAAGGCTTTGGTTTAAATATCGAAATTTGGGATGGCGGCGAAACCGAAGTATCGCTAACGCTCATGCGTCCAATGTCTGATATTGTAGACTTGTTTCCCGGAGATGCTAAGTGAGTGATGCTAAAGACAAGTGGTTACGTCAGGAACAAGCTGTACGTGCCACACAAATGGCATTTGATCTAAGCAGTGAAGTTCAAAAGCTGATAAAAAAGCAAGCTATTGACCAAGAGTTAACGCCGTCAGATATGATCCGTAAAATACTTGGCTTAGATGTAAAGTCTAAAAAAACGCGTCAACGTTTATCGTTTAATTTAAATGATGATGAGATTGCGCAACTAGCCAGTCGCTTTGATGTCCCAAGTGATGATAAGCGAGCCGTAAAACAACAAGTAGCTGACTTACTAATTGCTCACACTAAAAAAACTAAGTAGTTGCACTAGATTATTATGAATATTACTCTAATTGCTTATCTACTTATTTTTGCGTTGTTTGGTACTGCGGCGAGTTATTTTGTACGCTTTATTTATGCATATTGGGTGCTTAAAACAATGCCCATGAAGTACATTATAAAAGCGGGTATTTGCGTAGTGCTGGTTGTTGTAATTTCAGCGTTAATTCCGTATTTAGGTTAACGCTGAAATTAGCTTATACGCGACCGTTTTTATTTTATATCAAACGACTGGCATTGGTGATTAATACACAGCGATTGCACTTCAAGTACTGGTGAACAATCGGTTAAGCCTTGTGCTTTATTTTGTATTTTTTCTTGTTTTGTTATTTGTTGAGCAAGCTGTTCTGCTTCTTCTTGAGATGTGTTCAGCGTTGAATAAACAGCATACTTACTCGGTCCGCCGCATGCGCGGGCGCCCACTTCAAGTACTTTGCACTGAAAGCTTGCAGTGCAGCTGTTATTACTCACCATGTTATTCAGATCATAGTTTAAGTCAGATAAGTTTTTACTTTGCTCATTTGACGTCACAGTACTAGCACAACCACTTAGTAGTAAAATGCTGCTAGCAATGCTTAAAATTGATAGTTTAATTGCCGATGGTAAACAACTCATAACGTTATCCTTAAAATGCACTTACCGCTGAACCTTCAAGTTTAACACATTTATTTTCAACACACTGCGTGCTTGGCGTTGTTAAATGCTGACAAATGCTCATCATCCCTTTTTGTGAATTATAACTACTTTCAAGCTTAGTAATTTTGTCGCTAAGGGCTGCTACTTGTTTTTCAGACGCTGATTTTGTTGAATACACAACAAAGCTACTTGGCCCGCCACACGCGCGACTGCCTACTGCACTTATTCTGCATTGAGTGCTGGTATCACATTGCTTATCTGTAATTAGCGTATTTAATTCGGCTTTAGCTGTTTTTATATCGTCTATTGAAACGTTTTTTAAATCAGCTTTTGGTATTTTTTCAGCAACTACGTTCTTTTTAGTATTTTCTTGTAATTGAGTGTTTTCTTTTAGCTTTTGTAGCTCTTGCTTTGGTGCTTCAGCTTCTGAGGTTATTGTTACTTGCTGCGTTTCAGTTGGCGTTTTATCTAAGCATGCAGTTAAACAAAGTGGTAAAAGTATGGCTAACAATGGGGTACGCATAACAAACCTTGATAGTGATGAAATATTCATCACTATCATACACGGTGCATTTTTTACGGCAATAAAAACTATATTATCAAGTAATTAAAGCCGTGAAAAATATCGTTTATTAAAGTCCCCCCTGCGTTAGTTTGGTGGGATTAAGTAGCTTTTCGAGTTCACTGCGTGGTAAATCGGTTTCTTGTTCGGCTACATCAATAATAGGGCGGGCTTCCTTATAAGCCTGCTTTGCTATTTTTGCTGCTTTTTCATAACCGATCACCGGATTGAGCGCAGTCACTAAAATTGGATTTTTAGCGAGTGCTTTATCTATATTAGGCTTATTTACTTTAAAGCTGGCAATGGCTTTATCGCCCAATGCTTGTGCGCTATTGGCAAGTAATTCTATGCTTTGCAAAATATTATACGCAATGACTGGCAGCATAACGTTTAGCTCAAAATTACCCGCTTGGCCTGCTACTGTAATGGTCGCGTCGTTACCGATTACTTGTGCGCTTACCATGGCTGCGGCTTCTGGTATTACCGGATTTACCTTGCCAGGCATAATAGACGAGCCCGGTTGAAGTGCTTCTAGCTCTATTTCGCCTAAGCCCGCAAGTGGCCCTGAGTTCATCCAGCGTAGGTCGTTCGCTATTTTCATTTGTGCTACAGCGAGTACTTTTAATTGCCCCGAAAGCGCTACTATGGCGTCTTGTGAGCCGATGTTATAAAAAAAGTTACTACTAGGCGTAAATCTAATGCCTACATTGGCACTCAGGTTTTCTGCAAATTTGGCTGCAAACTTAGGGTCTGCATTTATTCCTGTTCCAACAGCTGTACCGCCTTGTGCCAGTTCGCATACACGCTCTAAGCTATGTCTAATTCCTGCTGCGGCATGGTTAACTTGTGACTGCCATGCACTTAGTGTTTGATCAAATGTAACAGGCATTGCATCCATTAAATGCGTACGGCCCGTTTTAACTATATGGCCCACTTCAGCTTTTTTCTTTTCTAGGCTTTGCGATAAGTTTTCAAGCGAAGGAAGTAATTCATACACTACGTTTATTGCGCTACTGAGTGCGATAGCAGTAGGGACTACATCGTTAGAACTTTGCCCCATGTTTACATCATCATTAGGGTGAATGCTTTCACTGCCTAATCGGCTAGCAAGCGTTGCAATAACTTCGTTGGCATTCATATTTGAGCTTGTGCCCGAACCTGTTTGAAAAATATCAACAGGGAAATGCTCAACATGCTCGCCATCAATAATACTTTGGCAAGCTTGCTCAATAGCATTTGCTTTGTCTTTGCTTAAATGCCCAAGCTCGCAGTTACTTTGCGCAGCGGCTTGTTTTATATAAGCCAGTGCAGTGATAAATTGCTTCGGCATTGATAAGCCACTAATGGCAAAGTTATTAACTGCTCGTTGTGTTTGCGCCTGATAGAGCGCATCAGTAGGTACTTGTAGCTCGCCCATGCTGTCTGATTCTGTTCTAAAGTTGCTCATAAGTGTGCTCCTTAAAAAGGGTTGAATTCGTGACTAAGAATACGAGCTTCACGCTCAAGTATTAAAAATTGTGCAGTATTGTTATGCACCTTATAAAACCGTTTTAATGCTAATAATGGTTTGTATAGCTGCTCTAAACATTGTTTACGAATAGCATTATGTATAAGAGGGTCGCACATTTTGTTCATAATTTCATGGTGTGTGCGCCTAAGATAAAACTCTTGAAGCAAGGGATTATGTTGTTGCTCAAATTTTTTGGCGACGTTAAGGGCGGTTTCTATGTAATCGGCAACGAGCATGGGGGCATGCAGGCCAGGTCTTAAGCAATGACAAGAGAGTTCTTGATGGTAGCGATGCTGGGCATAATTTGAAGACACAAAAAAACCGACTCAAGTTAACGATAATAGTTATCATTACATTTAATCGGTTTCAGTGTAAACAGTTATTATAAAAATTATTTGCGTTACTAATTTGAGTATTAATTGTAGCCAAGAATAAATATCTGATCTGTTTCATGTTTGGTCATCGCCTGTTGATTATGTTTAGGGTGCGAAAGTAAATCGATTACTGTAGCTCTCATATCAACGGCGTAACTATGATCGTCGGTGGTTTTTTCGGTTATAGCAATGGCCGCGTCTACAGCGGTATAAGGGGGTATATGCATAATTTTATCCTTTGAAATTTAATATAAGTTAAACCCTTTAGTGGGTTAACAATATAAAAGCATATTACGTACCAACCATAATGAGCCAGCTCAACCATATGATAGTTATAGTATTTAAAAATTACCTTTTTTTCATCACGACAAAATAAGCTAAATTTGCTTTACTGTTGTGCATTAATCTACAATTTTGGTGCACAGTAATGACAAAGCCATTTTCACAAGCCTGTGAAAACAATAAAACCCCTATTTTAGAGCAATTAAAGGATGTATTAAAAAATACTAAAACAGTCCTCGAAGTCGGATCAGGAACCGGCCAACATAGTGTGTTTTTTGCAGAGCAATTACCGCATTTACAATGGCATACAAGTGATCGCGCTATAAACCACGAAGGGATTAATTTATGGCACCGCGAAGCTAATTTAACTAATTTACATGCACCACTTGAGCTTGATTTAAATAATGAATGGCCTGTAGATAAGGTTGACGCTATTTATACTGCAAACACATTTCATATTGTAAGTTGGCAATTAGTTGAACGTTTTTTTGACAGTGTTAAACGTCACTTAAATAGCGACGGTATGTTGTGTATTTATGGGCCATTCAAATACCAAGGTGAATTTACCAGCCCAAGTAATGATGACTTTAGTGCCTTTTTAACAGAGCGCGATCCGTTAAGTGGAATAAGAGATTTTGAAGCAGTTGAACAACTAGCTAAGCAAGCAGGGCTTACGCTTATTAGCGATACTGCCATGCCTGCAAATAATCAGTTACTCGTTTTTAAACGGCAGTAATGAGCTACATTGCTCTTTATATATATCAATATGGCCGCGTTCACGCTTTAAGTAGTCGCTTATTGCATTACTGAAATCGCCATCAACAATATGGTGAGCAGAGTAGGTAAGTACGGGTTCAAATCCGCGTGCTATTTTGTGCTCACCTTGTGCTCCCGAATGAAAGCAGCTGAGTTTATGCTTTATTGCAAACTCAATACCTTGGTAATAGCACAGCTCAAAGTGAAGCGAATCTACTTCCTCACTTGCTCCCCAGTAGCGCCCATAAAGTGTATTCTCACCTACTAAACTAAGTGTTGCAGCAATCACGTTGTCGTCTTTTTTGGCCAGCATAATAACGAGGTTATTAGCCATTAATGCATGTAAAAGCGTAAAAAACTCCATATTTAAATAGCCCAAATGACCAGATCGCTTTAAGTAGGTACGCTGATAAAACTCACAAAACAATTGCATTATCTCGGGCGTAATTTGCGTTCCTTGCAGCCATTCAATATCAATATTTTGTTGCGCTATTTTAGCTCGCTCTTTTTTAAGTGACTTACGTTTTCGTGAGTTAAGTATTTGCAAAAAATCGTCAAAGGTTTCAAAACCTTTATTAAACCACTGAAATTGCACACCCACTCTTAGCATGGCATGTTGCTCAGTTAATGATGTTGCTTGGGCTTGGTCGCAAAAATTAACATGCCACCCCGACCACCTTTGCTCAGCACTGTGTATATTCAGTTGCTCTGTAATGTACTGATACACCGCATTTGGGTTAGCGTGCTCGATAGCAATACGCTTGCCTTCAATAGGGCTAAAGGGAATGCCAGATAGCCACTTGGGATAATATTCTAAACCGTGTTTTTCGTATGCCTCAGCCCATGCCCAGTCAAATACGTACTCGCCGTATGAATGACTTTTTAAATACCCAGGTGCAAGCGCAATGAGCGTATCATCTTCAAAAATAGCGAGGTGATGGGGCTGCCAACCGCTTTTTTGTGTTACGCATTGGCTTTGCTCAAGGGCATATAAAAAAGCATGTTGAGTAAATGGTTCATCACCAAATAAACGTTGCCACTGCGCCTGATCAATCTCATTAATACTGCTAAACCATTGGTGCGAAAACGTTCCCATGACTACTTACCTTGTAGTTGTTCTAAGCTGTTCTACGTTTTTAATAAACGTACTAATTTGCTTTTTAAGCTCGGTAAAATGAGGATTATAAGTTAAGCGTTGTAAAGCCGGATAGTGTTTTAAGTTGGCGCTTGTACGCTCTCCTAGTTGTGGATTTTTTGTTGTTTTACATGTTTTGTACAGGGACTCGTCGTTAATAAAGCTGCCACAATTACGATAGGTTGCGTTAATCCCATAATGTGGATTTTGCGGTGAGTTAACAATAGCAATATGCGACATACCATGAACTTTTTTACACTGAGGCGATGTGCATTGCGGGTTATTTACTGTGTAGTCACTAGCAAAGTCTGGCGGTAAAATATCAGTGCTTCCATAAAGTACTAAAGTATCGAGCGGCTTATATTTTACTGAATTATCTTTGTGTAACGCACTTAATAATTTTAGCGTGGCACGCGTATCTATCGTGGTATCAATATCGCTAAGTACACTAAAAATAGGTAATTTAAGTGCAGAGCGTTTGTTTAAGCTACTTACGCTTGCAAGTGACATAGCATCGTACGACGCGGCAGCTGCATTTAAAGGAAATGATTCATACTTAGCAAAGTCTACATCGGCGTCTTTATCTATCCAATTAACAAAGGGTATGTCATCAATCCACTTTGCTATCCAGCCGTACTTATTATGTGGCTCGGAGCCTGGCGAATAAAGCATAAGCGCTTTAATTTTGGGTGAAACAGTGTGCTTGGTTGCGTAATCAATAAGTAACGCTGCACCGGTAGAGTAACCTGCGAGTATCACCTCATCAAAGTCTTGCACCGAGCGTTTAATACCGTATTTTATTGCCTGTTGCCATTGGCTAACCTCTACATTGAGTAATGCACTTGCGGCGCTTCCATGTCCTGGTAATAAAATAGTACGCACAGTATAGCCTTGTTGATAATACACTTGTGCTAAATCGTGATACGTAAAGGGTGAGTCAGTTAGCCCGTGAACTAATAGTGCAACTTTATTGCTGTTTGGATGCGTAAGCTCAAAAGGGGCAATAATATCTGCAATAGTAGGGTCAGGTTTTCGCGTACCTTGTGTTACTAATTGCTGGTACGTTTGTGTAATAACAGGGCATGGCATATCTGCACGTGGATTGGTTTTATTTATATGTTTATATGCAAAATCTAAGTAATCGTTAAATGGTAAAAGTGCGTGGTAATTAAAGCGCTGGTGGTTGTGCTCTTTTTCAAAGCGTAATAAGCCTTGTTGCTTACTTTTTGTTATAAATTTAAAGTCGCTCGCCTGCGAGATACAGTTTTGAGCGACAGCAATATGCGAAAAAACACTTAAAACAAAACCAAAAGCGACTCTTAAAACTATTCTTAAAATTAAACCACTATTGTTCATTAACTTCTGCATATTGGACAAGACACTCGGTTAGCTTAATGAGTTCAAGCGGTTTTGCAAGGTGCTGGTTAAATCCAACGGCTTGTGCATGTGCTTTATCCTCTGGCATAACGTCGGCAGTTAAAGCAATAATCGGGAGCTCTTGTTCAGTTTTAAACTGGCGGATCAGTGCCGTTGCTCTATAGCCATCCATTACAGGCATTTGGCAATCCATAAGCACTAGGTCAAAATGCTGCTTTTTAACTATATCAACGGCCAGTTCGCCATTTTCTACTATATACGGCACAATTCCTAACGAGCCAAGCATCGCTTTAATAACCATTTGATTTACTGGGTTATCCTCTGCGACCAAAATATCTAGCGAAGTAATATTAGTATTATCAAATGTAATAACATGTTCTTTTTTAGGTTCTGTTGTTTCTAATCGCATTGAAAATGTAAAAGTAGAGCCTTTATTTACTTCACTTTTAAGTGTTATATCAGCCCCCATTAATTGGCTTAACTCTTTCGCTATGGTTAAGCCAAGGCCTGTACCACCAAACTGCCTTGAGGTAGAACTATCCGCTTGGGTAAATGCGTTAAATAATTTTTTATGTTGGCTTGGTTTTATACCTATGCCGGTATCACTAACGGTTATAACTAGCTGTACTTTATTGGCGGCAGTAAACTCTGTTTCTATGTTTAAAGTAACGCTGCCTTGGCTTGTAAATTTAATCGCGTTGCTACATAAATTAAGTAATATTTGCTCAATTCGCATAGGATCACCAATAAACCAGGTATCAACAGGTAGCTTTGAATTAACTTGCCATTTAATACCTTTGTTAACGGCGCTTTGCTCAAACATGTTGTTTATACGTGTTATTAAAGCACCTAAGTCGAATGCAATAGATTCAATAACTAACTTTTGGGATTCTATTTTTGATATATCAAGAATGTCATTAATTAAGTTTAATAAGCTTTTAGATGCAGAGTTTATTTTATCTAAATAGCCAATGAGTGTATTTGCATTGTCTGTTTCTCTAGCAAGTGAAGAAAAACCAATAACGGCGTTTAATGGTGTTCGTATTTCGTGGCTCATATTCGCTAAAAATTGGCTTTTAGCCTGATTAGCTAAATCGGACTGCTTCTTTGCTTGTGCGAGTGAGTGAGTACGCTCTGCAACTTGACGTGTAAGTGCGATTTGTTGCTGATTAAACAGCAGTAAAACCATTAAAATTAAAGAACATACGGCAACTTGAAGTATGAGTAATAATAAAGTTAGTTGACTATTATGTTGTGTTAAAAAGCTTTCTTTAAGGGCTAGTTTTACAATCCATTTTTGCCCTGCAAAGTCCACATCAAACGACATTAAGCGGCTGCCTTTAGCTTGCTGAACATTTTGAGAGTAATTACTATAAAACGGCGGAGTGTTTGTATCTTCGTATATACCAATCGAAAACATATCAGACTGTTCTTTAGAAATTGCCTGCTCAATAATACTACGCACTAAAAATACACCAGTGGCATAGCCTTTAATTGTTTTTTCATCACTATGCTGGGAGTACACAGGGGCAAATAATAAATAGGCTGGTTTAGGTTGTTTGGTTTGCACTAACTGAATTATTTTAGTTCCTACTGGCATGTACTTTATAGCGGGGTTAAGCAGAGAGCTTTTTCGATCAGGGTTTGAAAATACATTAAAGCCAATAGCTTTTTGATTACCATTAAAAGGAGCTATGTATTTTACTATCACAAGGGGATCGCTACTTTCAAGAGGTTCGCCAACTACATCAATATCTAAATGATAAATGTTTGATATTTCTTGGGCAAAGACGTCGCGTTGATCTTGAGGTATTTTTGCGTTCCACGATAAGGCGTTAATAAATGCGTGCTGAGTTAGTAACTGGCTAGCATAAGAATAAAAATCTTGCTGGCTTAGCATGGGAGATGACTGTACCTGACTTGCTAGGCTCTGCACTGCAATAATACTACGATTTGTATATCTATAAAGGCTGTTTTCTATAACATGGACTTCACGTTCAGCAATTTTAATAGTGTTTATACGATTTTCTTGATCGTATAACTGCGTTGTTACCGCGACTGATAAAAATAAAATAGAGCATACTGCAATTGTCGGAAACGCCGATATATTATGCTGATTAGACTTTTGTGGTAATAAAGAAAGTAAAAGCGGAGTCGCAATTAATACTCCTAATGTATCACCAAGCCACCAGTAAGTAACATTCTTCCAATGATTATCAACACTGTAAACCGAGTTGAATTGGCTTAAGGCAAATATGCCAAAGTTAGCCGAAATTAAGCTGACCAATATTGCTATGACAAGGATAAAGTAAATTATATTTTTGCGCTTTTTAAAGCGCAGCGGGTGCCCAAGCCAATACTTTAAAAGAGCTGCGCCGACCATTGCCTGTATAACAACACCAAAGGCGATATACATAGCCTCGTTAAATGAGTTACCGACCAGGACTAACTCATGAGCTGAACTATCAAAAATATTTAGATTAAATGCAATTGCAGCTACAAATAGAGGCGGGATAAAGCGCCACCACCAAATATAACAGCCAACTAAAGCTATGCCGGCAGGTAACCAAATTGGAATTATTTGCGAGTTAAAAGCAAGTTTAGTGAGTGCTATGCCGACTAAAAAATATGCCAAGGCAAACATGATGTAAAAAATAATGGAATGATTTTTAGAGTTAAAATTTTTCACATAAGGTCCAAGCAATTATTATTGTCGTTTTGAAATATCAGTATAGCTAACAGTAAGTTATTTTGGTTATTTTTATAAAGGTAACTGTTTTTTGCTAAATGACTGCTTTAACACAACTGTTGATTCTATATTTGCGATACAACTTAAGCCACCTAGTTGATGTTTCACAAACGTTTCGTAGCTCTCAAGATCATGTGCAATGATTTTTAATAAATAATCATAGCTGCCTGATATTACACAACACTCTAATACATGTGATAACTTTTCTACATGTTGCTCAAATTGCTCTGCAGCACTTACCGAGTTTTGGCTTAATCGTACAAACGCATATACCAACACATTAAGGTTAAGTGCTTTAGGATTTATGGCGGCGTGGTAGCCGGTAATAATGTTTTCTTGCTCTAACTTTTTTATACGCCTTAAACAAGGCGTATCCGATAGGTTAATACTGCTGGCCAAATCTGAAACCGACATACGAGCTTGGCTTTGCAGTGCAATGAGTAATTGCTGATCTTTTTTATCTAACATAGTTGTCGGCTTTTATTAATTATTTTTATATTTGTAGTGATTATTGCTAAGTATTGCAGTTTTTACTAATTTTTTTGGCGTTTTACCCTCATTGAACTCTGTTAGCATTTAACTATAAAAATAATAGAGCACAACAATGAACACACATACCGCTATTTTCGATCACTGGATACGAACTGAGTTTGTCACTTTAAATAGTGAATTAGAGCAGCTTTATTGGCAGCAAACCGATAAAGCAAATGTAGAAGGGGTAGGCGAGGCCTTAAAGCAACAATTAGAAAAAGAAGGCAACGTATTAATTAGCAATTTATTAGCCGAGGGAAACACAGATCAAGGCTTTGATAGCGCTTTTGACTTACTCGGTAACGTAGGATTATTTATGGCAGCGTGTAGGCGCCATGAAATTACTGAGCCAAGCAGAGAAACCACTTCACCGCTAATAGAAGCCTCAGCGCTTGCTATGCATATAGGCGCATCTATTGGCGTAACCCCTCGTTTTGCTACCGCCCACTTAACTACTCATAACAAAGCACTTAACGGTATTTATAAACGATTTACCAATTTACCTGATGAAAAGCTGTTTCTTGATTATAACACTCAAGGCATTTTGGCCTACAAACGGGCAAGTGATGCATTATTAAAAATATTGCCGTTAGGTATTTCACATCCCTTGTGTGGTGAGTTATTAAAAGTAGCTAAACAAGCGCTTATAGATGTAATTGAGTCAAACAATGCACTTTATTCTGAGCTCGATACAGATCGCTTTTTTAACTGCGTTCGCCCTTATTATAAACCGTACCGTGTAGGTAAAGAGGTTTACAGAGGGGCAAATGCTGGTGACTTTGCAGGTATTAACGTGATTGATATGCTGTTAGGGCTGTGTAGTGCAAACGAGCCTAGTTACTCGCAAATGCTGGTGGATAAGTTTTTATATATGATGCCAGAGGATCAACAAATCCTACGAGAAGCCATGCGTATGCAAAGCTTTATGGATGACTTTTTACAAGCAGAGCAATATAAAAATACAGATTGGTTTAAAAGCCACGCAACGTTATTTATCCAAGTGTGTAAATTACATGGCGACACCGCAGTCGGTCATCATAATCAACTGGTTGAAAAGTTTATTGCTCAGCCTTCAAAAAATATGCAACAGCAGCATATGAGCAAGGTAACAGCAAGTGGTCCGCCGCTTAATGTGTTACTTGATTCGCTCGAAAAATTAAGAGATAGGCGAGCCAGTGCCAAACGCGACGATATAAAAACACGTTTTGACGATCTAAATACACTTAAAGAATGGGTTAAATAGCATGCTTAAAAATGATTTTTGTATGGCTGATGGCTGTTATTTACTAAACCACTCGGTAGGGCGTCCTCTTAAAAATACGCAGCAATATTTAGCACAGCACTACTTTTTACCGTGGGAGAGCTCAAATAAAGAACCTTGGCAACAATGGCTGCCCGCAGTTGAGCAATTTACTACCGCGCTTGGTAAGTTATTTAATGCGCCTAGTTCGCAGTTTTGTCCTCAGGTTAATTTATCAAGTGGCTTAACAAAATTGCTTATGTCGCATCCACGGCTACAGCAAAAAAATTGTAAAGTGCTTATGGCGCAAAGTGATTTTCCGAGTATGGGTTTTGCAATGCAAAAAGCGTTGCCAACGTGTGCTCAAATCATATTTATACCTGAGCATGAAAACCTAACTGATATGGGTGTTTGGCAGCGTTATATAACTTGTGATATCGATTTAGTTTTTATAAGTCATGTATATTCAAATACAGGTGTACAGGCGCCTGTGTACGATATTGTAGCTATAAGTAAATTAACCAATAGTTTATCAATAGTTGATGTTGCTCAGTCAGCGGGGGTTATACCGCTTGATTTAAGCGTGCTCGATGCGGACTTTATGATTGGATCGAGCGCTAAATGGTTATGTGGTGGCCCAGGTGCAGCTTATTTATGGGTTAACAAAAATCAAATAGAGTATTGTGAGCCTAAAGATGTGGGTTGGTTTTCGCATCAAAATCCATTTGAGTTCGATATTAACCACTTTGAATATAACGCCAGTGCGCTCAAGTTTTGGGGTGGCACCCCTTCTGTAGCGCCTTATATTATTGCCGCAAATAGTATTACCTACTTTGCAGAGCTAACAGCTCACAAGGTAAGGGTGCATAACTTAGCGATGCTTACGCTTATTCATGAGCAACTAAGCGAATATGTTGTATCACCTATGAGTGGTGATAAATGCAGCGGGACTGCTATTTTGTTTTTTAACAAGCAACAAGACCATGTACTTACAGAGCTTAATAAAGCGAAAGTTAGTGTAGATGCTCGCAAATTTGGAATACGAGTATCGCCACATATTTATAATACTCAAGGAGACGTTGCGCAATTTATTTCTATAGTAAAACGAGCGCTTAAGGGTTTTGGCTAAGCTGCTGCTTTCTTTGCTTTAATGACTCTATTTTTTGCTGCGTTTGACTAATTGATGCGTCGTAGGCTTGTTTTAATGAATTTGTTTTAGTTGCGATAGCATCAGCAATAGACGAAGCGCCTAAACGATTGGCCTTATCTTGGGTCATATAATCTATTTGTTGTTTTTTAGCTGCGTATTCTTTTTGGCTTTGTTCAATAGATAGCTCAAGGCGCTTTATTTCACGCTCTATTTGCTGAACTTCTAAGTAGTCATCAACAGAGGTATCGGTGATACCTTTACCGGGCGTAGAGCTTTTATATGCTTCAATTACATTTATATCTTTTAGAGTAATAACTTGTGCATCTTTAGCGCAAGGCGTTTGGCTAAAAGTAGGAACGCCCTTAATTACACACTTATACACTGTTGTACTTTGTGCCAAGGTAAAAAATGGTGCTGCCGCGCAAAATGATAGCAATATGAACCGGATCATAGCTAAACCTAAAAGTGGCTAAAGTTGTGTTAATAATGCCCTAAGTTATTACTAGGCACAATTTGTTTAGTTTTTATAAATTTTAGGCACAAAAAACCACAATCAAGTGGTTTAAATTACGTATGGTCCAGAGGGAGGGATAGACTTGCTTACATCCATGTAATCAATCGCTGCGCGACGCTTGCAGCGGCCCAAAATGTTCCAGACATTTTGTCGAACCCTGTCGAGGGTTCTCACCCTCCCAATTTAGTATCGGTGTTAAATTTTAGGCACAAAAAAACCACAATCAAGTGGTTTAAATTAAGTATGGTGGAGAGGGAGGGATTCGAACCCTCGATAGAGCTACAAACTCTATACTCCCTTAGCAGGGGAGCTCCTTCGGCCACTCGGACACCTCTCCAACGCATAACCGTTTGTATTGATGGAAGTAAAGAAAGCCACCAATTAAAATATGGTGGAGAGATAGGGATTTGAACCCTAGATGGGCTATAAACCCATGCCGGTTTTCAAGACCGGTGCATTCGACCACTCTGCCATCTCTCCGTGACGCAGAATAATACTTAGGTGATACCGCTGTGTAAATAGCAAAATGACTGTTTGCCTAAAAAATATACGTAAATGAGGTTTTTTTTGTAAATAAGGGGAAATTAAGGCAATTTTTAATAAAATAAATAGGTTGCAGCAAACAATGGGAGCTAAATAAGTGACTTCATTTAGTGGTTGAGTGTTCGCTGCACCGAAAAATAATCATGGTTGGGTGATTATTTATATTGAGCTGCACCGCTAAGTGCTAGTCTTTTACCAATCGTGTTAAGTTTAGCTAACATTCTTGCTTTACGGTTAGTTGGTTTAACGGCTACTTGCGCTGCTGCTGTTTGATTTAATGTATTAATTGGTTTCATTATTTTGCTCCGGTTGTATCTGTTGAAATCGCGTGCATTTTGCACGTTGTTTGATTAAAAATACAACGATAAAAATTGAGCCTGAGGGATTAGTTAAACTAATCTGAATTGATTTTATTAATATGCGATTCAGTAAGTTGCATTACTGTTTTTGCATAGCTATTTATATGACGGTTGGTTTTAACCCCTTTGATGTTGGGGTTTTTGGTTTTTTAATTTATTTTTATGCATTTTATACAATGTTTTTTGATTATTTATTCAGATTAAAAAAATTTAATTAAACGTTTGTTATCTCACTCTAAAATACATTGCTGGAAACAAAAGCTTGTCACTACTTATAATTATTAAACCAAGTATCAAAAAACAGAGCCAAAAATCATTGGCATGGCTTAAAAATATCTGTAAAAAACGCAGCTTTTCTTATTGTATATTTACTACAACGGGAAGCTTTGACGATGACTGCGCTCAAATAAGGTTGTTACTGAGTAAATTTCCCAAAGTAGTTGCACTAGGTGGCGATGGTACATTGAACTTGGCGGTCAATGCGCTAATAGGGAGCAGTTGTTCGTTAGCATTATTACCTTGCGGTACAGGTAACGATTTCTCCAGAGGGTTTAATTGCAAAGAAGATGATTGGCGAAAGGCATTATTTAATACACCGACAGCAATTGATATAGGAAAAATTAATAGCCGCTATTTTATTAATATTGCAGGGGTAGGATTTGATGCTCATGTGATTAAAACTATTAATGATAAAGCTAATTTTTCATCTTTTGATTACAGTTGGACGAGCATTAAAGAGCTATTTTATTATCAAGCTCAGCAGTTACAAGGTACGTTTAATAACGATGCTCGGCAGTATCAAAATTTAATTACTGTATTTGCTAATCATAAGTACTTTGGTGGCGGGCTAAAAATAGCGCCAAAAGCAGATTTAATTGATGGTCAGCTTGAGTGTTATCAAATGCGATCGGGTGGGCTTTTTTATAATGTAATAAGCTTTATTAAGTTATTTTTTAAGCGTCATGAGTATATAAAAAACCTTACCTATAGTCGCTTAAATACAGCTTCCATAAATACTGAAGGGCTATTGATTGAAGCAGATGGTGAGCTGATAGGTAAAACTCCTGCAGTTGTTAGTGTGTATGGACAGGCCTTACTTTTTCATATGCCAATAAAAAAGCGCCTTCAGTAAAGTAGGCGCTTTTGCGTTAGTTGCGTTAATAACGCGTCTAACTGGGGACGGAGCCACTTTTAGCTATTGCTCTATTAGCTAAAAAGGCGTTAATTCGTTTTGTTGGGGTAAGCACAATGGCGTTACCTAATAGCACTAAACTAAACCCTGCAAAGGTATTTGCGTGCCATTCAAAGCCTTCAAAAAAGCTACTCAGTGTTACTGCCACTAATGGGAATAAAACAATAACGTAGCTGGCTTTTTCAGGGCCTATATTTTTTAGTAGTGCAAAGTAACAACCAAAAGCGATTACTGTGCCAAATATTGATAAATAAAGTAATGATAACCAGTAGCTAGTTGGGGCGTTTAAACTAAATTGCACATCGTTCATTAATACATATAAAGCTAAGCCTATAGCACTATATAACATGCCCCATGCATTGCCCTGCAATACGCCAATTTGCTTACGAGAATTACGAACGCTTATCATGTTGCCCAATGAAGCCACAAAGGTGCCACCAAGGGCAAGTAGTAACCCGACCAATGCACCGTTACTTAAGTCGAACTGCTGTAACTGTGGCCAAAACAGACACGTAATACCTAATACAGCGAGTGCGGCACCGGTATAAATTCGTTTTGAGATAGGTTTACCAAAAAATAGTCGAGTGTTAACTATGTTCATAACCAGCAATAGTGAAAAGGCGATAGAGGTCATAGCGGAGGTTAAGTAATTTTGTGCCCAGTAAAGCATTAAGTAATTTAAGGCAAAATTACAAATAGCCAACAAAGCAAAAAAGCCATGATCGATTAATGAAAAGCGCATATCCGGTTTTTTGTACGCTACATATAACCACATTAAAAGTGCTGCAATAGCAAAGCGATAAAATAACGATAGCTCTACCGCAATATCACCTAGCTGAAATTCGATGGCTAACCAAGTAGAACCCCAAATTAAAACGGTTGTAATGTATAGCGCTGCACTTTTCATGGTTACTCTCCAAAGCCCGATTGAATGGCTATTTTAAGACCTGTCTGTATACTTACCATATACAGAAAAGTAAAAATGTAACCTATACAGATTTGGATGCGTGATGATAAGACAAAAAAATAGCCAGGGGCATGAGTTTCTATATCAGCAAGTTATTCAGTTGATCAGAGATATGAGCGCCCAGCAGGTTTTACTTCCTGGCGAAAAACTTCCATCACTGCGTAAAATGGCAGATAACTTAAACATTAGTATTCCGACAGTGAAGCAAGCTTATCAAGTACTTGAAGATCAGGGGTTAGTAGAGGCACGTGAAAAATCAGGGTATTTTTTAAAAGTCGTTAGCATGGCGCATAATTTACCTAAGCGAGTTAAATTAAGTCGCGAACCTGTTGTGGTAAATAAACAAGCCTTAATAGAGCAGGTATACAGTGCGATTCATCAAGCTAACGTAGTTCCTTTTGGTATCGCTAACCCAATTGCTGCTGCACCTACCGATAAAGCACTCGCCAGAAACATGCGTCGTGTAATGACAATTGCGGGCAGTAAAGCTATTAACTATGGACCAACAGATGGGTTTGTGCCGCTGAAAAAGCAATTAGTGCATCGCTATTTAGATTTTGGTATTGGTATAAATATGGACGAGCTTGTGATCACCAATGGTGCACAAGAAGCCATGGCTATTGCACTTAAGTGTGTAACAAAGCCAGGCGATGTAGTTGCCATTGAGACGCCTTGTTATCACGGGATTATCGAGTTAATAGAAAGCCTAGGGCTTAAAGCGCTCGAAATACCACTGTGCCCAGATAATGGTATTTGGTTAAGTGATTTGGAACGCGCTTTAAATGAGCATGATATAAAAGCGTGTTTATTCTCGACTGCAATTAGTAACCCTGTGGGCAGCTTTATGCCTGATACAAATAGACAGCAGCTGGTGGAGCTACTTGAAAGTCATGACGTAGTGCTTATTGAAGATGACGTATATGGCGATTTATATTTTACGGCAAAACGAGGCACACCTGCTTTAGCGTACTCTAAAAAAGGATTAGTGATTAGTTGCTCATCTTTTTCTAAAACGGCAGCGCCGAGCTATCGTGTAGGTTGGTTAGTTGCGGGTAAATTTGCAACGCAAGCAAGGCGATATAAAAGAGCACTAAGTTGCTCTGCTTCGTTAATAAACCAATGGACGTTATCTGAGTTTATTGTCAGTGGTGAGTACGACCGAAATTTAAAAGTACTTAGGCAACGCCTGCGCGATAACAAAGAGCGTATGCGATGGTGCTTACAACAAGCTATGCCAAAAAATACACGAATAAGCGATCCAAAAGGAGGCTGCGTTATGTGGCTAGATTTAGGAGGCGAGTACGATAGCCAAACATTGTTTTTACTTGCGCTTGAGGTTGGTATTAGTATTACCCCTGGGCTTGTTTTTTCGGCCTCTAATAAATATAAAAGCTGCGTAAGATTAAGTTATGGTGTGCAATGGAACGCGCAAATTGAGCAAGCAATAGTTACATTGGGTAAGCTTACTTTATTAGCTAAAAAATAAGTCAACGAAATACAAAAAAGCAGCATTTAAGTAAACTTAAGTGCTGCCAAAGGGATGTTAAATAACATTTGCTGTACTAATTTTGTTTAAAGCTAAATAACTGGTAACCTTCAAGCTCAGGCACTTGCATTACTAATTGCTCTTCTTGTTTTGCAATATCAGCAAAGTTTCCACATAAAGAGTTGGCACGTTCTTCTAGTGCGCTTGCATGTAGCTCTACTTTTTCTTCTATTTGTGCACCCATATTTTCCATACGTTGTTCAAAGGCATCCATATCACCGCCTGAACCAAGTAACTCAGAACCTAAAGCTACTAAAATACTGCCCATTGATTGCATTACTGCTGATTCAACCGCTGTTTCTATCTGCTGCTCAAATTGTTGTTCAAAGTTTTCGCCAAATTGATTAAAACTTTGTTGGCCCATCACAAATGTACCTTGCTGGTAAAATGTGTTTTCTACTTCGATTTTAATGTCATCCATAAGCTCAGACATATTATCAAGACCGTCAATATTAAATGCATTGCCTACTTCTTCTAATGCTACTCCGGCAATTTTAACCCCCTCAAGCGCTATATTAGCTACTTCAGGTAATTGAGTGCGTAAGCTATCAGAGTACTTGGTTAGCGCGTCGCGCTGCGAATTATTCAGCGCTACAAGTTCGCCATTTACGGTTAAGTCACCATGGCTATTAAACTGCATGGTTTTATTGTTGGCGGTAAAAATTTCCAATTCGTTTGGCTTAATGCGCACATCATTTTTAAATTCGACGTTACATTCATCATTACTAAATGAAATTGCAGAATCGTTATCGTTATGAGCCATAGCGGCTGGTGAACAAATTAATGCGCTAACTAATAGTAATTTTTTCATGTTTGTTCTCTACTTTTGTTGATGACGATTAATTAATAACAAGTTTGATGCCAGTTTTATTTTTTAATATAAAACATGTGGTTAACTGTTTTTGTTTGTTTTTTAGTAAATGAAATCAATTAATAAATAACTATTTTTTAGTCAAATTGGCTAACTAATAAAAATTAATAAATTTTATTTATCGATACGATAAAAAACTCTCACTTTCCTCAATTCAAATTTAGCGCTATTTATTCACATTACTGACATGAAGACTATTTACAGTAGTCACGTGGCTTTATTTTGATGTTAATTTGCACAGCATTTTGACGTTAAACATTTTAATTTTACCGACTATTGCGATAATAAAATCCTTGGTTGGTCTCAAACACTTTATGGAGTGGGTTGTGGGTAAGACATTTAGTTACGATGCGCTAGATGACGATTTTGTTGAAGACGAGTACGAAATGCTCGGCCGTAATCAACACGATAAGAACAAGCAAAAGGTTAAAAAGAAGTTGGAAGACTACCTTGAGCAAAAACGCTTGCGTAAAAATCTAGGCGAAGACGATTTAAGCGATTACACCGATTAAATTTCACTAGTATAAATAAAATACCAATTAATATTGAGAGTTTAAATGTGCAGTTATGCGTATGTTTAAGTTTCAATAGTATTGGCAATAAAGAGGCCTTGCGCCTCTTTATTACTTTTTAAAGCGTGCTTTTAGCCTGTGCCAAAGCTTTTTGAATTGTAAGTTCTAGCTTTTGGGGTTTAGTAAAAGGTGCATAACGTTTAATTGGCGTGCCATCTGCGGCAATTAAAAATTTAGTAAAATTCCACTTTATTTTACGTGTTAAAAAACCAGGTAAAGCCGATTTTAAATAACGAAAGACTGGGTGAGCATGCTTACCGTTTACATCTACTTTGGCCGCCATTAAAAAACTCACACCAAAGTTAATTAAACATCCTTGCTCTATTTGTGTAGCGTCGCCGGGTTCTTGCTGACCAAATTGATTACACGGAAACCCTAAAATAACTAAACCTTGGTTGGCATATTTATTATGCAAAGCTTGCAGCGACTCGTATTGGTAGGTAAATCCACATTTACTTGCGGTATTAACAATAAGCACAACCTTACCTTCAAAATCACTAAAGTTAATAGGTTGACCCTGCAAGCTTGTTGCGCTTAATTGATGGAATTTGTGCATATTGGCGTCTTTTTTATTATTGTTATCGGTATTTTAACCTGAGTACAGTATTTCATAAAGTACAAAGAGTGCTCTAATTTAAAATCAGAAATAGCCCCATACCGGCAAGCGTTGTGTAATAAATATTATGTGTTTTATAGGCAACAATGATGGCGACTATCGCTGCGCTTAAATAAGGGTTTTGCCAGTCTAAGTTAATGCCATCTTCATTCAAAAACACGATAGGCACCCAAATTGCTGTAAGCACCGCAGGTGCGCTAAAGCTTAAAAATTGCTGCATTTTAGGACCTACTTCAAACGGTAAAGTGCGGTGTAAAAATAAATAACGCGTAAAAAATGTAATACACGCCATGAGTAAAATAGTTGTCATCATGGCGTTGCTTCCTTTTTAGCGGTTAGCCTTGCTGTGCTATAACCTGCGGCCATTGCCAGCAGCGCTGAGCAAACAAGCCATAACTCAAATCCGGTACTTTTTAAAAGCGTTGCGCTAACGCCTGCTACAATTACCGTAACGAGTGAGGCCAAATTTTTGATTCCCGGAATAACTAACGCGATAAACGTGGCAGCAATCGCAAAGTCGAGCCCTAAATTAGTTAAGTCGGGCAGCATTGTGCCCGCTACAATGCCAATTAACGTCCAAATATTCCATGCAATATAAAAGCTAAAACCAGCGCTCAATGCGTATATTAAGCGTGTTTTTGTTCTATATGCTTTTCGATGATGAGAAAACGCAAACAGCTCGTCGGTTAAAACAAAACTTACTGGTAAGCGCCAACGCATAGGTTGATCAATCACCTTATGACGCACTGCTAACCCGTATAAAAAATGCCGAGAGCTAATAATAAATGTTGTGAATAAAATTGTGAGCAATGGTGTGTTGCCCGCCATAAGTTCAATTGCAACAAGCTGTGCAGAGCCTGCAAATACTAATAACGACATTGCTTGGGTTTCTAGTGCACTAAAGCCATTTTGAATCGCTAAAGAGCCGCATAAAATACCCCAAGGAACAACGGCTAAACACAGTGGTAGCATATCTAAAAAGCCTTTTAAAATAGCTTTTTTAACTGGTTGCATGATATTTACTCTCACGGCTTGTAGAATGGCTCATAAGGATACCTTAATATTATGATGTTAAAGTAGTTAACAAATTAAATAATACTGTTTTTTTAAGGATAGGCACAATGACGACGTTAAAAGTGTGGGATGGGTTTATTAGATGCTTTCATTGGTTTTTGGTTGTAAGTATTGCAGTGCTTTATTTTAGCATTGAAGAGGGCATGATTGAGCTTCACTTTGTCGCTGGTTTTTTTACTTTAGCACTTATAGTAACACGTTTAATATGGGGTGTTATTGGTAGTAAAACCGCGAGATTAAGTAGGTTACTGCACTCTCCTGGTGCTATTTTAAAGGAGCTAAAAACACCAAGCGAATCGTTAGGCCATTCAGCACCCGGTAGCTGTATGGTGATAGTGTTTTTTATATTGATCATAACGCAACTTGTAAGTGGCTTAATGAGCAGTGATGGTATTTTAACTGACGGGCCGCTTGCTCAATATGTGTCTAGCGATACGATTGATTTTGCCAATTGGCTACATGAGCTGAATTTTGACATTTTACTTTATGCTATTGGCTTGCACGTATTGGCTATTATCATTTATAGAATAAAAGGCAAACCGCTAGTTAAGGCGATGATCACAGGCTCAAAAGAGTTAAAAGCGGATGACTCTGAGGCTAAAGTAACTAAAGCGCCTTGGCCTGCGTGGTTAATATTTATATCTTTATTGGTGTTGCTGGTATTTACGTGGGCGAAAGAGCCTTTAACTTATTTGTTTAGTTAAAAATACATTAAACCAACCTTAAAGGGTTGGTTTTTGTTTTTGGTTACATTCTTTTGTTTGATTGTTATGCGGGGTCGAATTATAATCGCCGCATTGCTGGCAAACTAGCCGAAAGGTTAGGACGCAAAGTTTCCGGTCTAAGGCTTTTTAAAAGCTATGGTAGCGGGACTACTGCATAACGTGTTGTTATGTATCACTTGCCCTCAGTGTATTTTTTGTGTATCCATAGTGTATGGATAAGATTTTGTAACTCTTAAGGTGTTGCCGTGTTTATGCATACGTCGTTGGCCTGTGGAAAGTGGTCAACAATAGGTTGCTTAAATCATCATACCCAATTATTTATTGGTGATGTGGTGAGTGTAACCTTTTACGACATGCAAGGAGAGCTGGTTAGTTTATCATTTGATTACAAGATCACCTCGCTTGAGCAAGGTGAGCCTCACGCATGGCCACGTTTAGTTGCCGAGCATATTAATGTGCATGTTCCTCTGGTTAGCGCAGGTAAAATGACCGAACAGGGTTTAATTGTAGCCTATAGAAATAATGAAATTTTTGCTTTGCAAAGCAGTGGTATATGTAAAGCACACGTCGATTTTCATTGTATTGCAAAATGCGATGAGCGTGTTGTTAAGAACCTTGATACTTATGATTACGTGTACCCTGAAAATTGTGAAAACTATAATGCGGGTACAAAGGTATTGCAGCCAAAAACTGGGCATGTATATCAATGCAGGCCTTGGCCATTTAATGAGTTTTGCCGCACGAATGACGATAATAAGTCTATGTTCGAACCCGGTGTAGGGCAAAGCTGGGCTATGGCTTGGCAGCAAATATAAAGCTTAAATTATCTTCCCAAAGGTATAGCGGTTTTAGTAATGAAGCGTTTACCGTTTTAGCCCATCCAACTATTGGATGGGCTTTTTTATTTTTATGATAAACTGCAAATCACATTATTTTTTTAATTGGTTTTGTTGTGTCTCGTCCTGTCTACTCTTTAAGTTTATTACCTAATTTCCCGATTGCTAAACAGCAAGCCCATACATTAAGTACTCATAATAAGATACGTACCGATAATTACTATTGGATGCGTAATGACGATCGCCAGGATGAGCAAGTACTTGCGCATTTACATGCTGAAAATGCGTACTGCGATGAACAGTTAGCTGCTATGAAGCCACTACAAAATACACTTTTTGAAGAGTTAAAAGCACGCATTGTAAAAGATGATAATTCGGTACCCGTTAAAGACGGGAAATACTGGTATCACTCAGAAGTTCGTGGTGATGATGAATACTCGCGTCATTATAGAAGTACGAGCATAAAGGCCGATAATAAAGAGCTTTTACTCGATGTGAATGTATTAGCTGAAGGATTTGAGTTTTTTGAGCTGGGCGAAGTCGCACTAAGCCCATGCGAGCAGCTTATGGCTTACTCTGAAGATACTGAAGGTCGTCGTATTTATAATGTTCGCTTTAAAAGCTTAGCGACCGGTGAAATGCTTCCTGATGTGCTTGAAAATACAGAAGGACAAGTTGTTTGGGCTAACGACAATAAAACTGTTTTTTATGTAAAAAAAGATTTAAAAACGCTATTAGGATACCAAGTATTTAGGCATGAGCTTGGCAGCGAGCAAAGCCAAGACGTAATGGTCTACGAAGAGCAAGACAGCAGCTTTTTTATGGGACTTGGTAAAAGCCGCGATGAAAGCTTAATTATTATTGATTTAGCATCGACAGAGACCAATGATACATGGGTGCTTGATGCTAATAAGCCCACTGGCGAATTTAAAGCATTAATGCCGCGTGAAGATGGCCACGAGTTTGACGTAGATAAGCTAGGTGACACATTTTATATTGTGACTAACTGGCAAGCTAAAAACTTTAGATTAATGACGGCAACAAACGAAACAATTGCTGATAAAACACAATGGGTTGAGCATACAGCTCACAGAGAAAATGTCCTGCTTGAAGGTGTAGAGTTATTTAATGACTTTTTAGTATTGAGTGAACGCGAGCAAGGGCAAGCTCGATTTGTAGTTGTTAATAGGCAAGGGGATCGTATGGCACTTGAGTTTGCCGATCCTTGTTATTATGCTGCAATAGCAATGAACCCAGAGCCAGACACAGGCACTGCGCGTATTTATTACTCAAGTTTAACAACACCAGGTTCTTTATATGATGTTGATTTAGCAACTGGCGAAAAAACACTACTTAAACAGCAAAAAGTACTCGGTAGTTTTAATGCCGATGACTATCAGTCTGAGCGATTAATGGTCACTGCTCGCGACGGAGTTAAAGTACCCGTATCAGTTGTTTATCGAAAAGACAGCTTTAAAAAAGATGGCTCAAATCCGTTATTTCAATACGGTTATGGTGCGTATGGCTATACGATTGATCCAAGTTTTTCAAGTTCATCGCTGAGCTTGCTCGATCGTGGTTTTGTTTATGTAATAGCACATGTTCGAGGCTCTGAAATGCTAGGCCGCGAGTGGTACGAGCAAGGTAAAAAAGAGCATAAACAAAATAGCTTTAGTGACTTTATTGATGTGACAAAAGCGCTTGTTGCACAAGGCTATTGTGATAGCAGCAAGGTGTTTGCCTCAGGCGGCAGTGCTGGTGGTTTATTAATGGGGGCGGTTGTAAACCAAGCACCAGAGTTATATTGCGGTGTTGGCTGTCATGTACCATTTTTAGACGTATTAACCACGATGCTTGATGAAAGTATTCCGCTCACAACAAATGAATATGATGAATGGGGTAATCCAAATGAGCCTCAGTTTTATGATGTAATTGAAGCTTACTCGCCGTATGACAATATTCGCGCCCAAAACTATCCGAACATACTCGTTACTACCGGTCTTCATGACTCACAAGTGCAGTATTGGGAGCCTATGAAGTGGGTTGCAAAAATGCGTGAACTTAAGACTGATAGTAATATTTTAGTATTTAAAACCGATATGGATGCAGGGCACGGCGGTGCATCAGGTCGCTTTAAAAGTTTAGAGGAAAAAGCACTCGAAATGGCCTTTTTTATTGCTTTATTAAATTAACTGCAAAATCGGAAAATTGTATTATCCTATATATAGAAGTTGATATATGTAAGGCGATATATGTTTGGTGCACATGGTGAATTTCAAATTTGTTCACAGCCCCCTCAGATGTATTTAGAATTGAAAGGGAGCTTTAATAATGAAGGCATTACGCTGTTAACTAATGGCGTTGTTCAGGAGTTGAGCACTCACCCTGAAAATACGATTAAGTTTGTGGTTGTTAATTTAAAAGAGTTTGAGCTGTTAACTTTGGATGGCCTCGATTCATTAGAGGCCTATTTTGCCGGTGTAAAAGAACGTGGCTATCAACGAGTTGATTATATAAACATTAATATCATAGCTAAAAATATGTTTGAAAAAGTATGGAAAAATAGCGATGTAGAAGTTAATTTTTATAAAGATACCGAAAGCTATTTATTAGTGCACCCAAATGACAGTTATATAAAACAGAACTGGTAACTAACATGAGTATTATAAACCGCTATTGAAAAGGGCTTATAATACTCTCTAAACACCCTTTATAGCGCCGTGAAAGGTTTAAACACATATCGTTTTTCAGCCTTACTCTATAATCGCCACTGTCAGTAGGCATCAGTTCGCAAATAGCTTGTCTTCTTACCAGCGTTGAGCGATGAATGCGAACAAACCCTTCTGGTTCTAGTTGTTGTTCAATATTTTTCATGGTTTCGCGATGTAGTACCGGCGTATTACCTTGGGTAAAATGCAGCTCTACATAGTTGCCCGCGCCATTTATCCAAATAATATCATTGATATCAATTAGCCTTACCTTACCTACATCTTTAACCACAATGTGTGATGATGGCTTTTCAGCTTGTGTGCTTTGCTGGTATTGGCGTTCGGCCGCACTTGCAATCGGGCAAAGGTGAATCAGCTTATCAAAGCATTTATCAATACGTGATGCAGTTGAATCTAATATTAAAAAATCTACAGCGCCAACTTCAAAGGCAAAACTCGCAAAATGTCCCGATTGAGCAATAATGACTAACTTCAGCTTTTTAGCAAGCTCAGTTAAATGCACTATTTGCATAGGGTCAGCTAGGTTGGTTAGTTCGTAAAACAGTACATTGTATTGATCTGTGTCTATTTGATCTAATCTATTTGTTTGAAGAAAAGATTGAGATTCAAAGTGCCGGTGATCTTGCACACGCTTTGTTAAAAATGTTGCAAACTTAGTGTTACTAACAAAAGTTAATGCATGAAAAGAAGCGATCATTATTTTTATCTCTTGCTGTATATAATAATAAAGACCGTGCTTAGCGGAAAAAATGTTATGAAAAGTACAATATATTTATAAAATAATTGTGACGTACTGATTCATCCCATAAAACCTGCTATTCGTACCAAAGACTACGCCTCATAAATAATGCCCGTAGAGTGTTTAAATAAATCCCCTTACTGTAATCCGCGAAGTAACCATTTAGTTACAAAAATAACAATTCAGGGGAATTATATGACATTAACTAACAAAGGTAGCGCGCGATTATTTAAAAAATCGTCGTTAACAGTTGCGCTAAGCAGCGCGATACTTGCAAGCTTTTCATTTCAAGGTGTTGCAGCAGAAGATGACGAAATAACTAAAATAGAACGCGTACAAGTTACAGGTTCTCGAATTCGTTCAGCTGAGGCAATGTCATCGGCTCCTATTCAAGTTGTAGATAGTGCTGCTATTGATGCATCAGGGTCGTTAAATATTCAAGACTTATTATTAGAGAACCCTGCATTTGGTACACCAGCTATTAGCCGTACTAACTCAAACTTTAATACCGCAAGTGCGGGTGTTGCTACTGTTGATTTACGTAATTTAGGCTCTAACCGCACATTGGTTTTAGTGAATGGTCGTCGTTATGTATCAGGTGTACCAGGTAGCTCTGCTGTCGATTTAAATACTATTCCGAGTCAATTCATCGAACGTGTTGAAATTATGACAGGTGGTGCTTCATCTGTTTATGGTTCTGACGCTGTTGCTGGTGTAGTTAACTTTGTACTAAAAGATGATTTTGAAGGTATTGAATTCGAAGGCCAATATGGTGAATCAAGCGAAGGCGATGATGAATCACGTCAATTCAACTTTACCTCGGGCTTATCAAGCTCAGATGGGAAAGGGCACGCGATGTTCCATCTTGGGTATTCTGATCAAGGTGCTGTTTTTTCACGTGACCGTGACCGCTCGGCAGTAGACCAATTTTCAGGTATCTTCTTTGAAGATGATCCAGTAGCAAACCCAGGCTCTGTATTTGATGCTGTAAGTCCATTTTTATCTTCATTTCCGCCACAGGGTCGCTTTAGCGCTGGGGATGAAACATTTACGTTTAATGATGCAAACACCCTACAAAACTCGTTTAGTACTAACGGTGGCGATGGCGTAGCTGCAAATGGTTTTAACCGAAGTGGCGTACGTACGATAGCGATACCTACAGAACGTTACTTATTTGCCTCAAATGGTAGCTACGAGCTAAGCGACAAGCATAGCTTTTTTTATGAAGGTACTTACGCTGCAACAACAACCGTTTCTGAATTAGAGCCATTTCCTTTTGCCTCTGACGACATTTATGCAAATGGCCAAGTACCAATTGAATTTAATGTAAACGGTGAAATATTGCGTAACGCATTTGTACCTGATGATATATATAACGCAGCAACCGACACCGACGGTGATGGTATGCGTGATATCTTTTTTGCAAAGCGCTTAAGTGATATCGGTAACCGTGGAGCACGAGCTGAGCGTGACACATTCCGTTTAGCACTAGGCTTTCAAGGTGAAATAGCAGATGGTTGGTTCTACGATACTTACTATGTATACGGTAAAACAAAAGAGCAGCAAGTTTCTGGTGGTTTAGTTAACGTACAAAGCTTTCGTCAAGGTTTAGAGGCTGTTATCGATAGCCAAGATTTAGATGGTGATGGTATTACTGACGAGGCTATTTGTATCGATGCGACAGCACGTGGCTTTAACTGTGCGCCGGTAGACATTTACGGTTTCAATTCGCTATCGCAAGGTGCTATTGATTTTGTAAGTGCACCTAGCTCACTTTCAACGTCGGTTGAGCAAGAAATCATTGGTGGTAATATTTCAGGTGATTTATTTGATTTACCGGCAGGTACGGTAGGTATCGCTGCTGGTTTTGAATACCGTGAAGAGTTCTCACGTAGTGAATTTGATGCTCTACAGCAAGCTGGCCTTAATGCGGGTAATGCAATTCCAGCAACAGAAGGCTCGTTTGATGTAACTGAATATTATGTAGAAGCAAACATCCCCGTGCTTGATTCTGTAACAATGAATGCAGCAGTTCGTTTGTCTGACTACTCAACAGTAGGCAATACTGAAAGTTGGAACGTGGGTATAGACTGGGAAGTAATGGATAGCTTACGTTTACGTGCTACCCGTGCACGTTCAACACGTGCTCCAAATATCGATGAACTATTTTCTCCACCTTCACAAACTTTCCCAAGTGGTTTAAACGATCCATGTTTAGGTGTTACTAATAGTGGCGGTGGTGCTGCAGGTGATGCTTGTCGTACAGATGTTGGTGTTACAACTAATATCGCCTCAAATGGCGAGTTCACGCTTAACCAGTCTGACTTACAAGGTATTAGTGGTTTTAACCGTGGCAACCAAGATTTAAAAGAAGAAGTTGGTGACTCTGTAACAGTAGGTTTAGTATTTACACCAGAAAATCTAATATCAGGCCTAGACATTACGCTTGATTACTTTGATATCGAAATTACAGATGCAATCGTATCAACACCTCGTCAGTTTATTCTTGACCAATGTTATGGTGGTGGCGATACAAGCTTTTGTGACTTTGTAACTCGTCGTAGTGCGCCATCAGGTAATAATAGTGCTGGTTCACTAGAGTTTATTGACAGTGGTGTATCTAACAGTGGTGGTTTAGGTACAGAAGGTGTTGATTTAACACTAACGTACTCTACTGATATTGGCCCAGGTGCGTTTAGAACTCGCCTTGCTTATACTTACCTAATTGATGGTTATAGCATCCCACTTCCAGGCGCTGATAAAGATGAGTTTGCTGGAGAAATTGGTGCATCAGAGCATAAAGCTAACTGGAACTTTGGTTATAAACTTAACGACTTTGATTTTAACTGGAGCTTAACTTACATTGGCGCTGCAGACTTTGATGATCAATTCTTAAGTGGTTTTGGTATTGCTCCAGGTGGAGTAGGGATTGGTTCAGTGACATATCATGATGTTCAAGCAAGTTACCATATCAGCGATTCAACAGAGCTTTACGCTGGTGCGAGTAACTTATTTGATAAAGAGCCACCACGCATTTTATCGGGTGTGAGCGGTTCAAGTACTGGTACTGAAACAGATGCAGGTACGTATGACCCAATTGGTCAATCATTCTACATAGGTTTTAGAAGTAAATTCTAACCAACAATAACGACACTAATATAGTTACTTAATTCGTAACGTTCACAAAGCCTCAGTATTGCTGGGGCTTTTTCATGGGGAAAAATAATGTAGTAGTAATGCTTATACATTGTTTATCCCAATATATGAGCATTACACCCACTTAAACCCAAAACAACGCCACTGGTAACAGGGGCGTTGTTTAGTATTGGGAGGAGGCTAATATAGTAACCGAATCGCTTGATTATTTAACGATTTATCCCTATTTGTGCCCTCTTCATTGAGGGCTTTTTTTTGCTGGTTTAGTCTAAGTAAGCCTTTAGCATCCAAACCAGTTTCTCTTGCTCTGAAATGTAATCGCTCATTAGTGAGGCTGTACCTTCATCGTCTGCATCACCAGCTTGGCTTAAAATATCACGCTGCATGTGAATTAATGTACTGTAACCAGCAAGTAGGTTTTCTACGGCTGTAACACCATCACTAATACCTTTAGCTTCTTTAATTTTACTTACTTCAAGGTAATCAGAAAATGCATGTAGTGGTGCGCCATCTAACGTTAAAATACGTTCTGCAACTTCATCTACTTTTAGAAGTAGCAAGTTATAAATTTCTTCAAACTTAACGTGTAGTTCAAAAAAGTTACGGCCTTTAATATTCCAGTGAAAACCACGCGCATTCATGTATTGAATCTGGTAGCTACTCAATAATGTATTGAGTGACTTTATGATGTCTTCGCTTTTTGCGCTGTTTAGACCAATTGCGTTTACATGTGACATAACTTGCTCCTGAATAACCGTTTGTTTGTGAACTTGTGATAAGTATTACTAATTTCGATAAATTAGTAAAATCGTTTAAATGTATCTAGTTAATAGTTTTAACCTATTAGCTGTTTTTGATACCTGTATTCACTTTAGACTATTAATAGAAATGGGACTGATTAATAAAAATACTACCCCTCAAAAATAAATAAAACCCAGAAGTATATAAATCATGATCTAAAACAAACTTTATTCAAGGTAATAACTTAGCTATTTTTTTATTGATGTAGGTCAAAAATCATCCACCCTAACGGCGCATAATAATGTTGTCGAAATAATTAGGAGAGATAACATGCATGCAAAAACAGCGAAACAAAATAAAGCAGAGTTAATCGTGGTAGGAATTGCAGTCATCGCATTTGTGCTTGGGCTAGTCGCGCACTTAGCAGGAGCAAGCTTTGCGAACTCAGATTTTTTTGGTTACATTGCGGCGCCCATTCCGCTGATACTGGCTGTGATATTTTTAATTAGTTATAAAATAGCAGCCAATGCTGAGGATTAATCTTTCTCGTTTAAGCACTTTAAAATGTAATCGAGTACTTGGCGCGAGTAAATCATACTGGTATGGCTTAAATGAAACACCTTGTGTTCGGCCATACCTTTAAGTTTGGTTTCATCTAGTAATACGGTGCCATCTGATTTGCTGCCTTTGACTATTAAAGGCATAAGCCCAATAGGTAAATCGCCTGCGATACTATAAAGCTTAGCTTTAAAAGGCCAATTACCATTTTTAGTAAGCAAAAACTCAACACTATTTTTTAAAAATGATTCAAACCCTTTTTGCTTCATTTTTTGCGCTATATGGCTGCCTTTATGTGGAGTACCCAGTGTAATTACCTTCGTAATATTCTGGCTAGCAGGAGAGTTTGCCTCTAGGTAAGCACGTGCAATCAGCCCTCCCATTGAGTGGCATACAAGCGCTGCAGGTTCGTTAGAAATACACTCATCAATTTGTGCAAATATGGTATCGCGGTGAGGGTCGAGCGTATTGTAGGTAATGTTTAATACCGTCATACCCGACTCTTCAAGTCGTGAACAAAGTGGGCGCATAACAAAGCCAGACATATACAAGCCATGTAAAACAATAACGTGTTTAACTTTCATATGCTCCCTAATACCAATTTTATTAAAAACATGATCATCCTAGCGTATTAAATAATCCGCTACCTGCGTTAAAAATTATTTAGATAGAACAACTATATGTCATAATTTTCGCCTTGTTATCGACTTATTTATTTGTCGCTATAATAGATAACTAATTTAATGCAATTGGTATAACTACCGTAATTACATTAACTGTAGCGGTTTTATTTCAATATTGGTTGTATCGGTATTTACCCATACTTCACCATCTTGAATGGAAATGGCGAGCTTAATTCCACGATCAACCAAAGCAGCAAGTGCTTGTGTTGCTGCGTAATCAAGGCTAAAAATACTTAGATTTTTAAATTCATACAATTTAGGTTGATGTTTTTGCCACCAAATTGCTTGATTGTTTTCACCATAAGTATATAGCACCACTTTTTTAGATTTATTACAGGCTTTTTTAAGGCGTTTCTCATCTGGTAAGCCAAGTTCAACCCATAGTTCTATTTCTTCACTATAGCTTACATGCCAAAGTTCAGGCTCATCATCAGCACTTAACCCTTTAGTAAATTCTAAACCATCACAGCTATTTAGCGCAAAAGCGAGTAAGCGAATCATCAACCTTTGGTCGGTTTCTGATGGGTGTTGAGCCAAGGTTAAATTAAAATCTTGATAAACGTGGCGGTCCATATCGCTAAGCGATAACTGCACTTTCATAATGGTGGATTTAAGAGCCATAACAACTAATCTGAAAAAATTTGCGCCAGTATAGCGCAATTAAATGAATTGCCAGTTAAAATAGCGGTTAATTATACGTTAGGAGTTAAAAATGGCTATCCAGTGGTTCCCTGGGCACATGAATAAAGCCCGCAATGAAATTAAAGAAATAATGCCACAAATGGATGTGATCATTGAAGTGCTTGATGCGCGCATTCCCTACAGTAGTGAAAACCCGATGGTGGCAACCTTGCGTGAAGGTAAGCCGGTCATCAAAATTTTGAACAAAGCTGATTTAGCTGATCCTAAAATGACTCAAATCTGGAAAGATTATTTTGAGCAAGAAAACGGTGTTAAAGCGATTTCTTTTGGGCATGATAAAGCAGCTGAAGTACACCGTATTAATGAGCTTTGTAAAAAGCTAGTGCCGCATAAAGTGGGTGCAGATAAGCAAATTAAAGCCATGATCATGGGTATTCCTAACGTGGGTAAATCTACGTTAATTAATGTATTGGCTGGGCGTATAGTTGCAAAAACAGGTAATGAACCTGCGGTAACCAAAGCACAACAACGCATTAAGCTTGAAGACGGTATTATGCTTTACGATACGCCAGGTATGTTGTGGCCAAAAGTAGAAAACGAAAACTCAGGTTATCGCTTAGGCGCTACCGGTGCTATTCGTGATACAGCACTTGAGTATGAAGAAGTAGCAAGTTACACAGCTGAGTACCTATTGCGTGCATACCCAGAGTTATTAAAAGCGCGTTATAAAATAGATGAATTACCACAAAGTGATTGGGAATTTGTTGAAATGGCGGGGAAAAAACGTGGCTGTATTCGTGGTGGTAACCAAATAGACACATACAAAATGTCTGAAATACTAATCAACGAATTACGCGACGGTATCATTGGCCGTATTACTATGGAAACTCCGCAAATGCGTGAGGAAGAAGAAGTAATGGTTGCTGGTTTACGCGCTGCAGCAGAAGCTAAAAAGGCAGCTAAAGAAGAAGAGAAAAAACAACGCCGAGCACGCGCACGTAAAAACCGTCGTTAATTGATTTAGTTTAATTTAACCAACTAAATTACAGACATAAAAAAAGCCCGTAAGGGCTTTTTTAGTTTCATATCTACCGTCACCGATATGAGTAATGTAGCAAGTAAAATAGTAGGGCGGTTACTCATCATCAACATCAAGGGGCGTTGCGGTTCATAACAAGTAACCATAGCTGTTTACGTGCGCCACACGTTGTTTCAGGGTCGAGAAACAAATCAATTCATTCCTTAACAAGTGGTATGCAATCCGCCTTGTTGATATTGATTATCAGTTAGATCTAACTATCTGTCAACACCTAAATGCAAATAATTCTTATTTTGCGTTAGTGTGTTTTTTATTCTCTTTTAAAACGATAACTTAGCACTAAAGTGGGTGCTGCTATTTTTAGTAAAAACACTTATGCTGATTAAGTAATCAATAAATACGATAAGAATAAAAATATGTTTTCTATTTGGTTTATTAGCTTAATTGCGCTGGTGTATCTCGGTATATTATTTGCGGTTGCCGGCTGGGCGGATAAGCATAAAGTTTTACCTTTTAAAGGATTAACTTATGGTTTGTCTTTGGGGGTGTATTGTACCTCTTGGGCTTTTTATGGCACGACAGCGCAAGCTGCGAGTAATGGTTGGTGGTTAGCGCCTACGTATGCAGGTACCATTTTATTATTTATTTTTGGGTGGCAGCTCTATGGCAGAATAGCCCATATTTGTAGGCAACAAAAATTAACCTCAATGGCCGACTTTATATCAACCCGTTATGGTCAATCTTCTAGCTTATCTGGTTTGATATCGCTCATTTCTGTGATTGCTATTGTGCCGTATATTTCACTGCAGTTGAGTGCTACCGCACAAAGTATTAATTTATTAACCAATCGCGCGCCCACACAAAACAATATGGTTTTAGCTGATAGCACCTTTTATATTACGTTGCTGCTTGCTTTATTTGCTATTTTATTTGGTGCTCGTAGGTTAAAACCGAGCGAGCATAACCCGGGTTTAATTGCCAGCATTGCGTTTGAATCGGTGGTTAAACTGCTCGCATTTGTTGGGGTGGGCCTGTATGTGTGCTTTGTAATTTTTGACAGTCCCAGTGATTTATTTTTAAAAGCGCAGCAATTAAATGTACCTCAACAAGTTCAAGCTACTAAAAGCCCGGTGTATGTTTATATTGCGCATACGATACTAGGTGTTTTAGCTACGTTGTGTTTGCCTCGGCAATTTCATATGGGTTTTATAGAAAATAATAACGATACTGAACTTGCCAAAGCTCGATGGTTATTTCCCATTTATTTATTACTAATAAACCTATTTATTTTACCTATTGCTTACGCAGGCCTTGTTTACTTTAATGGTACTGACGTAGGGCACGACACTTTTGTATTGGCTCTCCCAATGGCGAGCAACAACGCCGGCATTACATTACTTGCATTTTTAGGCGGTTTTTCAGCGGCTACAAGCATGGTAATTGTATCGTCCATTGTGCTTTCTGTAATGATCACCAATGATTTTATAAATCAGTTTATTTTAAGGCGCTCGCAGCTCAACTCAAGTAGCCGAGGACTTGATAAAAACAATCTATTACACGCCCGTAAAATAGTGATTGTGTGCATATTACTGCTTAGCTATTTTACGCATCGTGTATTGGGTGAGAGTAATACACTTGCAAATGTTGGATTGATGTCATTTACTTTGGTTGCACAATTTGCTCCCGCTATGATTATTGGCCTTTGGTGGCGACAAGCGACCTGTAAAGGTGCTCAACTTGGTATTTTAAGCGGCTTTATTATTTGGGGGTATACTCTATTAATACCGAGTTTAGCCAGTGGCTTAGGTATAGATGGGCTTTGGCTTAGTCAAGGGCCTTGGCAAATAGCATGGCTGGCTCCTACCAACTTGCTTGGTTTAAATTTAGATAGTGTAACTCAGGCATCTTTGTTATCGCTTGGGTCAAATTGTTTGGTATATTTTTTAGTCCCTTTATTTAGTCAAGCGTCTTTAGCTGAGCGTTTACAAAGTAATAAGTTTATTTCGCAGTTACCTGAACCGCGTTTAAATACCACATTACAACCACTTAACTATGAAGATCTGGGAGCTTTGCTACAGCGATTTGCTGAAAAAGAAGCAAGCCAGTTACTTGTTACACAGTACTTTCCCGCAGATCAAAGTAAATGGAAGCAACCAGCTAATACTGATTTAGAGCAAATTGTTGAACGAGAAATGTCGGCAGTGATAGGGGGAGCATCGGCTAAATTAATTTTAGATGTGGCTAAAAATGAGCAGCGTCAACCTATTGAACAAGTTGCAGAGTTTGTTGATGAAGCTAGCCAGGTACTTAAATTTAATCGCGACTTATTACAGTCAACCATCGAGAATATTCAGCAAGGTATTAGTGTTGTAGATAGCGAATTAAAGCTTGTTGCGTGGAACCAAGGCTACAAACAGATGTTTAGCTACCCTGATGATGCCCTTTACATTGGGCGACCAATAGCTGAGATCATTATGTATAACGCAGTGAGAGGATTGTTTAGTTCCCATAATTTAAAAGCGGAGGTAAGTAAGCGTTTAGCATATTTAAAAACTGGCAGCGCCTATAAATTTCAACGTTTACATAGCGATGGTCGAGTGTTTGAAATGCAAGGTAATCCACTACCTGATGGTGGCTTTGTAACAACGTATACCGATATAAGTGAGTTTGTAAAGCAGCAAAAGGCGCTTAAACAAGCCAATATTAGCTTAGAGGAAAAGGTTAGTGCGCGAACAGCTGCGTTAACACAAGCTAATGAGCAACTATCCCAAGCTAAACAAGTTGCTGAGCAGGCAACGGTAAGTAAAACACGTTTTTTTGCAGCGGCCAGTCACGATTTGCTGCAACCCTTCAATGCGGCCAGTTTATTTTGTTCACTCATGAACGAAAAAACACAAGATACAGAACTAGCAGAGCTTGCACTGAATATTAAAAATTCACTGAGCAGTGCAGAAGAGCTGCTTTCGAGTATTTTAGAGTTAACTAAGCTCGATGCTGGTGCATTTAAAGTAGAGTTAAGTGAGTTTGCTATTAAATCCTTGGTTGAACCTTTGCAAAATGAGTATGAGGCTTTAGCAAATGAAAAAGGCTTACGTTTTATTGTTGAATCAAAAAATGTAATGGTAAAAACAGATAAAGCTTTATTAAGGCGTGTTTTACGTAACTTATTAAGTAATGCTATTCGTTATACACAACATGGTGAAATTCGCTTCAAAATGCTTGTTGAAAGCGATCAGTTGGCTATTTTAATAGAAGACACCGGAATAGGTATTGCTAGTAAAGATCAACATTCAATTTATCAGGAGTTTAAGCAACTTGGCGATAAGCCTAATGCCGAAGGGTTAGGTTTAGGGCTTGCAATTACAAAGCGTATTTGTGACTTATTAAATATTAGTTTAGTGATGGGATCAGAGCTTGGTAAGGGTACGCAGTTTACACTTAACCTACCTTGCGCCACTGATTTAGTGCCAACCCAAATGAATAATAATACAGTGAAAAACCCTGAAACAGAGCTTGGTAAATTACGTATTTGGTTAATCGACAACGACGAGAATGTACTCAATGCGCTCAAGCAATTATTACAAAACTGGGGATGCGATATAGCCACCGCAACAGGTTTAGCGCAGCTACAAGCATTACAAGCTAAATTACCAGTGCCGCAATTACTTATTATTGACTATCAATTAGATGATGGAATAACAGGCCTTGATGTTATTCGTGAAGCGAAGCTTTGCCACTTACCTATTATTGTTAACACAGCTAATCATGATGAGGTTATTCGAGAAAAGGTACTCGATGCGGGCTATCCATTGCTCTACAAGCCTCTTAAAGCACCCGCACTTAAGCGAATGATTAAGCGCCTTACTTAAGTTGATTACATTAACATGCAACTTATTCGGTTTTACCAACTTGTGATAATTGGTCAAATAAAATGCCTGCTTGTGTACGGTTATATACATTAAGTTTACGTAAAATAGCAGATACGTGTTGTTTTATAGTGGTTTCTTGAATTGACATTTCAAAGGCTATTTGTTTGTTTAAAAGCCCTTCGGCGATCATTGCCAAAACACGATATTGCTGCGGAGTTAGCTTTTCAAGATTACTAGAAAATTCGCTTTGCTCATCATTTACTTGTACGTCGTTTAAATCAATATCAGGTGGGAGCCAGTTATCTCCATTTAGTACATGGGCAATAGCTTGGCTTATTATATCGAGCGATGATGACTTAGGGATATAACCTGACGCACCAAGTGTCATGGCTTGTTTTATAATACTGGGTGTTTCGTTGGCTGATACCATAATAATCAATATGTCAGGATATTGATTACGCAGCTGCGAAAGAGCTTGCAGCCCATTGGCGCCAGGAATAGTTAAATCTAAAAATACGAGTTCTATCTCGGGGTGCGCGCTTAGTAATGTGAACAAGCCCTCTATATCGCTAGTTTCTTTAATATATTCTTCAGGAACTGAGGTTGCTGCCGCTTGGCGTAGGGCGCTGCGAAATAGGGGGTGGTCATCGGCAATTATAGTATTCACTGCGCTCATCCAAAGTTACTCCAAGTACTTTACTTATAAGTGATTTTTAAAAATGAAACAAGGTTTACACGACAAGAGGAAGGTGTCGTGTAAACCTAATTACTATTATTTAAAATCGATAGCCAACAGTAAGTGACACGGTACGCGGATCGCCATAATAGCCAATTAAGGTATTATCGCCACCAAGTCCAGGGGTGTACTTACTCACATTTTGTGGGTCTGAGGGATCGGGCGCGACAAATTGATAACCACCTATCATATACTCTTCGTCCGTTAAATTTTTAGCATATAAGCCTGCATTCCAGTGTCCGTCAGTGCTGTACCAAGTAATGCCGGCATTGAGTAAGCCGTAACTGTCTTGGGTTAGTAGGCTGTCTTCTTCAAATAACGCATACTCACCTCTATGGTAGTAATTACTATTAAATACAAAGTCTCCCATATCAGTATATAAACGATATGTTGCACCAAAATTGAAGGTTAAGTCGGGAGTGTTCGATACAGTAAAGCGGTCTGATTTATCAAATGTTTCACCGGTCTCGGGGTTGGTATCAATAACATTATCGAAGGTGCTGTCTATATAACCTAAAGAGACGTCAAAAGTGAGTGATTCAGTAGCAATGTAGGTAAGTTCTACTTCAATACCGTCTGATGTTGACTCGCCAATATTACCTAGTCGTTGATTTAAATCAGATGCATCATCGCCCGGTAGTACGGAAATATACTGACGGTCTTTATGATCTAAAGTAAATAGCGTAATGTTTGCACGAAGATTGTCGTTCCATTCGCTTTTCATTCCTATTTCAAACGAGTCTACAATTTCAGGCTTTGCTGCGGGCTCTGCTACGGTAGCACGCGGGTTAAACGTGCCTGATTTAAAACCTTGGGCATAGCTTGCAAAAAATAGAATGTCGGGGTTGTACTGGTATTCAACACCTGCACGAGGAGTAAAGCGCGTCCAGTCTTCATTATCATCAAGTACAGTAGGGACAAGCTGCCCTTCAGGTCGAACATACTCTGGTATCCAACCAGACTCTGGATAAACCGTAGCAAACACCAAACCATTGTTAACAGTTGCTTCTTTACTATCACGGGTATAGCGAGCGCCTAGGGTCATTGACCATTGCTCGTCAAAGTCATAGGTGCCTTGCATGTAAGCAGCTTTGCTTGTTGAGTTACTACAACCACTAACTTCTCGGGTAAGCCCAGCAGCACCTAAACTTTTACCTAGTTCTTCTAATATAGCTTCAAATTGGCCGCAAGACTCACCATCGTAATAATATAAACCTGATACTAGTTTGTAATTATCACCTTGGTGGTTTACCTGGAGTTCATGTGTGGTTTGTTCATCATCATAAATAGCAGGCACATCAAAGATACGAATTGAGGTGTTATCAAAATCAATATTAGTAGGGGAATAACTGTCGCGATTAGATCCAACATACTTGATACTGGTGCTATTACTTACATCCCAGCGAGCAGTGAAGCTGTAGCCTTCAAGTTCTACGTTATTTTTTGTTGGAAGGCTGGTGTATGAATCGTACTTGCTATCAGGCACTGGCGCATCAGTTAATAAGCTTGGTAATAGTCGGTAACCCCCTTTTGAGTTTGAATCGTCTTTAGTTTTATCCCATGTGAGTTTAAAAAATAGATCGTCGGTAGGCGTGTATTCAAGTGTCACTCGTGCCGCCGTAACATCTTTATTGTAGTTTTCACGGTCTTGATTATCGAGTGCAGATGTTAAAAACTCACCAAACCCATCTCGGTTTAGAGTAGCAAAGCCAAAGCCGACATAAAGTTTTTCATCAATAATTGGCAGTTGACCTGTCACTTTTAAATCTTTTTGGTTGTAGCTACCGAACGTACCTTGGAGGTTAAGTGTTGCATCACCGCTCATTTCCTTGGTCACGTATTTTATAGCGCCACCTATGGTATTTTTACCATAAAGCGTGCCTTGTGGACCCCGTAAAACCTCAATTTGTTGTACGTCGAGCAAATCAAGCACAGCACCTTGCGGGCGAGCTAAGTAAACATCATCAATATAAATGCCTACGCCTGGTTCGTATCCCCAAAGAGGGTCTTGTTGGCCTACACCACGAATAAAAGCAGTGATTGTAGAGTTTGTACCGCGGCTAGCTTGCAAAGTCGTATTAGGTGAGAATTGCTGGACTTCTGTCATCACGCTAATTCCATTTTCGGCAAGTTCTTGCGCACCTATTGAGGTTACTGCTACAGGGACTTCTTGTAAGTTTTCAACTGTTTTTCGAGCGGTTACTTCTATACGTTCTAGCTCACCTTTTTTTGCTGTAGCTTTCTCTGCTGCAACACTATTAAAGCTGCTTGTTATAGCCAGTGCTACTGCAATAGTGAGTAAGGTTGGTTTGTGTTTGAGCTGATTCATAGTGTGTTCCTATTTATTGTTATCACAAAAATGCTTAACTCGCGTCACCTAAGTTCACTGTAGAAGATTGCACCTCAAATAGAATTAGTACCATAGTGCTATACGTTAAATTGTTATTTTAAAGTCCTTTAAATTCATTTGCTTATATTATTTTTAATAATGGATAGTACCTTAGTGTTATGTATTTATGTGGCCATTGCAGTAACACTCAGGGTAACCAAGTATGAAGGTTATAAATATTACTCGCGTGTCACCTCATCGTGTAATAACAATAAATTAGGAACCTCTATGCTGAGCATGATAGGACTATTAGGCGGGTTAGTACTGCTGATTATTTTAACGCTACGCGGCGTTAATTTGTTTATTGCCGCACCGGTATGTGCACTGCTTGTGGCGCTTACAAGTAATATGGCGATTTTTCCGGTAACGGACTCTGTTAATTTTATTTCGGCTTATATGGATGGATTTGCTGGCTTTCTGAGTGCCTGGTTTTTTATGTTTTTGTTGGGCTCTTTATTTGGCAAATTTATGGAAGATACCGGCGCAGCAGATAGTGTAGCTAGTTACATTGTCGGTAAGTTAGGGATGAAGCATGCGGTTTTAGCGGTAGTCATTGCGTGCGCTGTTTTAACCTACGGAGGAGTTAGTGTATTTATAGTCGCGTTTTCGGTATATCCCATGGCGCTGAGCTTATTTAAAGACGCTAACTTGCCTAGGCGCTTTATACCAGCGACCCTGGCATTTGGTTCGGTTACTTTTACAATGACCTCTGCAGGTTCACCTGAAATACAAAACTGGATACCGGTCAAATACCTTGGAACCTCACCTTATGCTGCGTGGGAAGTAAGTTTAGTTGTAGCTGTATTTATGGCGACAGTAGGCTATTACTGGCTAAATAAAATGATAAAAAAAGCTATTGCAAAAGGCGAATGTTTTGAAGCACGCGAAGATGACCCTGTATTGCTTGAGCGAAAGCGCCCACACCCAATAACAGGCGTTATACCTTTATTTGTTGTTTTACTCCTGTCGTTTTTTTTACATGATGTGTTACAGCAAACGGCATTAATAGTTGCGTTATTAGGTGGTGTTTTAAGTATTGTCATTATTAATTATAAATACTTTTATAATATGTCGGCTGCAATAAATGTAGGTACTACAGGGGCTTTAGTGGCTATTGGTAATACTGCTGCGGTTGTTGGGTTTGGCGCTGTAGCTAAAGTATCGCCTGCTTTTACAGCAGCGGTAGATGCAATGACTCACATGCCAGGTAATGAATTAGTCGGTGCGGCAGTGGCCGTGAGTGTGATTGCAGGGCTTACCGGTTCTGCATCGGGCGGGCAAGCTATCGCATTGCCACTTGTCGCTCCGCAATATTTAGATATGGGTGTTAATCCTGAGCAGTTACATAGAGTGGTTGCGATTAGTTCTGGTGCGCTCGATACCCTCCCGCATAATGGTTATGTAGTTACGACCATACGTGCAATTTGTAAAGAAACCCATCAACGTGCCTATTGGTCTATGGCTGCTCTTACGGGAGTGGTGCCTGTAGTAGGTGTAGTGCTTGCTTTGTGTTTATTTATTTTCTTTTAGGATGAATCATGAAAATTAAAATTATATTGCCCCTATTTATATTGTTGTTAAGTAACGCCGTTTATAGCGAAACAATATTAGTGAAAAAACAGCATTTTACCACTGAAGATTTTACAACTGTGTCGGGGGCTACTTTGCCAAAAGTAGACATAGGCTGGGAAAGTTACGGTAAATTAAATAAAAATAAAGATAACGTTATTTTAATTACTCATTATTTTTCGGGCACGTCACACGCCGCAGGTAAATACAAAGCTGATGATGCACTTGCCGGTTATTGGGATGCATTAATAGGCCCAGGTAAAGCAATCGACACTAATAAATATTTTGTAATTAGCTCAGACACTTTGGTCAATGCAAACTGGCATGATCCTAATGTAATTACCACGGGGCCAGCTTCTATAAATCCTAAAACAAATAAACCTTACGGGTTAGACTTTCCGGTAGTGACAATTACTGATTTTGTTGAAGTGCAAAAACGCTTACTCGATAGTTTAGGTATTAACAAACTGCATGCCGTAATAGGTGCCTCAATGGGATCGTTTCAGGCACTGGAGTGGGCAGTACGTTACCCAGAGCAAGTAGAGCGCTTAGTACACGTAATTGGTGCGGCAACCATGGATGCATGGACTGTGTCGGCACTAGAAAAATGGGCCATGCCAATTCGTTTAGATAAAAACTGGCAGCAAGGTAATTACTATAACAAAGAACGCCCACTTGCAGGGCTTACCGCTACGCTACTAAACATTACCCAAGATGCTATGCATCCGCTTATTTATAACGCCAGTTTCCCTAATTTTGAGGTGCTAGATGACGGCGCACTTCAAGATATTCGCACCTTACCAAAAGTAAACCAGGTTTTAGAGGCTAGAGCATTAGCAAAAGCTAAGCTACAAGATGCAAACCATATTTTGTACTTAGTGCGAGCATCGCAGTTATTTACCGCAGGTAGATCAGCCAATTTAACTGATGCCCTAAAAAAGGTGCAGGCAAAAACCTTATTGCTACCTGCCACTAACGATTTATTGCTACGCCCCGAAAATGTCCGCAATATGGACTCAATAATGGATGAACTAGGTAAAGAGGTCACTATTTCTGAAATTGCGGGTGGTTGGGGCCATTTAGATGGGCTGTTTTCGATTGCGCCTAAAGCGCAGCAAATTAGTGAGTTTTTAGCCAACTAGGAGGCCTGCATGAGCAAAACAATTTTAATAACCGGTGCAGCCAGCGGTATTGGCTTATATATAGCACAGCAATTAGCAGCAGCGGGTCATCATATTATAGTAACCGACCTAAATGCAGCGCACGCAAAAGAAGCGGCAGAGGGTATTGTTACTAATGGCGGAAAAGCCCAAGGTTATGCATTAAATGTGGCCGACAGCGAGGCAATTACCGCTTTTTTTAATCAGTTACCGCAAATTGTTGATGTGCTTATAAATAATGCCGGCATTCAGCACGTAGCAAAGCTTGAAGAATTTCCGGCTGATAAATGGCAATTTTTGCAGCAAGTAATGCTAGTTGGACCTGCAATGATGACCAAAGCGGTATTACCTAAAATGCGCGAACAAAATTTTGGCCGAATTATTAATATTGGCTCTATTCATGCCATGGTGGCCTCTAAATATAAGTCGGCTTATGTGGCCGCCAAACATGGCTTAATTGGCTTTAGTAAAGCTATAGCCCTTGAAACAGGGGATGCCAATATAACCATTAATATCGTGTGTCCTGCGTATGTAAAAACACCGCTGGTAGAGCAGCAAATTGCCGCACAAGCTAAAGAGCATAGCTTATCTGAGCAACAAGTAATCGACACTATTATGCTAGCACCTATGCCTAAAAAAGCCTTTATTGGTTTAGATGAAATACACCATACGGTAACCTTTTTAATGGCTGATGCGGCGCGAAACATTACCGCACAAGCGATAGCTATAGATGGCGGCTGGACCGCACAATAGGAGCTAACAATGGCAGGATTCGATAAGGTAGTAAGTAGTTACAGCGAAGCAATGGCAGGGCTTGAAGATGGCATGACAGTGATTGCCGGTGGTTTTGGCTTGTGCGGTATACCGGAGGGACTTATTGGCCAAATAAACGTCAAGGTATTCGCAATTTAACTGTGGTGTCTAATAACTGTGGCGTAGATGGTTTTGGTTTAGGCGTGTTACTAGAGGATAAACAAATACGCAAAATGGTGGCCTCGTATGTGGGTGAAAATGCCTTGTTTGAACAGCAACTACTCAGTGGTGAGCTAGATGTAGAGCTTACTCCACAAGGTACACTGGCTGAAAAAATGCGCGCTGGTGGCGCGGGTATTCCTGCTTTTTATACAGCCACTGGAGTAGGCACGCCAGTGGCTGAGGGCAAAGAGACACGTAGTATTAATGGTCGAGATTACTTACTAGAGCACAGTATTACCGGTGACTTTGCCATTGTAAAAGCGTGGAAAGCGGATCGTTTTGGTAATTGTATTTATCGCCATACCGCGATGAACTTTAATCCTATGGCCGCCACCACGGGTAAAATAACCGTACTCGAAGTAGAAGAAATTGTAGAGCCTGGGGAGTTAGAGCCAAGCCAAATACACACTCCCGGTATTTATATCGACCGGGTTATAAAGGGGGTGTTTGAAAAACGCATAGAAAAAGAGACCACCCAAGCAGCAAAGCAATAAGGAGCAAGTTAATGGCATTAACACGTGAACAAATCGCCAAGCGAGTCGCGATGGAATTACAAGATGGCTATTACGTTAATTTAGGCATTGGGATCCCTACCTTAGTAGCTAACTATGTTCCCGATAATATTGCAGTAATGCTGCAATCAGAAAATGGCCTGCTGGGTATGGGGCACTATCCTACTGCCGATGCGCTCGATGCTGATATGATAAACGCCGGTAAAGAAACTGTTACTGCCGCCACTGGCGCAGCCATTTTTAACTCAGCCGAAAGCTTTGCGATGATCCGCGGTGGTCATGTTGACTTAACCGTATTGGGCGCCTTTGAAGTTGACCAAAACGGTAATATTGCTAGCTGGATGATTCCCAATAAATTGATAAAAGGTATGGGCGGTGCCATGGATTTAGTTGCCGGTGCAAAAAACATTATTTGCACGATGACCCACGCTAACAAGCATGGTGAGTCAAAATTACTCAGTGAATGCAGCTTACCGCTTACCGGTGTGGGGTGTATTAATAAAGTAATTACCGACTTGGCTTTACTGGAAATTAAAGATGGTGCATTTCATTTATTAGAGCGTGCCCCCGGAGTGAGCGTAGAAGAAATTCAAGCTAAAACACAGGGGCGTTTAATTATCCCTAAAAATACACCCGAAATGACATTTTAATAATAGCTTACTGTCGTTATTAATTAAGCCCGCATTGTTGCGGGTTTTTCATAACTTGAAAAACTATAAATTCAAAATTTAATAATTTGATATGGATTTTTATTATAAAAGCATTGATCTTTCAGAGTTAAAATTAATTCAAGCTAGGAATGATTTTATCGCCACTCAAGACAGCTACTGCTTTGACATAAAATTAAATAGTCTCTTGTAAAATCTTAGCCTCAAAATATCAACAGCCTTTAATTAGAGGCTAAAAATATTCGTAATTAATTGGGTATTTTAATCGACTAACGGACTTTATTTGCTGTTATACGTAAATTAATCTGCTCTACTAGTACTTTATCCTGCTTGTTTAGACGCCCTACAATGAGCAAGAAATCACTACCGTCAGTTTTTATTACTTTAATGCTTGTGTTATCAAGTTTGGTTTTACCGTATGTGGTTTCTATTTTTTCTATGTCTTTAAAGTGACTAAGATCTGATTCAAGCTTACCGTCATCGTTTTTGTAGTAACTAAAAACATAGTTCTCGGTTATTCCGTTACCGTCTTCTCGGTAATCAAATACTGCATCGCTATAAAAATAAAGTATTTCTTCGTTTTCAGGTGTGAGGCGATTACGTTTTAAAAAGTGTACTTGGTAAGGCCATAAACTATCGCCTTTGATAATTGCAGCATTGGGTAAAATATTTACTTCTTGAAGTACGCCCAAAAATAATAGAGGTGCAAACGCAAGCGAGATTAAATACTGTCTAATTCGTCAGTACGAGTTGTAATGTAGGGCTTCTTTACTTGTATCGGTTTGTTCAATGTAACTAACTAGAGGCAACCATAAAAATGGCATTATACAAATCACTATGGTTGCGTATTCGTCCATACGATAAGCAAAGGCGCTGGCAAGTACCATTAGCCAGAGTGTTAAGGCAGTCCAGTTAGGCATTACTCTATTTTTGTTTAACTGTTGTTGGCTGTGCTGTGCAAGTGCGCGATATAAAGGGTAATACCATAAAAATGCAAATATACCTCGAGCAATAGGCATAATACTTGAGTTATCGCGCTCTTTAATGGCCTTAAAGTTACGATAACTCCAGTAGTTAACAAATATGCCTAAACTTAAAATACTGTAAATAATAAACTTACTTACAGATACAGCATAAAATGGACTATCTTCAAATTTAACTTTTTTTGCTGACTCTAATCGCCAATCGGCAAAAAAGAATATGAGTACTAAAATATAGCCAGCCAACACATATTTAAGCCAGCTATAACCAAGGCTGTCTAGCACATCAGCTGTTGTTTGAGGCGTTTCACTCGCCTTTGCATATTTTAGAATAGAGTAATGGGTTGCTGATATTAACTTTTTACGCTGTGCTAAATAATCATCTATTTGATCCGCTTTAATATGATCTTGTTTTGCGTAATAGTTATAGCTCAGTGTTAAAACGTTATCATTAAATTCAGTAGTTGTTTTTAGATTGAAGTAGTCGTTGTCAATTTCTTGTTGATCGCTATCAAATCCCCAATCTTTTTCTGCAAAATGTAGTTTTATTGTGGTGTTAATTATATTGGGGTAGTCAAAGTAAAGTGGGTCGGTACGATTTACCTGCTTTGGTTCGTAAACGCTATTTTGTATTTCACTCGCATAAAAACTAGCTTCGTAGCCTTCGTCTGTTTTTTCCCAAAATTCACTAATTAAATACGATTCTTTGGTTATTAGTTTGCCCGTTTTTTCTTGCTCACTAATTGCCATTGCTTCATTGATTGATAGACCATTTAAAAAGCCTTGGTAATACTCGAAATAAGATTTAGCAACGCTATTTAGACCACTGCTGGCTATATTGCTTCTTCGGTTAATTGCTTCAAATTCAGCATAAGTGTACTGGGTTTCAAAACGTGATGGCTCAGATACTTTTTCAGCAATAAAAAAGTTATCTTCTACAGATACATTTGTATGTACAGGTTTTTGCGCCATTGAAGTTAAAGCGCTTTGACCTTTATCAATAATTAGGGCATAGCCATAATCAGGCTGTGCTAAATATTCGAGAGTACCTCGTTGGTAGCTAACCGTAGGATCGAGCCAGTAGCGTTTTCCGTTTTGTTTAAGCGTAACAATAACGTGATTAAATACACTTGCAGAAGGTGGAAGTTCTTTTAAACGTTTGGTTTCCTCTGTATCAACTAGCGCAGGGAAGGCTTCTATATCCATCGCTTTTAATAACGAGATAAGCAGTACTGTTTTATCTTTGCAATCGCCGTATCGTAGCGAAAGCGTTTCTGAAGCTGGCGTTGGTTGATGCGAGTTAGTGCCCATTTCAAGCCCTAAATATCGAACTTCGTCTTGGCTAAAGCGCAGTGCTGCGGCAATTTTGTCTGATGTTTTTGTGTGTTTTGCTTTTATTTCTTCAGCAACATCCAAAATGCTGTTTGGGGTTTCTATGGCTGATTGATAAAGCGGATATGCCCAGTTAACGACCTGACCCCAATCGTCAAACTCAGAAAAGTAAACTTGTGTATACGGGTCGTACCACGTTGGGGTTTGAGAGTTTTGCTCCAGTAAAGGTTCTTCAAAAAGAGTTATAGAATAATCTTTACCATATTTGTTAAGCGTTTCTTGAATATCAGCTGCGCCGTTTATTGTATTAATATGTAAAGGCGTTTGTTTACCCCAAAGTACACGCATATTTTGTTGCACTACGGGTACCGACCAGTTCAGCGTGCGTCTTGTACTAAACTTATTAGCATATATAGGGTTGCTGCCTGTCACTGTGTAGCTGTAATCGAGTATGTCGCCACTGCGCATATCATCAATAATAATATTGAGTGATAAGCTACCATTATAAATACGATCAGCTAATTCAGATTCACCTTGTATAACCGTCATTCTCGCGCTACCAAGCTTATCAATACGCTCATTATTTCTGATAATCGTTAAGCTATTTAGTGTTAGCGACTCGTAACTTGGATCAAAATCAAGACTAAGCTGGCTTATATAATCAACACCACTTTGATTTAAAGCCTGCATAACCAAACGTATATAGCGTTGCTGTTTTTGCCTGCTCGGTATATAGGATTGGTTATCGAGTAACAAATAAAGTGTGCCGTCACGTACTTTGGTTATATCGGAATTCTTGGGTTGCTCAATTATATGTGTATTAACCCAATTAGCTGGTTTATCTATTTTATATTGCTGCGCAAAAATATTATGAGAGAAAATTAATAAGGTAAGTGCAATTAGCCAAGCACTGAGTCGAAGGAAGTTCCATTTCATTGTGGGGTCTTATAGTTGTTTTTATAAATACTATTGAAGGAATAATGTACCAAATTTAGGCTTTTTTGACAATGAGATGTTAATAGAATCCATCGACATATTTATAATTATGATAATGAATAAGTTCAGCTCAATTTAGCTTATTATTTATAGGCATGGGTTATAAATACAATGAAAGCATAAAGGTATTTAATTATCTCTAAAAATGGCTTTGCTGTTTGTCTTATTGCTCGGCACACATTTTACTTTGCAAAATACATGATGCTTTTGTAGAGCACGCAACCACTGCATTTAATGCTCAGCAAATGGGCGATTTGGTCGGTGTGAGTCGCTCTACAGCACGCCGTTACTTAGAGTATTTGCTTGAATCAGGTAAGTTAACAGCGGATCAAAGTTATGGCAGTATTGGCCGTCCTGAACGTTGCTATAAAATAGCGAAGTAACTTGGTGTATCTGAAACTTAAGTATTAAACGCTATTAATTTCAATGCCTTGCGTTTTTTTTGTTATGTTTGATATTTAATAGATTCTGACGATAAAAAAAATATATTGAATTGATTGCATTTTAAGCGGCTTGCATGGTGATGTTCGCATTAAGTGATGTTATACTCCTGCCGAATAATTTATCGACTTTATTAAGAGTAAAATTAATGGCAGATTTATCGAAGTACAGAAACATTGGTATTTTCGCGCACGTTGATGCGGGTAAAACCACGACTACTGAGCGTATCCTAAAGCTTACTGGTCAAATCCATAAAACAGGTGAGGTTCATGATGGTGAATCTACTACTGACTTCATGGAACAAGAAGCTGAGCGCGGTATTACTATCCAGTCTGCGGCTGTAAGCTGTTTCTGGAAAGATCACCGTTTTAACGTTATCGATACTCCTGGACACGTTGACTTCACAGTTGAAGTTTACCGTTCACTTAAAGTACTTGATGGCGGTGTTGGTGTTTTCTGTGGTTCTGGTGGTGTTGAACCACAATCAGAAACTAACTGGCGTTATGCTAACGAATCAGAAGTTGCACGTATTATCTTCGTTAACAAATTAGACCGTATGGGTGCTGATTTTTACCGTGTAACTGAGCAAGTACGTAAAGTACTTGGTGCTACTCCACTAATCATGACTTTACCAATCGGTATCGAAGATGAATTCTGTGGTGTTGTTGATGTTTTAACTAAAAAAGCATACATCTGGGATGAAACTGGTCTTCCAGAAAACTACGAAATCACTGACGTTCCTGCAGACATGGTAGAAAAAACTGATGAATACTATGAAATGCTTGTTGAAACTGCTGTAGAGCAAGACGACGACCTAATGGAAGCGTACATGGAAGGTGAAACACCTTCTTTAGAAGATATCAAGCGTTGTATCCGTAAAGGTACACGTGACCTTGCTTTCTTCCCTACATACTGTGGTTCTGCGTTCAAGAACAAAGGTATGCAGTTAGTACTTGACGCTGTTGTTGATTACTTACCAGCACCTACAGAAGTTGATCCTCAACCTCTAATGGATGAAGAAGGTAACGAAAACGGTGAATACGCAATCGTATCCGCTGACGAACCTTTCAAAGCGCTAGCATTCAAAATCATGGATGACCGTTTTGGTGCATTAACATTCGTACGTATCTACTCAGGTAAACTTAACAAGGGTGACACTATCCTTAACGCGTTTACTGGTAAAACTGAGCGTGTTGGCCGTATGGTTGAGATGCAAGCAGACGACCGTAACGAATTAACTAGCGCACAAGCTGGTGACATCATTGCAATCGTAGGTATGAAAAACGTGCAAACTGGTCACACACTTTGTGATCCTAAGCACCCAGTAACACTTGAGCCAATGGTATTCCCAACTCCAGTAATCTCGATTGCTGTACAGCCTAAAGATAAAGGCGGTAATGAGAAAATGGGTGTTGCTATCGGTAAAATGGTTGCAGAAGATCCATCTTTCCAAGTTGAGACTGATGAAGATTCAGGCGAGACTATCCTTAAAGGTATGGGTGAGCTTCACTTAGATATCAAAGTAGATATCCTTAAGCGTACTTACGGTGTAGACCTTATCGTAGGTCAACCACAGGTTGCTTACCGTGAAACTATCACTCGTGAAGTTGAAGATAGCTACACGCACAAGAAACAATCTGGTGGTTCTGGTCAGTTCGGTAAAATCGACTACCGTATCAAGCCAGGCGAAGTTGCTTCAGGCTTCACGTTTAAATCATCAGTTGTTGGTGGTAACGTACCTAAAGAATTCTGGCCTGCAGTTGAGAAAGGCTTTAAGTCAATGATGAGCGAAGGTGTGCTAGCTGGCTTCCCTGTGCTTGACGTTGAAGTTGAACTTTTCGACGGTGGCTTCCACGCAGTGGATTCATCAGCAATCGCATTCGAAATCGCTGCTAAAGGCGCTTTCCGTCAATCGATCCCTAAAGCGGGCGCACAACTTCTTGAGCCAATCATGAAAGTTGACGTGTTCACTCCAGAAGATCACGTTGGTGATGTAATCGGTGACCTTAACCGTCGTCGTGGTATGATGAAAGACCAAGAAGCTGGTTTAACAGGCGTTCGTATTAAAGCTGACGTTCCGTTATCAGAAATGTTCGGTTACATCGGTTCATTACGTACAATGACATCAGGTCGTGGTCAGTTCTCTATGGAGTTCTCACACTACGCACCATGTCCACAAAACGTAGCTGAAACTGTAATCGCAGCAGAAAAAGAGAAAAAAGCTGCTAAGTAATTAGCTCTTTAACTCTTTAAAAAAACCCGCACATGTTGCGGGTTTTTTATTACCTATAATTTGGTTTTATTTTTTTAGTTATTTATAACTACTTTTTATTATTAATTAGTCCTATATAACTAATTAATAAAAAGGTACTAGAGAGTAATTTATTTACATTAATTATTTAATCGATTGCTTTATATAAGGTTTATTGTGAGTAGAGTGTAACTTGTTGAATTTTGGTAGCTTATATTGATGCTTTACGATACGTAATGTAGAATATCAGCACTTTTAGACTAGAGCTCTAAAGTCAGATAAGGAAGTCTCCGAAGCAGAGACGTTTACATAGTAATTTTATATAAGACGTAACTATAATGAAATCTATTAAATTGGCACCAAACTGGTGGCTACAATTTACAAAATGCGTTTTCGCATTCAGCCTAATATTTTTAATTCATATTATATTTTCTGAGAACCTAGAAGTTGTTTTTTTCACTGCATCACCAGTTCTATTGATTATTATTGCTTTCAATATTCTCCATCTTCGTTTTTTACATTGTTACAGAGCAGGAATTTGTTATACACGTCTATGCACAGAGCGTTATATCAATAGTGAAGAAATTACTTTTGTATCATTTAGCGCGTTTTTTCTTTTCACCATTTTTAAAGTAGAGCTGGAGAATGGTAAAACTTTTCATTTTTATAACTGGCAACTTGATGATGAAACGCAATCAGCTATTTCTAAAATGTACTGTAATAAGTTAGCTAAAAAAGTAGAAAATATTGGCGGCAAATGCAGCGCATGATTTTTTAATTTAGATAAAAAAGGAGCAATTAATTGCTCCTTTTTTGTTTTTATTTTATAACGCGCTAATTAAACTTTTTTATAGCCTTAGCTTTTAGCGCTTTCATCTTTAGCCTGCGTGGCTTTTTAAAAGATTGTATAGGCATTGATACCATATGCTCTTGTGGCAGTGCCGGAATTGTTTGTGGGTAAGTTCCTTCCTCTGGCACGGAAATCTCTTTTAGATGTACTTTAAGCGCCTCTAGAGTTGAGTCGTTATCAACTTCACTAGGGCAAATAAATATACCTAACTTTCTTAGCTGTACGCCGAGTTTGATACTACTGGTATAACGGATAATTGGAGCACCTAATACTAAACCTAATAATATAGGTGATAGCCACCAAAAGAAGACAGGTGTGAAGTAGTAGGCTGTGCTGCCCCATGCTATAGCCACAATAGTAGAGAATAACGTATAACCAAACGCTTCTTTCCACGGAACCATACGACCTTCGCGCGGTTGTGCATCCCACTTCACTTTTTTACCTAAAAATACGCAAAGTACAAAGTAAGCATGAAATACCATCATTAATGGTGCAACAATAATAGCAAATACAGTTTCAATAATTGAACCTAGGATTAACTTAATTGAACCACCAAAGCGTTTGTTTCTATGTATTAGGGTGACTATTACGCCCATTAATTTAGGCATTAATAAAATAACAATAGTTAAATACAAGAGTGAATCAATAAGATCGGTTTTAGCTATTTGCCATGTAGGAAATAATTGATAAACACGGTTAAAGTACACATCACTATTTAATGCGCGCGTTACTGCATCAATAGTACTTAGCGCTAGCATTGAGAGCCAAATTAGTGATGAAATATAAGCGGTTGCACCTAATAGAAAGTGCAGCTTACTCATTAATTTTAATTTAGATGACGATAGTAAACCTAAGTGCTGAATATTACCCTGTACCCAGCGTCTATCGCGTACAGCATAATCGAGAATATTACTTGGTACTTCTTCGTAGCTGCCTTCAATATCTGATAGTAATAGTACATCCCAACCTGCACTATGAAGTAGTGATGCTTCTACAAAGTCATGACTTAAAATCTCACCGCCAAAGGGTGCGTTACCTTTGAGTGTTGGCAAGCCACAGCATGTTATAAATGCTTCAACTCTAATGATTGCATTATGACCCCAGTAGTTGGCTTTATCTGTTTGCCAAAATGCTGAGCCAGTAGCGAGCATTGGGCTATATAGCACTGATGCAAACTGTAAAAAACGACCAAAAAAGGTATCTTGACGAACAGGTATCGGAATCGTTTGGATCAGGCCTGCTTGTGGGTTGTTTAGCATGCTTGTAGTAAGTTCTAACATACATTTACCGGTCATTACGCTATCTGCATCAAGCACAATCATATGGTCGTAATTACTTCCCCAGCGCTCACAAAAGTCGGTTAGGTTACCTACTTTGCGGTGTTTGTTATCTTCGCGACGACGATAAAAAACATGCTTTGCTGTATCCCCTAAACGTTCGCACAATGCATGCCATGCACTTAGCTCGTTTTTAACTATTTGAGGGTCTTGTGTATCGCTTAATAAATAAAAATCAAAATTATCAAGCTGACCAGTTTCTTTTAACGATTGTAGACTTACTTCAAAGCCCGCGATAACACGGTGGGTATCTTCGTTATAAATAGGCATTACAACGGCGGTTTTCTGAGCGTTAATTGCCTCGTTATTGAACTCAATTGGTTTAATACGTTTTAACGTAAGCGGGTCAATTCGAAATAACTGTAGTACAAAGCCGATTGTGCCACTACAAAAAGCCGTTACAATCCAAGCAAATGTGATTGAGAATAATACTAAAAGGGCATACTCAAGTAATGTCATACCGTTTGAGCTTAAAATCTCAAACATAATAGATATGCCGTAGCCAGATGTGCCAAGTGCCGCAATGGCAAATAGCCATACTCTTAGTGTTTTGAATGGCATTGGAGTGCCCCTACCTTTATTACTTGATGTCATTTGGGTACCAAACATAGCTCCATACCTCGCTAATTTCTTTGTCACGTAGTTTTAACGATAAACGCATATCAACGGGTTGATCGTCCTGTGGTGCAATTTTAAAGGCTACACGCCATCCACGTGAATCCGGAAGTTTTTGTACATTCACGTCGGTTACTTCGCCTGTTGTAAGTTGAATGTCGGCATCTAGTTTTAACTGTTTAGACAGTTGATTTATTTCTGATCCAGTAAAATCAACAGTAAATTGGCGGTGGCTTTTTGGTGGTGGGTTGTCCTCACCAGGTAAAGCGGCGCTACCAATTCTTGTACGTAGTACACGTGCTTTCTCGTGCTGAGTTAAAACTGAATTAAAGGTGGTCATTTTGTAGCTTAATTTTAATGAATCTCCGGCCTTCATTGGTTTTTCTGGTACCCAGTAACTTACGATATTGTCGTTAGTTTCTGTATCAGTCGGTATTTCTACAAGCTCTACACGACCATTTCCCCACTCACCTTGTGGTTCAATCCATAGGCTAGGGCGGTCGTGGTAATGTGCTTCTGTGTCTAGATAGTTATTAAAGTCTCGGTCTCGTTGAGCTAACCCAAAACCTTTTGGGTTATTGTACGAAAATGAAGTAACGCTGAGTTGTGATGGGTTGTTAAGAGGGCGCCATACCCACTTGTCATCAGCAGATTGAGTTAATAGGCCATCCGAGTCATGAACTTCAGGGCGATAGTCATCAAAAAATTTGGTGCTGTTTTCGCCGTGATAAAACATACTCGTTAATGGTGCTACACCTAGTTTTTTAATATCTTTACGCGCAAAAATCTGCATATCAACATCAACTAGCATATTCGTTGTAGGGTCGACGCTAAATTTGTACGCACCAGAAATAGATGGACTATCCAACAATGCAAAAATGGTGATTTGTGTTTGCTCTGCCTTTGGTTTAACTAACCAAAACTCTTTGAACATTGGAAATTCTTCACCCGAATTCTCAGCAGTATCAATGGCAAGGCCTCTTGCTGATAAGCCATAAACTTGTTGAGGGCCAACGACTCTAAAATACGATGCTCCCTGAAATACCATTACTTCGTCTTTATACTCGTTAGTATTTAATGGGTAATGTAAGCGAAATCCAGCATGGCCTAGTTGAGTGCCCGCCACACTTTTAGCTATTTCTTCTTGTAGTGGTGCAGCAGTGCCATCGTATTGGTAAAAGTCGGTGCTGAAAGGTAAGCGGCTACGTTTAGAGTCGCTATCAACAGTATTTATTGTTACAGGTGTTTTATATAAAAAACCAGGGTGGAATAATTGCAGCTCGTACAGGCCTTCATCTTTCCACACCGCTTTGTCTTTTTTAAATCGAATTGAACGGTAGTCTTGATAATCAATATTATTTAGTGCTTCAAGCTCGATGTTTTTAGGTGCCACATATTCTTCGCTTGCTAGCTTTTTAGCGCGAGCGCTAATTACATCAAATAAGCTACTTTGTGGAATTGCTACATCAACAGTTGCAGCAATCGCTTGGTTGCTATTGCCCCAAGTCGAAAAAATAATAAGTAGACCCAGTAGTGGTGCTGACTTTTTTTGCCATTTAGGCAAGTTTTGGGTTAGTTGTTTCATTCTCATTCCTTTATAAAAACACGACTTATTTTTACGTTTAGGGTAAATATTGATTTTGTTTTGTAAGTATCTTCTAATTTACTTAAAGCAAAATGTGAACCCTTATAAAAGTTCATATTTTTCAATAGGAAAACCAATATACGTAACTCATTGAGGTTTTTGTTGTGTAAAATTCACTCAATCTTATGTAGTTGTTACTGATTAATTACTAGAAGACTCACTAATCGTATGAACATATTACGGGGAGTTTAATGAAGCTTGTCTGAATTACATTTGTATAAAATAAAAAAGCCGCAAAAGCGGCTTTTTATATGTTTAGATTTTACTTAATTATTTCTTTTTAAATCGACGCACTATTGATAGTGGTGCTAAAAGAAGTGATAACCATAATAATGAACCTGCATCATTATCATCATCTGAGCGTAAGTTATTTACCTTAACGGCTACTTTTTCAATGTTTGATAAGTTACCAGCACTATCTTGAGCTTGTACTGTTAAAGTAATACGATTTTCGAATTCGTAATCAATCTCTCCAGCAACAATTAACTGCCCCTCATTGTTAATAGAAACGCTGTCATTATCAGATGTAATAAATTTAACAACAGGTGATTCATCGGCATTTGGATCACTAAAATCGAGCGTGCCGATAATTGTGCCAATTGCGCTGTTTTCATCGATTGCAAAAACTTGATCGGCTGCAATTACAGGTGTTTGCTCTTCAGGCGTTAAAGTAATTTCAGATTTAATGTCAATAATCACAGGGTCATGGTCTGATGCGCGGTATGCACTTTCAGAGTACAAGCTAGATTGTTGACCTTCGCTTTTAAACTCTACATTGTAATCAAGTGAAATAGGTTCATCTGCGTTGATATGCCAATCTGTTGCAGCGACAACTTTGCTAAGTAATGATTGTGTAGCTACTGCATGGTCTAAACTTCCTGCACGACCAGAAAAGCTATAAGAATAACCAAGTGTATCACCATCAATTTCAGCAACTACATTTTTGTAGCCTTTATCAGCAAATGCACGTATTGGATCTTCCATTGCGTAAGCATTCATATCGCCGACTAAAATAGTATCTTCGTCATCAACACCGGTTGGTTTGCTATCAAGCCAATCTGCGAATGCATTAGCACCTTGCGTGCGTATTTCATTCCAACAGCCTTGGCCATCACCTAAATCTGCATTATTTCCAGAAGCACTACCACAACTTTTAGATTTAAGATGTGACACAGCAACAGTAAATACTTCATCAGTTTCTATTGATTTAAAGCTTTGTGCAATTGGAGCACGGTTACTAAAATCAAATGGAGCCTCAGTTGTAATGGCTGCAGTGCCTACTTCTTCTACTTTGTTAGCACGATAGATAAGTGCGGTAGTAATTGCATCGGTACCAATTTGATCTACGTTAAAATCAACAAATGCATAGTTGTTAGCACTATCTGCATCATTTAATGCATCTACTAAGCTAGCAATTGCACTAAATTCGCCAAAGCCATCATTCTCAATTTCCATTAAACCAACAACATCGGCCTCAATAGCGCTAATAGCACTTACAATTTTAGCTTCTTGACGAATAAATTCAGCTTCAGTATCTGCACCTCGAGATGTAGGGAACCCTCCGCCTTGGCCATCACCATTGAAGTAATTAAGTACGTTAAAGCTAGCTACACGTAAATCTGCTTCAGCATTAAGTTCAGGCGCATCTTCACGTGCATTTGTTGCAATAAACGAAGGCGCTAAAGTTGGGTGAATTCGGTAAAGACCGAAGCTATAAGCAAGTGCCCCTGTAACAGTATTAACAGTATCGCCAGTTCGTAATGTATTTTCTGCCGATAAGCCTGGAGTTGGATAAGCTGTAGGGTCTAAGTTTTGTACTGTAGAGCCATCATCTATTAAAATCTTTTTAAGTAGATTTTCAGTTTCAACTGCATTAGCAGCATCGCCAGGTAACGCAACCTGGGTACCTTGGTACAAGCGCTCTGTTGCTAATTCAACTTCACCATATCGACCAAGACCAAAGTTATTAGTCACTACTAATGGTTGCTCTAATGTGACTAACATACCTTCAAAAGCTTCTAAATCAGTTGTATTAGCTAAAGGTAAAGTGATTTTTGTAGCTGCTGCAGCTAAACCAGTTCCACACACTGCAACTTGGCTAACACTGCCAATTTGTGTTGCATCAAAATACTCTTCAACAGTACCTTGTATACGTACATGGTCGCCTACATTCACGTCAGTATCTGCAAAATATACAAATACACCTTCAGAGGTAAGTGGATTTGCATCTATATCAGCAGCCAGTGAGCTAACAAAAAAGCCTTTTAATTGTTCATCACCTTGAAAATCGGCGCTTACAACACCTTCAAGTTCTACTAATGTACCTACAAGTGGGCTAGCAGAGCCGTCACCTTGAATAGCATTTATTAGTGTTTTTTCTGCACCACAAACTAGTGGTTCAAGTGGTTCTGGCTCAGGGTCTGGCACAGGAGCGGTACCGCCGTTTCCTGTGTGTGAACCTAATCCATCAAAGGTGTCAATATCAAACTGTTCCCATTCTTCGCTAGGATCAAAAATGGCTGTCGAGTCAGTTCGGCCTGTGGTAATGCTATCTTTTCTTCGCAGCGTTTTGTTAACCGTAGTTACACCCCCTTCAGACCACTCTGAACCCGGATCAACACCAACTTGACCAAAACTATCAACAATTACACCGTCTTTAGTTAAAACAAGGGCATCATCACCGTTATAGTAGGTTACTGTGCTGGTTTCATCTGCAATATCAAGTATTGCAGCTGCTGCACTGGGGTTTGAAATAATGTAGGTGGTATTGGCGGCCAATGTTCCGGTTAAATCAATCGAGTTGCCAATCGAACTGCTACCGTTTGAATAGAGTCCTAAAGTATAACCTTCAAGAGAAAGCTCCGTATCAGCATTATTATAAAGCTCGATTGCTTTATTATTACTGCTTCCCTCTATATATTCTGAAATGATTAGATCAGCGGATGCTGGTGCACTGAGACTTGCTATAACAAGTGCGAGTGGTGTTATTTTTGTTTTAAACATTTTTTTATTATTCCCGTGTATTAATCCCAAAATGGGACACCAGTTTAGAGAATAAATATGACGAAAATAATACAAAAATGTAAATGAATGTAAACAAAAGGCGGTTTAACCGCCTTTTAATAAAAAATTACTTTTTAGCTAGATATTTTGCGGCTTGCTTAGCAAAGTAGGTTAATATTCCATCGGCTCCTGCACGCTTAAATGCAAGTAAAGATTCCATTATTGTAGCCTCTTCACTTAACCAACCGTTATCAATTGCTGCTTTGTGCATTGCATACTCGCCACTTACCTGATATGCGAAAGTAGGTACACCAAATTCGTCTTTAACACGCCGTACAATATCTAAATAAGGCATACCGGGCTTTACCATAACCATATCAGCGCCTTCTTGTAAGTCTAATGCGACTTCACGTATTGCTTCATCAGAGTTTGCTGGATCCATTTGGTAAGTTTTTTTATCAGCACCTTTTAAGTTACCAGCAGAGCCTACAGCATCTCTAAATGGGCCATAGTAGCTAGATGCGTATTTAGCTGAGTAGGCCATAATTCGAGTATGAATAAACCCATCAGCTTCAAGTGCTTCGCGAATAGCGCCAATACGACCATCCATCATATCAGAAGGGGCAACAACATCAGCACCAGCTTCTGCATGGGAAAGTGCTTGTTTAACTAAAATTTCAGTAGTGACATCATTAATAACATAACCTGAATCATCAATAATACCGTCTTGGCCATGCGTAGTGAAAGGGTCAAGTGCTACATCAGTAATCACACCCAGCTCAGGAAAAGCTTCTTTTAACGCTCTTACGGTGCGTTGTGCTAAGCCATCATCGTTATATGCTTCTTCGGCAAATAATGATTTTTTATCCGCAGGCGTTACTGGAAAAATAGCAACGGCAGGTACGCCAAGTTCAACGAGTTCTTTTGCTTCAACAAGCAGTAAATCAATTGATAGGCGCTCAATACCAGGCATTGATTCAATTACCTCGCGGCGATTTTTACCATCAAGTACAAATACAGGGTAAATTAAATCATTTACGCTAAGCTGGTTTTCAGCCATTAAGCGGCGAGAAAAGTCGCTGCGGCGCATTCTGCGCATCCGAGTATATGGGAAAAGGTCTAATCCTGATTGGGCCATGTTAATATGCTCCTACTGTGGAAATGGAAAAGTAATTACTTGATTACGGCCATGCTGCTTTGCGTAATAAAGTGCTTTGTCGGCGCACTCAGTAAAAATTTGAGGGTTGCTAACATCATCAGCAATACTGGTGTATACACCAGCGCTAATAGTAAATTGAATATCATTATTGGCAACCGTTACTGTACTTACTGAGATATCAGCTCGTATTTTTTCAGCTATGTCTTGTGCGCCTTCACTAGGGGTATTAGGTAATAGCACAACAAATTCTTCACCGCCATAACGGGCAACTTCATCGAGTGGTCGTTTTAAATGGTCTTTTATAAGGTCAGACACTGCTTTAATAACTTGATCGCCAATGATATGGCCGTACGTGTCGTTGATATTTTTAAATCGATCTATATCAAGCATAACAATGCTAAGCGGCGTTTGTTCTCGACGAGAGCGACGAAGCTCCATTACCAGTTTTTTATCAAAAAAGCGTCTGTTTTTTATTCCAGTCAATGCGTCTTCAGTATTTAGTAACTCAAGTGAGCGGTTTTTTTCTTCAAGCTCTCTAAGCGTCACTTGTAATTCAAAGGTGCGCTCGTCCACCTGAGATTCAAGTTCTTGGCGAGTTTTTTCTTGTAATTTTAAGCGCTCTTTAAGTAGTGTATCTTGTGCTGTGTTTTCAGCAATCAAGGTTTGTTGAGCAATCACTTCTTCATCGCGTTGTAAAATAAATAACTTCATTACGCTGTAGCATAAGCAAAAAGTGCAACCAAAAAAGCATGCAAATACAAATGCGAGCGTACTTCTGTCAAAGGCGTATAGGCCCATTACTGCAACAGTAAAATGAAGCATTACCACCAAGAAAAAAACCAATACAAGTAATAGTGCTTTGTTTGGTTTAGAAGGCGTTAAACGCACGCACATAAACGTAGTTACAATATAAAAGCCTAAAACGATTGGAGTAGTGATTAAACAAAATAATGTAACTATATTGTTTGGAAGTAGCCAAATAAATAATAACGAAATGGCTAAAGCGTTAACTACAACTTTTTGAATAGTTAGCAGAAGAGAGGGCCTGGGATGGCAAACTTGCTTCTGCAAAGGCAAAAACAATAAAGTGATAAGCATAAGTAATATAGGGGTCATAACTTGCTGTAATGCAGGCAAATTAGGATGAACGTACCTTAAGCCAAAACCACAAAGGTAGGCTAATACACTACCTAATGTGAGAGATATAACCCCAGCATAAACAAAATAACCTTTACGTGAAAAACCATATAAAACTATGCAAGTCACACCCAAAGAAAATATAAAACCAATCAATAAGCCATAGAGTAAATTGAGTTTTCCTTTGTGTGCCAAATAAGCTTCTGGTTGCCACAGTGTTAAAGGGACTCGCAAGCCTGAACTATTCGCCACTTTCATTATAATAAGCGTTTCGCTATTTGCAGGGCTGAGCAGTTTAACTAATAAAGATTCACTTTTAATTGTGCGCTTATATAAGGGGTAGGCATCACCAATTTGAGTATAAGAAAGTAATTGCGAGTTATGTAATTGATATACTTGAACGTCGTTTAGCAAAGGATTGTTTAGTGACAATATTTGCTCAGTATTATAACTAAGTGTATTTTTTATTTTAAATTTTATCCATACAGGACGCTGCTCTAGTCCTAAATTAAGGGGTTTTGCTGTGTTTTTTTGCCACTGTATATGGCTACTTTGTTGTGCACTTAATAGCGACGTTGGTTCAAAAGAGTAATACAGGTTATTAATGTTTTGAGAGTTAAAATCGTGTTTTATTATTACTGGGTTTGCGAAACAGCAAAAAGTGCAAAGGAATACTAATAGGCTTAAAAGTGCCTTTGCATAGGCCATTAACGATCTTCTAAACCAAAAACACGGTGAAAGTTTTCTGTAGTTTTACGGGCCACAACTTCTTCATCTATTTGATAAAGTTGTGCAACCGTTTGACAGATATAAGGAAGCAGGGCAGGTTCATTTTTACGTGATTTAGGTTTTGGTTTAACTGTTCGTGGAATTAAAAATGGTGCATCAGTTTCTATTAATAATCGATCTAGAGGAATGCTAGGCACTAGCTGTTGTAAATATTTTCCACGCCTTTCATCACATACCCAACCCGTTATACCAATATATAGACCTAAATCTAAATATTGCTTTAGAGCTGCTGAGTTACCCGTAAAGCAGTGGAGTACACCGCGAATACTAAACTCTTTTAAAATACTTAGCATGTCGTCACTTGCATCACGTTCATGCAAGTAAACAGGTAAATCTAATTTCTCTGCAAGTGCTAATTGGCGCCTAAAAACACTACGCTGTACATCGCGAGGCGAAAAGTCGCGGTTATAATCAAGGCCACATTCACCAATAGCAATAACATGCTTGTTATTTGCAAGTACAGTTAGTTGTGCTTCTAGTTCATTAGTGGCTGATTTTGCATCATGTGGGTGGATACCCGCCGTAGAATATTGAAGATGCTTTGTTGCAAGTTCAAGTGATTGCTGACTGCTTGCAATATCACAACCAATAATAAGCATATTTGTAACACCCGCTTCATTGGCACGGGTAATTACATCGTGATGCTGCTCATCAAATTGATGATTAGTTAAGTTAACTCCAGCATCAATTAATGTATATGACATTACTTAGTACGTTTAACGCGAATAGAGCGGTTTTCACCGTCAATTTTAAGTAAAAATGAGTTAAAAACACCACGGCTAATTACAATCGTATCGTTCTTTTTCAAGCGCATGCTGTCAGAGCCAATTTGACGCCATTGTTGACCGTTATCTAGCGAAATAATTAACTCGCCGTAAGCAGCTTCTTCAACTGAAGCAACCATCGCTTTAATTTCAGCGTCTTTTTCTGTCTGTGATTTTTTGTACTCTAACCCAAACTCATCAGCTGTTTTTTTCACTTCTGTTGGTGTTGTGGCTACTGCCTGAGGTACATTATTAGCTGTTGGTGGTGTGAGCGTTTTTGTTACTGATGGCTTAACCAGTGACTTACCCGCGATGGTATTATCGTAACAAAGTAAGCGGTTAAAATCGTTTTCAATAAAGCTACATGCTTGTAACGCTTGAGTATTAAACTCTGTTTGCGCAGCAAAAGTCGGTGCGCTTAATAAAACCAATAGTGAGAGTAGTTGTTTTTTCATTTTATTCCTCAGATTCTTTTTGTGGTTTAGCGGTATAAAACTTTGCTAAAATTAGACCTAGCTCAAACAGAAGAAGCATCGGAAATGCTAACAATGTTTGTGATAATACATCAGGCGGTGTTAAAAACATCGCGACTACAAAAACACCCACTACGATATAAGGGCGCTTTTCTTTTAAGCTTTTTGTTGTTGTTGCACCACTCCAGCATAGCAACATAATAGCCACTGGAATTTCGAAAGCGACGCCAAATGCAAAAAACAACTTTAATACAAATCCTAGATAGCTAGCGATATCGGGCGCTAGAGTCATCATTTCGGGACCTGTACTTGTAAAAAAACCTAATATAATTGGTAGTACTGCAAAGTAGCAAAAAGCGATACCCCCATAAAACAAGACAACGCTTGAGATTAGTATAGGTATTAGCATTTTCTTTTCATTTTGGTACAAGCCAGGAGCTATAAACCCCCAAATTTGATGAAGTATCCATGGAGTAGATAATAAAGCCGCAACAAAAAAAGTAAGCATCATAGGGACTATAAAAGGGTCACTCACATTTATAGCTATCATGGTCGCGCCATTAGGTAAATGAACTACTAATGGTGCAGCTATAAGTTCGTAAATATCATCTTTAAAATAAAACAGCGCGATAAAAAATAATAAAATGCTCAATAGTGCTTTTATTAGCCGATCACGCAACTCAATTAAATGAGCTACAAACCCTGATTTTACTTCCTCAGCCATTATTTTTTATACCATGTAGTAAGTTGACCACAAAGTGAGAAATAAATTTCACTTTTTCTCATCAAGTTGTTGGTTATTTGATGTATCAGATTGTTGTTTTTTGTAGCTGTGAGTAACTGATTCAGCCGCTTTTTGTAGCTCTGTTAGTGAGCTTTGTAACTCAGGGCTTAAATCTTTTAATTCTTGCTGTTCTGCTTTTTTAAGGTTTTCGTGCAGCTCATGGATGCGAAGCTCTTCACTTACTTCGGCTTTTACTGAGTTGGCAAGTGATTTAGCGGTTTTAACCCATTTACTCACTGTTCTAATCGCAACAGGTAAGCGCTCAGGGCCGAGCACCACTAAACCAACAATAAAAATAACAACAAGTTCCCACATGCCCATACTAATTAAACCTTATTGTTATCTTTGTTTTTTTCAGTATCGGTTGAGTTGTCAGCAGTGTTTTTTTCTGATTGTTGAATTTGCTCGGATTTCTCTTTCTCGCTCATTTGATCATCTGACATTGCTTTTTTGAAGCCCTTTACAGCGCCCCCAATATCGCCACCCATACCGCGTAGTTTTTTTGTGCCAAAAAGTAAAACTATGATCGCTAAAACAATTAATAATTGCCAAATACTAATACCACCAAAACCCATGGTTTTCTCCAATATATAAAACGGTTAAATGTTTATTTTAAATACTAATTATACGCTCACTAGCGCAAATAGCACCCAGTTTATGCGCTGCGCCATGCCGCTATAAAGCTAATAGCCGATAAGCTTATTGCAAGACTTGCAGCTATTAAATCGTGCTGTAAATAACAAAGTGTTGCCATAATCATTGTAGCACTACCAAATAAACTCAATATTAAAGGTTTATGAGATACCTTTTGTTCTTGCGGTTGAATGTGTGGTGCACGCTTTAAATTTTGATAAATTAGATCCGGTAACTCAGGCATTTTTTCAGCCCAAAATGGCAAGTTAGCATACATTTGCTTCAGTACTGATAGCGGTCCAACTTGTTGCTTTACCCAGTCTTCTAAAAAGGGCTTAGCTGTTTTCCATAAGTCGAGTTGTGGGTAAAGCTGACGCCCCAATCCTTCAACGTATAATAAAGTTTTTTGTAGTAGTACTAATTGCGGCTGTACCTGCATGTTAAAACGACGTGCAGTATTAAATAGATTTACGAGTACGTGCCCAAATGAAATTTCGGCCAAAGGTTTATTAAATATAGGCTCGCAAACTGTGCGAATCGCAAATTCAAATTCTTCAATGCTAGTATCTGGTGGTACCCAACCAGAATCAACGTGTAGCTGTGCAACTTGGCGATAATCACGATTAAAAAAGGCGATAAAGTTTTCAGCTAAATAGCGTTTATCTTCTTTGCTTAACGTACCAACAATACCGCAATCAATACCGATATACATTGGGTTTTCAGGGTGCTCTCGAGAGACGAAAATATTACCCGGATGCATGTCGGCATGAAAAAAACTGTCTCTAAACACCTGCGTAAAAAACACTTCTACGCCACGCTCAGCAAGTAATTTCATATTAGTGTTTTGCGCCATAAGTGCATCGGTATCAGAGACGGGTATGCCGTAAATACGCTCCATCACCAGCACATTGCTACGGCTGTAATCACTGTAAACTGCAGGGATGTATAATGAATCAGAGCCTTCAAAATTGCGTTTTAGTTGCATGCCGTTGGCACCTTCTCGCATTAAGTCGAGCTCGTCTAGGAGTGTTTTCTTATATTCTTTAACTACTTCTACAGGACGCAGGCGTTTTGATTCGTTATGTACTTTTGCAAGTACCTTTGCGAGCTTTTCCATTAGCGCTAAATCGGCATTAATTTGCTCATAAATATTGGGTCTAATAACCTTAATTACGACATCTTGCTCAATACTCTGCTCATCAATAAGTTTTGCTGTATGTACTTGCGCTATAGATGCAGAGGCCAGTGGAGTTTGTGAAAACTCACTAAATAATTCACTTATATCGTTAATTTCGAGCGCTTTTTCTATTATTTTTTGTGCAAGTTCGCCTTCAAATGGTTGAACTTGATCTTGCAAAAACGCAAGCTCTAAAGCGATATCATGAGGGAGTAAATCACGACGAGTAGAGAGCATTTGACCAAATTTGATCCAAACAGGACCCAGCTCTTGTAATGCTAAACGTAAACGTAGCCCCGCCGGTTTTTCTTTGTGCTGATTACGCAGCCAAAATAAACTACCACGGGCTATTTTACCAAACCAAGGCACTTTATGCTTTGGAATTAGCTCGTCTAGTCCATAGCTAAGTAACGTTTTGGTGATGTTATACAAACGTGCAGTCGACACAAAAAATCCTTAGCGGGTGTTTGAAGGTAAAAAAGAGTTTAAGAGGGCGTTAATGCGTTGCTCAACAGCAGCGACTTGTCCTTTGAGTTCTCTATTTTTTTGTTTAAATTGCTCAAGTTCTAATGGATGAATAGTAATTGCGAGCTCATCTTGGCATAAACTTGTAAGCATGGTACTTATTTTAGTATTGGTTTTGCTGCTCTTTTGTTTTAGTTCTTTTAAGTGCAGGTATAACTGCTGAGCGGGTGCATCGCCAATGTATTTAGAAAGTTGTTCAGGCCAATCAATATCAATACCTGAAAATGCATTGCTATAAGTTTGCGCAATATTTAAATCGCCTTGTAAGTCGAGCTTATTTTGGCGAATTAATTGGGTAAGCATTGCAGGGTTTTTGAGCGCTAAAAGTGTTTCTATATCTGCGCTGATCATACAATCTGCGTTTTCGTTACTTTGGGCACTGTATAAGTGTAATTGATCAGCACTATAAACGAGTTGGATGCTTTGTTGCCAATCTCTTATTTCAACCACTAAGCGCTTATGTTTAACGGCGTTTAGCTTTTGAGATAATTGTGGGTCAAGGCTAAGCGCTTGATTTAGTACACGCTCAATAAGCGAAAGTACAAAATTAGGTAACATAAAAAACTCAGATGACATTGCACCATTATTGCTTTTTGTTATTTTTTCAAGCGCCATAACTGCTAGCCTTAATATTTAAAACCACGATGCAGTGCAACAATTCCGCCTGTGAGGTTTTGGTATGTTGTTTGTTCAAAGCCCGCATCTTCCATCATCGCTTTTAATGTGTCTTGATCTGGATGCATACGAATAGACTCAGCTAAATACTTGTACGATTCACTGTCGTTAGCAACTAGCTTACCCATTGTTGGCAATAAATTAAATGAGTAAAAATCGTAAGCTTTACTAAGTACGTCATGCTCTGGTTTTGAAAACTCTAAAACAAGTAATCTGCCACCTGGCTTTAAAATACGGTACATAGAGCGTAATGCTTTGTCTTTATCGGTAACGTTACGTAAGCCAAAGGCAATAGTGATCACATCAAAGCTATTATCTGGAAATGGCAGCATTTCAGCATTCATTTGTACGTAGTCAATATTGCCTACTAAGCCAAGATTGTGTAGTTTTTCACGACCAACCTTAAGCATAGATGAATTTATATCGCCCAAAACAACTTGACCGGTCTCGCCAACTAGTTGACTAAATTTTGCCGTTAAGTCGCCAGTGCCGCCGGCTAAATCGAGTACATGATGGCCTTTACGAACACCTGAGCTTGCAATAGTTTGACGTTTCCATAAACGATGCACACCAAAAGACATTAAATCATTCATTACATCGTATTTTGCAGCTACTGAGTGAAATACATCAGCAACCATAGAAGCTTTGTCGCCCTCGGCTACTGTTTTATAACCAAAATGCGTGGTCTTTTGTTCGGTTTCGTTCATGATTAATCTCTATCGTGACAATAGAGGTTAGTGTACTTTATTGTACGCAGTAGGTGCAATTTGAATATGATTTATCAGGTAATTTATTGCCCTGCAGTGTAGCTACTTTGCCCTAATGACCGCGCTTTAAAAGCCGCATGAGACGCTTTTTTAGCTAACTGGTTAAAATCATCTTCTTGTAGATGTTGAGCAATTCCTAGAGATAAGCCAATACTAGGTAACTTAATCCCTGTTTTTGAACTAACAAAGCGAAGCTTTTCGACTCCATTTCGGACTTTTTCAGCTATAACATTGGCTGTTTCTGGGTCTATATCGGCGAGTAAAACAGTAAATTGATCTTTAGCTGTGCGGCCAGGCAAGCCACTTTGAAAAACATATTTTTGCACTTGTTTAGCTACTTTATTCAAAATAACTTCACCAATTATATCACCGTAATTTTCAGTAAAGTGATCAAGGTTATCTATTTGAATCGCAATGGCGCAAATAGACTTTTTTTGATTAGTCCATACTTGAGTTTGTTGCGTTAAATAATGGCGTTTATAAAGCCCTGTTTGGCTATCAATAATATGTTGTTTACGAAGTTGATTTAGCTGCTTTTTTGTTTTTTCGTGTAGTTGTTTGGCTTTACTTAGTTCTTGCTTAAATTGCTTGTGTTGATTTAGTAATTCGGCGGTTTGATTATGAAGTACTTCAAGCGCTTGACGGCTTTGTTCTATGTTGTTCTCATCTAGTGAATGTACGCATTCGCTCACCTGACCCGCAAAGCGAATTATCTGTTTTTCAGTAGCTTGAGAGTTTTGAGAAAGTGAACTTATAACACCATCAACATTTTGAATCATGTTGACTTGCTCTGTGTGACCGGTATTTAAAAATTCAGCATGGAGCTGTTCAATTAAAACACTGTCTATATTATCTTCAACCGCAATAGCGCGGTCTAAGGCTTTGTTCAGCTCAAGGTTAGTTTGGCTAGTATAGGTATAAACAACTTGATAATTGAGCGGCGTAGGAGAAAGTGCATAGCGCTCTAAAAACACACACACTTTAGTCATCTTCTCTTGTGCAATAGCCATGGAATCATGGAACATCATTTTAAATACCAACTAAGTACGCATAAGTGCAAATTTTAAAATATCTCATTCCATGAGGCGGTTATGCGTCCGAGCTTTTTATTATTTTTTTATACAGTAATCATTATCCGCGCTATTTAAAAGCAAAAACGATAGTTAGGGAACTTAAATTTTACTTTAGCAGCCCAATCGCTGTTTTTCTCATCAATTCGGCTGGTTTTTACTTCTGTTAACGTATGTAGCATTATTTCAATATGCTAGTTTGTCTCATTTACTTGCTATTTCTTTAGCCTACGATAGTTTTATGCAATCTATTGCATCATCAAGTTAAATAATAATGAATCTTTTTTTACCAAAAACGCTTCGCCAAACGCTTCTTGGCATAACTGCTTTATGTTCGTTAAGTGCATGTCAAATAACCACACCCAATGCGGATGAGCAGTTTACTCAAGTAGCACAATCTATTGTTCAATATAGAGAAAGTATAAACCCTTATAGCAGTTCAAAAGGGGTTGATGGCTATTTGCTTGCCAATTTATCGCCAGAATTTTTAGCAAAGCAGTACAAAAGTAATACTCAATTATTAGCAGACTTAGATGCCGTAGATGCAACTAAGCTTAGTGACGAAAATCAAATTAACTTAAGTATTATTCGTGCTCAGGTGCAAAATAGCGTTGACGAATATGTGTTTAATGCGCATTACATGCCGCTTACATCTGAGTATGGTTTTCACTCCGGTCTGTCGTACATCGTTAACAGTTCTCAATATAAAAAAGAGCAAGATTTAGAGACATACCTTGCACGTTTAGCACAAATCCCCCGCTTTTTTGAGCAAAATATATATTGGATGAAAAAAGGGCTCGAAACAGGTCTCACCCAACCAAAAGCAGTTTTAGAAGGATACGAAGACTCCATAAGTACTTATATTGTTGATGATGTAACTCAATCAGAATTTTATAAACCGTTTTTAGCTAACACTGCCAGTTTAAGTGAGAGTGACTTTTATGCACTTCAACAGCGAGCTAAAGTTGTTTTAAAAAATAAAGTAATACCAGCATATAAAGCCTACCTAACGTTTTTTACTGAGCAATACCAACCGGGCGCCCGCACAAGTATTGGTATTTCAGAAACCCCTAATGGCAAAGCTTTTTATAAAAACCGTGCTAAGCATTACACCACTACCGACATGACACCAAAAGAGATCCACGAGCTAGGCTTAAAAGAAGTTGCTCGCATTCGAGGTGAAATGGAAGCTGTAATAAAAGAAGTTGGTTTTAAAGGCTCATTTGCTGAGTTTATTCACTTTTTACGTACCGACCCACAGTTTTACGCAACAACACCTGAGCAACTTTTAAAAGAAGCATCTTACATTGCTAAAAAAATGGATGCACAGCTGCCTAAGTTATTTCATACCTTACCGCGCAAACCTTATGGCGTGGCACCTGTACCCGCAAGTATTGCCCCTAAATACACAACAGGTCGGTATTCTGGCTCTAATCGAGATGATGAAGCTGGATACTACTGGGTAAATACTTACGCTTTAGATAAGCGCCCTTTGTATGTTTTAGAAGCATTAACATTGCACGAAGCAGTGCCAGGTCATCATTTACAAATATCACTTAATGCAGAGCTTGAAAATTTGCCGAGCTATCGTCGTGATGCTTACCTTTCGGCATTTGGCGAAGGTTGGGGGCTTTACTCTGAATATTTAGGTTTAGAGGCAGGCTTTTATCAAGACCCATATAGCCGTTTTGGTCGCTTAACTTATGAAATGTGGCGAGCAGCACGTTTGGTTGTTGATACAGGGATGCACATGTATGGCTGGAGCCGCGAGCGAGCTATGAACTTTATGAGCGAGAACACCGCGCTTTCGCTGCATAATGTTAAAACAGAAACTGACCGTTATATATCTTGGCCAGCTCAGGCACTGTCATACAAAATTGGTGAGTTAACTATTAAACGTTTACGTGTTGAAGCAGAGCAAGCGCTTGGACCAAATTTTGATATTCGCGAATTTCATCATCAGGTTCTTCGCCATGGTTCAGTGCCCTTGTCAGTATTAGAAACACAGGTACGTTTATATATAAAAAATGAGTTAACTAAGCTGCAAAATTAGCTTTGTAGGGCTTATAAACCTTGAACAAACAAAGGTGTTGTGTCATTTTGACCGCAACACCTTTTTTATACCACAGACCTAGTAATGTAGTTTATTTTAGCGACTCCAATCGTCAAAATATTCACATACTACGCAATAGGTATTATCTAAAAATATAGCCATCAAGGGGCCTTAGATGAGCAATTTCATTATGTTTAGTATTGACGTATTTGCGAGTATTTTTATTATCGCACTTGGGTTAATTGTGCTTACTGTTATTATTTTTTACTTTCGCGATATAACACAAACAAAACATGCTATTAGGCGTAACTACCCAGTAATTGGCCGCTTTCGATATTTTTTTGAACGCCAAGGTGAATTTTTCAGACAATACTTTTTTGCTCTCGATCGAGAAGAAATGCCATTTAACCGCGCTGAGCGCAGTTGGGTTTACCGCGCAGCAAAAGATGTCGATCGCACCGCTGCATTTGGTTCAACACAAAGCTTAGAAGTGACGGGTACGGTTATGTTTATGAACTGTGCTTTTCCTACTTTAGATGAAGAGGCACTTGACCCGAGTAATGTTACTTTAGGTCCGTATTGTAAAACACCTTACACCACTAATTCGTTATTTAATGTGTCGGGCATGAGCTTTGGTGCGCTTTCAAAGCCTGCTGTGCGCGCTTTATCAAAAGGTGCTAAATTAGCGGGTTGCTGGATGAACACAGGTGAAGGGGGCTTAAGCCCTTACCACCTTGAAGGTGGCGCCGATTTGGTATTTCAAATTGGTACAGCTAAATATGGTGCCCGAGACGAGCATGGAAACTTAAGCACCGAGAAACTTAAAGAAATAGCAGCTCACGAACAAGTCAAAATGTTCGAGCTAAAAATGAGCCAAGGTGCAAAACCAGGTAAAGGCGGTATGTTACCAGGGCGCAAAGTTAACGCCGAAATAGCTAAAATTAGGGGTATTCCAGAAGGGCAAGATTCGATTAGCCCAAATGGACACCCTGAAATAAAAAAACCAGCCGATATTCTCGATATGATTGCCACTGTGCGTAATACCACAGGAAAACCAACAGGCTTTAAAGCCGTTATTGGTGATTACACCTGGTTAGAAACGTTATTTGCAGAAATTAATCATCGTGGCATTGAGTCGGCACCCGATTTTATAACAATTGATAGTGCTGATGGTGGTACGGGGGCTGCACCGCAGCCGCTTATGGATTCGGTGGGTTTACCTCTTCGCGAAAGCTTGCCGCTTGTAGTTAATATGCTTGAAAAGCACGGGCTTCGAGATCGCGTGAAAATTATTGCATCGGGTAAATTAATCGTTCCTTCAAAGGTTGCATGGGCATTGGCGCTCGGTGCTGATTTTGTTGTATCGGCTCGTGGTCATATGTTTGCACTGGGCTGTATTCAGGCAATGCAATGTAATAAAGATACCTGTCCAACCGGGATCACTACGCATAACGAGCGTTTGCAACGCGGCTTAAATGTAGCTGATAAAGCGCAACGAGTAGCTAACTATAATAAATATATTCATTACGGAGCCGGTTTAATTGCTCACTCATGCGGTGTAACAAGTGCACGTGAGTTGGCTCGTAAGCATGTACGTATAGTGCAAGAAAGTGGGCTTTCAGAGCCGCTTGATAAAATTTATGAAAACTACAAGTAAGCTTTAACTAACTAGAAGGCGCTTATAGCTGTCTCTTGATCACAAGTCTGACTCAAGAGATTTTGCTAAATCGTAGCCTTCCAGGATGGCTTGTAACTTAAGCCATCCTTGCCATAACACTTTCACAGATGCACGCCCTGTGCGCTTGGTA
>NZ_JACJEC010000016.1:0-82329 GCF_014163875.1 Pseudoalteromonas sp. SR43-3 | reverse complement strand
TATGTTCGTTAATCATAATGTGCCCTCAAACAAGATTTGAAGATCTGATCATGACATTGAGATTTAGTTCAAAAAAATCCCCGCTAATTTCTTAGCAGGGATTTGTGTATAAGAGACAGCTAAAAAGTGCCTTTTGAAACCATGAAAATGAATGTTATTTAATAAATGTGCCTCGGATTGGGTAGTCGTTTTCTCTAGAAAACTTAATTCCACCTAGCAGTTGCTCTAAATCAGGACGAACAAATGGGCTGTTTGATATATCGACCATTTGAAGCTGATTTTTTTCATTAAGTACAAAAATGCCTGGCTCAGCAAATGGATGATCAGTTTCTGCATCACTGCGAGGCTCGCTAATATGTAGCCCTAAATCGGTCATTTGTTCGATTGTTAAACCATAGTAAATTGGGAAGTTAATATCTATTTTTTCAAGATGTTTATTAAGCTGCTCATGGCTATCACCACTTACTGCAACCACTTCAACACCAGCATCTTTAAAGTCTTTATGAACTTTAGCAAGCTCGTTAAGTTGCGCAGTACATTTAGGGCAGTGCTGGCCTCGATAAACAACAATCATTTTCCAGGGAGAGTCACTTACTCTATCAACTAAATCTACCTTATTCTCATCAACATCACTCACTACTAGTGATGGCATAATATCCGCAGGTTTTAAACTAGTGTTACTCATTGCGATCTCCTTTTACTGTGTCAGATTAAAAATTAATTTGCTCTTACCCATAAAGCTTAGGGTAACTTTTATTAATTCAACCTGAAAAGTGTAATTAAAAATCGATTATAACTTTAAGACCATCCCTTTATTTTTCTATAAATGGTAGATGCACTAACCCCTAGATAAGCAGCAGCAAGAGGAATATTGTCTTCACAGCTTTTAATTGCATTTTCAATCGCCCTTTTTTCAACTTGCCACAAAGGTTCTATATCATGAACAGACATAGGCGATAGTTGAACACTCTGCTCGTTTGTATTGTGAACTGACTTAGCAGATATCGAGTGCTTCACAGCGCCTAATCCAAATGAGCTTGGTAGCATGTCTTTTTCAATTACATCGCCATCATTAATAACAACGGTGTTTTCAATTACATTTTGTAGTTCGCGAATATTTCCTGGCCAATCGTAATTACAAAAAAGCGCCTTAACTTCATCAGAAAAACCAGTGAAATGCTTTGCATTACTATCGCTTTTTTGTTTCAAAATATACTCAGCAAGCAGTAATATATCGCCTCCGCGTTCTCTTAAAGGGGGGAGCTTTACGGGGATAACATTTAAACGGTAATATAAATCTTCTCTAAAACGCCCCTCTGCAACCTCTATGATTGGGTTTCTGTTTGTTGCACAGACTAAACGAACATCGCTGTGTAATACTTCACTACTACCCACCTTACTAAAAATACCTGTTTGTAAAAAGCGTAATAACTTTGCTTGTAAGTTAAGTTCCATTTCACATAATTCATCTAAAAATAAGGTACCGCCGTTGGCCACTTCAACAGCCCCTTTTCGATCGCTTAATGCCCCACTAAACGCACCTTTAACATGACCAAAAAATTCTGATTCAAATAGCTCAGCAGGGATAGCTGCACAGTTTATGGCAATAAATGGTCCTGTATTTCTCGGGCTTGTATCATGAAGGGTTTGTGCGCAAACTTCTTTACCGGTTCCACTTTCACCTGTGATAAATACACACGCTTTACTTCTAGCTGCACTATCAAGTAATCTAAAAACGGTTTTCATTGCCAGTGATTCACCAACAAAATCTTGATTTTTATCTCTGTTTTTAACCAATGGTTGAACTTTAACTTGCTCTTTTGGCGTCAAGGCACTTTCTACTGAACTAATGAGTCGTTGACTTGTGAAAGGTTTTTCTAAAAAATCAAAACCGCCTAAACGCATTGCTTCCACTGCAATATCAATAGAGCTGTTTGAGGTGATCATGACTACATTAGCAGGATTTTTCTGCTTATTTACAAATTGTAATACCTCAAGCCCACTTATATCTGGCAAGCATACGTCTTGTACTATGACCGCTGGCATTTTTTCTTTAATACCTACTAAAGCAGAGTACCCATCTGTAAAGTGTTTGCATTGGAAACCAGCCTGTTCAAGCTGACTTGCATATAAAGCACCACTGGCAATGCTATCTTCAACTATATAAACAAGACCTTTATCGATTATATCTGACACGGCTTTCTCCTAGATAGCTATACTATTACTCATTATTTGATACGCATCTCGGGTTTTATCCAAGTTGTGTTTAATAACAAGCGCTGCGTGCAAGTTTTCTTGTGTAGTTGACGGTGGCGAATCGTGTAATTGTGTTGCTAAGGCGGCTAAAGCAGATGCACCATATAAAGCTGCTGAATTTTTTAAGACATGCATTACTTCTTTAATTTTTATAGTATCTTCACTACTAATTGCCGTATCTAATTGGTTAGCCATAGTAACTAATTCATCAATAAATAATTTAATTAAACGAGCTAACACGGTTGTCCCAACATCCTTTTCGAGTTGAGTTAATACATTTAGCTCGGTAATACTTTTATCGACAAACTGCTCTGATATGGGCATAGATAACCTTTGTGTAAGTTAAAACTTCGTACACTAATAAAATGTAAGAGTTGTAGTTTAAGAGTAATTTGTTTTTTGCATTTTGCAAATCAAAATGAATATAAACATTTACAAAGCCCAAGTATCAATACTTTTAGTTAACGTTTGCGGCTTATCTAGCAGGTATCCCTGAGCTATATCGCAACCAAGTTGTTCTAATATTTGTAATTGCTCATTCTCTTCAATACCCTCTGCTACCGTTTGTAAACCCAATCGTTGAGCCATCGCAATAATTGCGCTACATAACGTAAAGTCTTCATTATTAGTTGCAATACCACTTACAAAACTGCGATCAATTTTTAAACCATCAATATCAAATTGACGAAGTAAACCTAAAGAGGCATACCCAGTGCCAAAATCATCAATCCACACCTTTACGCCTTCTTTGTGGAAGTTTTCAAACGCCTTAGCTATTTTATCAGGACTATGAATGAGCGCTGTTTCCGTTAATTCGACTTTAATAGCCTGTGGTGGTATTTGGTGCTTTTCTAGCAAAGACATTACTTTTGAAAACACATCACCATCTAAGATTTGTACCGGTGAAATATTTAATGAAACAGCAATATCTGTCATACCAAACTGCCGCATATGTTTTAAATCAGACAAACATTGCTCAAAAATCCAGTCACCTAATTCTAAAATCATTCCCGATTGCTCTACATGAGGGATAAACTCATCAGGGCCAACAATGCCAAAGCGCGGTGATTGGCACCTTACTAGCGACTCAAAGCCGACCAGCTTTCCAGATCCCAATGATACAAGCGGTTGATAAACCATTTTAAAATAATTATTTTGCATTGAATCAGACATGATCCTCTCTAACTCATGCCATCTTGCTAGATTGACTGGTTTTTCCGATTCTAGGTATTTAAACGCACTCATGATTTTGCTCCGGTTTCACTCTTAGTGACTTATTATATTAAAGAGCAATTTACAGGCCATTTTAAATACAAAAAAACAGAAATAAAAACCAATATATTCAGGTAGTTAAATTAGAATATTAAATGGATTTACTTCTCCCATTTCATTCGCATTTTGCAATTCAGTTTGCAATGCAGCTACATTGGCAATGTGAGCGCTTAATCGAGCTTATAAAACACAGATAAGCCAGTTAATAGATACTGACCAAAGCTAATATTAGCAATTGTATATGAGAAAAGAGAAAGCTTTGATAAAACCCTGTTTAGGTTAAGCACCATCTAAATTTAAGAGAAAATAAATAATTTTATGGGGAGGGATAAAAATTTAAATTGGTGGTAGGAACATAAAAAAACGCAGGCAACTATAAATAGTTACCTGCGCAAAAGTCTCTAGTTTGAAAGAGTGTCGTTATTTTCGTTTTTAGAAGAAGTTACATGTTGTGCATAGTTGGTATTTTGCGAGTCAAACGTATTACTCATCAACTGAGCGTTTTCAACATCAGCTTGTGTAAAAGTAATTGGCTGAATATCTGCCAGCGGTTCAATCGAATCGCTACCTCGTAAAACTGTTATACCTATTACTAAAGTGGCAACAAGCAAAATTGACAAAACCATAATTTCAGGTGTTAGTACCCAATTGTTACCTTTAGGCTGTTGTTTGGCTTTTGTGTTTGTTTGCATATTGCACCCCTTAAAAATTTAACTAAATTCGTCTTGATTTGATATTTAATATATTGCGAAAGTCGTGCCAACCAGATAACAACTTTACAAAAAAGTAAAAACCTTACAAAATCATGTCGTTAAAATAAATTAAAGGTATGATTGAGTATTTAAATAAAGTTCATAACATTTTATTTTTATTTTGAATTGCAATTTGCGAATCAAATTAAAAAAACCCACACTAAAAACACTCATTAATTACTAAAAAATAAATTTAACTTACCCCTAAAATACTAGGTTAATTTCTCCGTTTATCAAGTTTTATGCAACGCAAACCCACTTTTTATATTGTCTGTTGATCTTTGCGGATTAAAATTCGTTCAAACTACAGGCGGTTTAATCGCGGCGCGAGGTTTATAACCTAGCGGGATCGGTAACTGCTCCTGCGTTACCCTACTGACTTACATCGATGTAAGACCGAGCAAAGCTTCCGCGTTCTGCTCACGCCCCTTACCTACATCCATGTTGGCAACAAAGAGTAAATAGCCCTTAGGAAGAAACCTTTGGGCAGCGCCTGTTTGGCATTAATGCTACGTTATCACCCATTTATGGAAAATAACCACACTGCATAGGCTCAACTTTGCCTAAATACCAAACACACTGCTACAAACTTAACCCTAAACGTTTAACAAACCCTAGCCTTCATTGCTCAACTCAGCTTTCCCCACACTTGCGCTAAACGAGAGAGCTTTAAATGTTTAGATTCAATAACCTGCTCTGGGGCATATTTATCAAGTAATAAATAAAGTGTCTCACTTACAATTGGCTTAGCTAAATAGTCATTCATCCCCGCGTCTATAAATCGCTCTTTATCACCATGAATCGCATTTGCAGTGAGTGCTATTATGGGGGTGGTTATACCTAACTTTCTGATTGCTTTAGTTGCAGAAATCCCATCGAGTATTGGCATTTGGATATCCATAAAAATAATATCAATTTCATCGTTTTGCGCCTTTATTATTGCCTCTTGACCATCACTAACAATATGTACACGGCAACCTTTTTGTTCTAAAAACTGCCGAATTACAATTTGATTATTCGTATTATCTTCAGCAACTAATACCTTGGTTCCGCTTAACTGAGTTAACCCTAAGGGGCTTTCTAAAGTTTCTTTTTGCTCACGATTGGTAAATATAATATCCAAATGAAACAACTGCTCTTCTAATAAACTAATTGCCCGTAGTACATGGGATACTTTATAAGGGCCATTTAACCTAAGCTCTCTGTCGTTAATATTTTGCGGTAATAAGCTTTTACCTAGCAAATCTAGGATGAGTAAACACGGTGAATTAAGGGAGTTGTATGTATTTATACGCTCGCGTGTTTGGGCTAACATTTGAGGATCAGTTAGTACAATTGCATCAGGAAAACTATCGTACTTGGGTATATCTGGGCATACTTCGTAGTGTTCAAAAGTGATAGAAAACCGAGTGAGCGTATGCTCCAAGGCTGTTTTTAGAATTTCGTGACTTCCTACTATCCATACTTTTGGCTTTTTACTTCGTGCTGCAAACCCTTCTCTTAAAATTGAGTCAGTTGTGTCTATTTGCAGCGGGTAATTAACTATAAACTCGCTTCCTTTATTAAACTCAGAACTAACCGAAATATCTCCACCTACCACATCACAAATTTGCCTACATATCGCAAGCCCTAAGCCACTGCCACCATGCTTTCGAGTAATTGAATTATCGGATTGAATAAAAGGCATAAACATACTGTCAATTTTATTTTTTGCAATTCCCATACCCGTGTCTTTTACAGATATATAAAGGTTTAAATTATTACCTTCAATATGAGTGCACTTAACAGTAACCGTTATTACACCATGTTGAGTGAACTTAATCGCATTGGCTAATAAATTTATGACTATTTGTCTTATACGGGCATGATCACCAATTACTTGAGCTGGTACATCAGGATAAAAATCAAAAATAACCTCAAGCCCTTTTTGTAAAGCGCTTTGGGAAATTATATCTATTGCTTCTTCAATACACGTATCAATACTAAATGGCTGATTATTGAGTGTTATGGCTTGTGCTTCAAAACGTGAGTACGTTAATACATCGTCCAATACACTTAATAGCGCGTCAGAACTTGTTTTAATCATTTGTGTATAGCGCATTTGTTCAGAAGTTAAACCGGTATGATGCAAAATATCTGCAGATCCAATCACAGCATTTAATGGTGTGCGAATTTCATGACTAATATTTGCCATGAATCGGCTTTTTGACTCCGCTAGGGTTTCTGCCTGATGTTTAGCTTCAAGTAATATTTGCTCGCTTTCAATACGCTCTTGTATATCCACAAGTGTCGCAGCAATTGATGATAAATCACTTTCGTAGCCACCAACAATTGGAGTAAGTGTAATTTCGACCCAGTTATTTATACCTTGTGCATTAATTAAACGTATATCAAAGCGACGAATGTCACGCTTACCTTGTTTATAATCAAGTAAAGTGCTACTAATTTTTTCTACATCTTCTTTTGCTATAAACTTAATTATAGGTAAGCCAAGGCTCTCATCTACCTTGCTGTGTAGAACTCGCTGCCATGCTTGATTTATAAATAATAGATTGCCAAATGTATCAAGGCGTAAAACAATATCAGGGATATTATCAACGACAGAGTGATAATTATATTCTATCTCTGCCATTGCTTGTTCGGCTTTAACTCGCTGCGTAATATTAGTTTCTATAGCGATAAAGTGCTTTACTTGGCCTTCATCATCTCGCACTGGGTTTGCATCAATAGCAACCCAATAAATATTACCGTTTTTATCGTAATTTGTAGTTTCAACTTGAAAAGGAAGTCCATTTTTTACGGCATGAGACATGACCTTACGGCTTTTTTCACATGTTTTTGGCCCTTGCAGTAAATGACCAGGACTGGTGCCTATAACCTCATCACAGGTGTAACCTGTAAGTACTTCAAAACTATTGTTAACCCACTCAATTACGCCAAATTTATCTGTAATTATCACTAAGTTATTTGTATGGCTCGCAACAAGCGATAAGCGTTTTACATATTTTTGCTGTTGTGTAAGCAAAAATTGTGAGTCTTTATGACGTTGAATGTCATAGAGTGAACCTATAAAACCGCTTTTTTCATCATAAACTAGCCTCAACTCAAACCAGTTTAAGAGTCCGTGACTATTTTTTATTTGTATTTCTACACTAGGAGTCTGCTTTCCTTCAAGCAAACAACAACTGTATGCAACAAAATGCATAATATCGTCACAATTCATTAACTTAGTAATATTAGAACCAATTAATGAATTGCTTGAGTAACCTAGTTTCTTCTCCCATGCTTCGTTAATATAGGTAAGATTTAAATGTTTATCACACTCAAAAATACATTCATCTAAAATAGCTAATAGCTTTGCTTGACGTCGATTACTATTGGAGAGCTTTTCGACCAATGCATATTGGATTTGCACTTGTAGTTCATCGTTGTTATCCATGCTCTCTCCAATGCTTAATAAAAGTTTTACTATCACAAACTCGCGCATAAAGAGGAAAAACCTCTTCACAGTAAAAAGTTTGTTCAAAAGGAGTGCGACTCGATGTACAGTCACTTAAAATAGTGACGTTAAAACCAAGTTCAACAGCCGTTCGCGCAGTTGAGTCAATACAAATAGAAGTCACCGTGCCGGCTAAAATTACATTAGTGACACCATGTTCTTTGAGCTTTTGCGCTAGAGCAGTATGTGTAAAAGCATTTAAACCTCTTTTCCCAGGCACCACTTCTATAACATTGCTAAAAAAATCTAGCTGCTCAATGGTTTGAGCGCCGTACGAACCTGCTTTAAATGCGCCCACATCAGCAATAGCTTTTAATATGCCAATCGGATTTTTAAGCTCACTGTAGTTTTGTGTAAAATGAATGGGTGTATTAACAACTAACGCAAATTGCTCTGCACAGGCGGCCAATAAAGAGAGTGTATTTTCTACCACGCCAGTAATTCTTGACGACTCTTCAACCACGTCATACAAAATACCTTTTGGTGAAAAGTAATCATTTTGAAAACCAATCAAAATAAGCGCTGTTTTAGAAAAGTCATGCATCATTGCCACCTTATTAACCAATTTAAGACGCTAATTGCCAAGGTTTAATAAACTTTTCGAGCACTGCTTTGGTCACTGGTTTTTGTAAATAGTGCGTAATACCTTTTTCAAATAACTCAGCTATCTGCTCATCCCCTGTTAGCCCCGTTAAAATAACTTTGGGTGTATCATTATTAGGGGTATTTTGACGCACCAATTGCTGTGCTACGTCACTGCCAAACATTCCTGGCATGCGCTCATCTAAGAGCAGTAAATCAAATGGTTCATTTTGAGCAAGCGTTAAAGCACTAGCGCCATTTTCTGCACATGTTACTAAGCAGCCCAGCATTTCGAGCATCACTTTTGTTGCAATTTGGCTTGGTAAGCTATCATCCGCCACTAATACAGATAAACGTGTTTGCGTATGAAATGTTGTTAAAATGGTAATGAGGTCAGTATCAAAAAATGGCCAACCTAGTATTTTTCTAGATAGTTTATTCTCTTGGCTCAGCTCACTAATGTCGCTAATAGTGCATAACTTTATGTGTCTATTTATGCTGTCACCATTTAGTTTATAAGTTAGCGCGTCACCACTAAGGTGACGTAAATCCTCAATCTGTACCGTTTCCTTAAAAGTGCTATTGAATAATTTAAAATTTAAGCCAAAGCGCTCATGGGTATTATCCGATGTTATTAAACAACTTTTAAATAACGCCTCACAATCAGTTAGAACATCTATATTTTGGCTAATATCAAGCGCCAAACTAACTGACTCTTTTGTTGCTAAAAGCCCATGAAAATCCAGCGTGTTTACTTGCTCAGAATCATCAATCTGGTAATGAAGGCTAACCCCTTGTATATTTGCTTCTAGGTTAAGTAAAAAGCTCTGCTTTACAGATGCTAGCGCTGGAATCAGAAATTCCTCGCATTGCGCAATCATTTGCTCAAGAGGAATTTGCAAACAAACGTAGTTACATTGCAACTTGTTAATTAAAGTAACTGAAAAATTTCGATTTTGGGTTTCACAATATTTACCGATTACCCCTTGGATAATTTCTAAGACGTGACTATTAATATTCATAAAGTATTCTCGTTAACCCAATGTATACCTCTTAATCATCAAGTTATGTGCCACAAATTAGTTCTTGTAAACACACTTGCATTCATATACTTAAGTATTAGACAGACAGCGCTTTAGTTTCTCATTCGCATTTTGCAAATCATATTGATATGCAATATATGATTTATAGTTTTTATTAGAATGGTGTAATCGATTTTTTTTGCTTTAAATAATTTTTCAATCATTTAAACTGATTTTAATCAAATTGAGGAGAAAGCTATGTTAACTGTAATTTTTGGCCGTGAAGGTTGTCCATATTGTGTTCGTGCAAAAGATGTTGCGGAGCAACTATCAAATGAACGTGATGACTTTAAATTTCGCTACATCGATATAATTAAAGAAGGCATTAGTAAAGCCGACCTTGAAAAGTCAGCTGGTAAACCTTGCCCTACCGTTCCACAAATTTTTGTGGATCAAAATCACATCGGTGGATTTACAGAATTTGAAGCTTACGCAAAAGAAAACCTAGGCTTGTACAAATAAGCGTTGTATTAAATATGTTAACCAGTTTAATAAACCCCAAATCAAACTGGTTAAATTTCGACCAACATCAAACACATAGAAATTAGTTTCAATTTATACAAGCATTTGCCTCGCGAATCCTATATAATGCGCGCCTCTTTAAATTCGTTGAGGCGTATTAATGTCAGAACCAGTCACGTTTGAATCTCTAAATCTTTCTCCTGCAATTTTGAAGGCAGTTGAAGAGTTGGGTTACAAGACACCATCTGAAATCCAAGCTCAATGTATACCGTTATTGCTAGAAAGAAAGGACGTACTGGGACTAGCTCAAACGGGTACAGGTAAAACCGCAGCATTTGCACTGCCATTACTAAATAATATTGACCCGTCTGTGAAACAGCCACAGATCCTTGTACTCACACCAACACGTGAGCTTGCGATCCAAGTTGCTGAGGCATTCGAACAATATGCTAAACATGTTCGTGGTATTGAAGTATTGGCACTATATGGTGGCCAAAGCTACAGTATCCAATTAAGCGCACTTCGTCGTGGCGCTCAGGTTATTGTTGCAACTCCAGGTCGTTTAATCGATCACATTAACCGTGGCACTATCAAGTTTGATGCTCTACAAGCACTTGTACTTGATGAAGCCGATGAAATGTTACGTATGGGCTTTATCGATGATGTAGAAAGCATCATGGAAAAAACACCGCGCGAAAAGCAAACATGTCTTTTCTCTGCGACTATGCCTAAGCAAATTCAAAACATCAGCAGCAAGTATATGAACAATCCTGAACAGGTTCATATTTCTGCGCGTAACTCGACAGTATCATCTGTTGAGCAAGTGTTTTGGAATGCAAGCGTACACAAAAATAAAGCAATTGTTCGCTTCTTAGAAGCTGAGCAATATGAAGGTGCTATTGTTTTCGTACGTACGCGTAACGATACAGTACAACTTGCTGAGTTATTAGAGCGCGAAGGTTTCTCTGCTGCTCCACTTAACGGTGACATGAACCAGCAAGCACGTGAACGCACTGTAGATCGCTTAAAAAGTGGCATGCTAAACATTGTTATTGCAACAGATGTAGCGGCACGTGGTCTAGATGTTGACCGTTTAAGCTTAGTTATCAACTACGATATCCCACAAGATTCTGAAGCCTACGTTCACCGTATCGGCCGTACAGGTCGTGCTGGTCGTACTGGTAAAGCAATCTTATTCGTAAAACATAACGAACGTTATTTACTTAAAAATATCATTCGTCATACGAAGTCTGAAATTGCTCAAGTTGAATTACCTACAGCAAAAATTGTTGAAGAAAAACGTATCGAAGCGTTACAAGCAAAATTAACTATTGCGCTTGAAAACAAAGACATCACGTTCTTCAATGAAGTAGCTACTAACATGGCTGAAAAACTTGATCTTCCTCTTGAAAGCTTAGCGGGTGCGTTACTGTGTTTAGCACAGCAACAGTCGCCAATTAAAGTTGAAGAAGTTAAGATTCAACCTCGTGAACGTAACGAGCGTAACGACCGCAATTCACGCAACGATCGTGGTGACCGTGGACGTCGTAACGAACGTGGCGGCGAACGTGGTGGTGAACGCGCTGAGCGTAAACCTCGCGAACGTAACAGCCGTGATGCAGGTCCTATGGATACGTACCGTATCGAAGTAGGTCGTGAACATGGTGTTCAGGTTAAAAATATTGTTGGCGCTATCGCTAACGAAGCTGACATCTCAAGCAAGTTTATTGGTGATATTCGTCTACACGACAATCACAGCACGGTTCAATTACCGCAAAACATGCCTAAAGATGTACTTGATCACTTCCAAAAAGTGTTTATTTGTAAACGCCCTATGGGCTTAACAATTACAACTGATCAAGGTCCTGCTGAACCACGTGGCGAACGCTCTGAGCGTCCAGCTGGTGATAAGAAACGCAGCTTTAATAAAGATGACGGCGCACGCGGTGATAAGCGCAGCGGTCCTCGTAAAGAACGTCGCCCTGTAAGCTTCACAGCTAAATAAGCAACGACTCTTTAATAAAAAAACCTTGCCACGAAAGTGACAAGGTTTTTTTGTTTTTAAGCTGCTGCTACAGTGAAAACAAAGTAAACTTTCGCGTCAATTCAATAGCGGCTTGAGATAGTTTTTTTAGCCTGAGTTCGGGTTGCTTAATGCCTATAAATACATTTCTCTGATTTTTAAAATAACAAAAATTCTGTAAACTAGACAAAGGCTATAGTTCACGGACGAATTAAAAATTGAAAAAGATTTACGACAACTTGCTCTTTGTAGCAATAATACTCCCCATTTTATTATGCATCACTATACCTATTTTAATGGACTTTACAGATCCACCATTCATCTCAAATGAACTATACGACGCTGTTTTCTTTATAACCCTCCCTATTATCTGTTGTGCACTATTTATCTATTTAAATATACTTATATTCAATAAATATAAACGCTGCAGTAAATATAGAGAATCACTTAAATACAATTTCTCAGATACTAAAATAAAATTAGCATCCATTTTCATGTACCCATTATCCCCTTTATTAATCTTTGGAATACTCTATGTTTTTATCTCTGATCCTATTAAATTATGGGCTTACTACACACAAGGCGACTATTGGTATAAAGAATACATCCTGACCGATGTACAAGAGTGTGGCACTGAGTATGAAGATAGCTGTACTCGTTTATACTTCAAAGACCCTAAAACGAATAAGATTCATGATTTTAGGTGGTATGACGATAAGTCTACAATAATGAACAACAAAAATGATTATGTGTATATTGTTGGAGAGGCCAGCTTATTTGGCTATATAGTGAGAGATTTAGAAAGATAACTTAGACTTACTTTTACATTACAGGACTTTTATTTAAAAACCTCACTCAAGTGAGTGAGGTTCATAAAGGTTTAGGCTAAGGCAATGCTGGATAGATGTAGCTTGCATCTAAACCTAAAGGAATACCAAGTGCCCAATAACCTAATAAAAAGATACTCCAGCCAATCATAAAGGCAATTGAGTACGGCAGCATAATAGCAATTAAAGTGCCTATACCGGTGCCTTTGACATACTTTTGACAGTACACCACCACTAATGGGAAGTATGGCATTAACGGTGTAATAATATTAGAGCTTGAGTCACCTACACGATAAGCGGCTTGAGTTAAGTCTGGCGAAATGCCAAGTTGCATTAACATCGGCACAAAAATGGGGCCAAGTAACGCCCATTTTGCTGAACTTGAACCTACAAACAAGTTAACAAAGCCAGTTAAAAAGATAATGCCTACAACCGTTACTGCACTTGGCAATTCCATCGCCTTTAATAACTGCGCACCTTCAATTGCGAGCAGTGCACCTAAATTTGATTTACTAAATGCAGCAATAAATAGCGAACAGAAAAACGCCATGACGATATAATATGCCATGCCGCTCATCGCTTTACTCATAGCATCAATCATATCTTTTGAAGTATTAAAGGTACCTACCGTAAAACCATATACAGTGCCTGGGATCCAAAAAAGTAAAAATATTAGTGGTACAATTGATTGCATTAAAGGAGAGCTAAAATTAGTAAGGGATCCGTCACTACTGCGCATTGCAGAATCGTCTGGAGCAGAGACAAATGCTAATAACGCAAGTCCAGCAATCATCACGGTACTGGCTATATAAAAGGCACGTTTTTCATCACTACGTGCATCTTCAAATACAGGTAAATCATCTTTAGCACCATCAACTGCTGTTTTTTGTAAACGTGGTTCAATAATTTTATCGGTAATGTACCAGCCTAATGCCACAATAAATAAGCTAGATGCTGAAGCAAATGCCCAGTTATTTAACGGGTTAATTGTTATTGCAGGATTAATTATTTGCGCCGCACTTTGGGTAAAGCTTTGTAGCAATGGGTCGATACCCGATGGAATAAAGTTAGCCCCAAAACCACCACTGACTCCTGCAAATGCAGCTGCAATACCCGCAAGCGGATGGCGTCCTGCTGCATAAAATATAACACCGGCAAGTGGAATAACTAATACATAACCTGCGTCAGTAGCGGTATGGCTCACAATGGCCACTAAAATGATTGAAGGCGTTAATAGCTTTTTAGGAGTAACTTTAAGCATTAACTTAAGGCCGGTATTAATAAATCCCGAATGCTCTGCAACACCGACACCTAACATAGCTACTAAAACGACACCTAAGGGAGCAAAGCCAGTAAAGGTTTTTACCATAGAGGATAAAAAAGTAGCGAGCGAATCACTTGCCAGCATATTATTAATAATAATCGCTTCACCGGTACGTGGGTCTATTGCATCAAAGCTCACGCCTGAAAACCACCACGACAAAAACCAAATCAATAACATTGCAAATAGAAATATTACGGCTGGATCTGGAAGCTTATTTCCTACTCGCTCAACAAAATTTAAAAAACGCGCTACAACCCCTGAAGGTAAAGCGTCTTGATTATTATTCATTTTTATTGTTCCTAAAATTTATTTTAGTAACAATATCGCATAAAAACAAAACAGTAAATTAACATGGGAATGTGCTTTAAAAGTTTTGGGCACAAAAAAACACGATAGTGATAAACAAATCGTGTTTTTTTGCCACTTAGGGTTAAGCGAGGGCTTTAACTTCATCCCACAAGCGTGCAACTAATGCCTTGTCTTCTTCGTTAAGCTCGCCGTTGCGATATGCTTTAACTAAGCTTTGCTCTACAGTTTCATTTAGCTCATCTATACTGATTGTCAGCTTTTCTACTTCGGCATAACCAACTGCAAGATCAAAATGACCTCGTAAATAGCCGCCAGCAAATAACTCATCGTCAGTTGCTTTTATTACTAAATCATCGAAGTACTGCTGGGCTGCATCGATATAGTTCACTAAACTCATTTATTAATCTCCTGGTTTTGCAAAGCACCTGTATTTTCAAGGTTTTGGTGCCCTACTGCATACATAATATGGTCGTTAAATCCGGTGGTTACTTTAATATAACCGGTTAATTCATCATCTAATTCGCCATCGCCTGTATCACAAATAAGGGGGCGACCATTAAGCGCTAGTAGTTTTGTTTTTGTTGCTACTACAATAATATTTTCTTTGCCAATTGCGCGTATAAGCAAAGGACTCAATTGCTGGTTACCACGGCCAAATATATGCCCTTGCCCGCCAATGAGCGTAATGACTAACTTAGTACTTTGATCATGTGTAAGCTCAAGCAATTGCTTAGCCGTTAAATCTTGGGCAACTAAGGTTTGATCTTTTATTAAATCAACACCAAGTAACGTATTTTCAAGCCCCATTTCTTCCATTATGGCTTCAACCGTTGAGCCGCTACCCATAATATAAAATGTGTCTTCATCCATTTGCGATACAACATGCGCTGCAATGTCGGCAAGTACGAGTTCGTCGGTTTCTTTACCGCCATTTTTAACCGCTTGCATATAGCGTACTTCGCTAGGTGTTTGCATTTCGCCGTAGCGTTTGGCTTTTACTGTGCCTTGCCTGAAAGCATCTTCATCTATATCCATTACATCTGCATCGGCTAAGGTAACTAACTCCCCCTTAACCAGCATTTCGACTACGCGCCCTGCAGCCTTTGGCGTGATAGCGTAAACACCAGAATGAATTTTACAACCTGCGGGAATACCAAGTACGGGAATGGTATCCTCTATTGCATGGCAAATGTTACGTGCTGTACCGTCGCCTCCGGCAAATAAGACTAAATCAACACCAGAGTTTTTAAGTATTTTTGCGGCTTGTTCTGTGTCATCTGGGGTTGTTATTGCAGAAGTGTTATATACAACCTCTACATTAAAGCCCAAAGCTTTTGCTGTTTGCTCACCCATGTCACCGTTAACAGTGTAAATGGTTAAGCGTTCTTTATAAGGTAATAGCACCTCAAGCGCTGCTTTTGTTCGGCTATTTGCTTTTGGCTCTGCGCCTAACTCTATTGCTTTTGCCGCTGTGTGTGCGCCATCACTGCCTTTTAAAGCGACTGTGCCACCTAAACCTGCTACAGGGTTTACAATTAAGCCTAATTTAAACGCCATTACAAAGCTCCTTTGGATGTTGCCACTTAAATTGCTGCGCTGTTAAGGGCCACGGTGTATTGTAAAAATCACACACTTCTTTTAAAAGTGACTCTGTACGAGAGTTAAAGCCATTTTCGATTAGCGATAATACCCGTGCATATACTCGCTGCTGAAAATCAAACCGACACGTTTGCTCGCCGTTTAAATTATCCACCGACACATTAAAATTAAACCCTGCTGCGGTGCTTAATAACCACTCTATAGCTTGGGGCTTTACTTCTACCTTTTCAAACTCAGCTTGTTTTTGTTTGTCGCGCCCATCAGGGCAGTACCAATAGCCGTAGTCTTCTAATAACCGACGTGCATCACCGGCCACCAGCCAGTGTGCTATTTCATGTAATGCACTGGCATAAAAACCATGCGCAAATACAACCTGGTGATATGGCACCTGCTCTGTTGCTGGTAAATACACAGGCTCACAATCGCCTTTTATCAGTCGTGTATTGTGACTTTGATAAAAAGTGCGCTCAAAAATTGAAATTAGATCAGCTATTTGATGCATAAAAATTGATTAATTCGTCTCGGTTACAGCGCCATATTAGCGCACTAAAAACGAGACGAATTGTACGGGCTTTTACAACTAAAGTAAAAATAAGGCGTGATAGTAAAATATAAGCGGATTAATCTTTCACTTTATTGATATTTTTAATAATACCTAAACAGTAAAGCGTATTGGCAAGTTCTTTACGCTGTGTTTTTTCACTTGAGGTTTTATTGGCTAAGCTAGTTAACATATCGTACCGTTTACGTAGAGTTAGTATATATCTGGCATGCTTACGGCATTCAAAACAACGTGTACAGTGTGAATCGACCCAAAAATCAAGTACCTCAAACCAATATTGCTGCTCTTGAGCAAAAAAAATAAATGCCTTAGAGCAACTTTCGCACTTCTCTTCAATATCAACATAAAGTGCCCGAGGGTCAATGGCATAGTTTTGCTTTTTTATATCTGCCAATATTACCGTATTAGGGAAGTATTTAAGCCTCGAGTAACGCCAGTGCGCATTCTCTATCGCCTCTATTGTCACTGAGGTATTGGTAGTTATCGATTTATTGCCATACCTTGGGTGATTTAGATACATGAGCAGCCTAGTTTAAACTTATGATTTTAAGGCACATAACATGCCATCTGAAAAACAATAATTATACAGGCGTTCCTGCTTCATCACACTCTACAATATCGGTTTCGGTTAATGCCTGAGTGATCCATGCTTGCAATACGGGGCAACGCATAACAAAGTCACAATATTGTTGCGCCTCTGGCGATAACGTAATTTGATACGTTTTTAAACGCAATACAATAGGTACGTACATAGCATCAGCAATACTAAAGTCACCAAAAAACCACTCGTTTGGAAACACATCTTGTTGCTGTGCAAATATCTCGTCTATACGGGCTATGTCTTTTAATGCTTCGCTCGATAGGTCTACTTTACGGGTAGCTCTTATATTCATTGGCACTTCGCTGCGCAGCGCCATAAAGCCTGAATGCATTTCAGCGCTTAGCGCACGCGCTTTAGCTCTTTGGGTAATATATTTTGGCCATGCAGCGCCTGATAAGTAAGCATCGTTAATATATTCACAAATGGCTAGTGAATCCCAAACCTGTAAATCGCCATCAATTAACGCTGGAACTTTTTGCACAGCAAAGGTCTTTTTTAGTTCATTGTAAAAATTAGGGGTGTCGAGTACCAGCTGGGTTTCACTAAACTCAACATCAAATTTACTCATTAAATACCATGCGCGTAATGACCAGCTGGAGTAGTTTTTATTACCGATAAATAATTGCATATTGTAAATACCAAAGTGAATAGACGCTCCTACCTTACTAGGTGATTAAACAACCAACAACATTTTGTTTAAAGTCTCTTTGCTAACGGTTACTTAAAGCTATTAATTACTCACTTAACTGCTTGTTTAAATGTTTTTTTAATAGTTGTGTATTACGCGTATTAGCTTTAAAAAACGCATCAAATATATCGCCAAAAAACGGCACTAAGCCGCCCACAAAGTCAATGAGCATATTGATAATCATCTTAGTCTTTATACGTTTACTCACACCTAAACGCTGCGCTTCTATAAGCACATAGCTTGATAAAATTAGCCCTGCGGCATCACCTATAACGGGAATTAAACCAATCACAGCCTCTAGGCCTATATTAAATTTAGTAAAAGGAATACCAATGCTGCTATCCGTTAACTTACTGAAACGTTCTAAGCGGGCTATTGCAGCCTGGGCTTTTATTTGTGAGTGTTCATTAATATTATCGTTCATGATTACTACCCTCCTTCTTGCAGTATATAGGACCTACTTGAACAACTCCTGAAAGGCTTTAAACTAAATTACAGACATAAAAAAACGCGGTAATCCGCGTTTTTTATAATTATAAATACTTAAACAGAGCCGTTAATTGGGCCGTGCTGATGATTTACATGCGGATTTTGTCCGCGTTGACGCAGTAAATGGTCCATTAATGTAATAGCCATCATTGCCTCAGCAATCGGGATTGCACGAATACCCACACACGGATCGTGACGACCTTTAGTGATCATCTCAACCGCTTCGTTGCTTGTATTAATGCTGTTACCTGGAATAGTAATGCTCGACGTTGGCTTAAGCGCAATAGAAGCAATAATATCTTGCCCTGTCGAAATACCCGCAAGTACGCCACCTGCATGATTTGATGTAAAACCCTCAGGGGTTAGTTCATCACGATGCTCAGAGCCTTTTTGCTCAACTACGTCAAAGCCATCACCAATTTCAACGCCTTTAACAGCGTTAATACTCATTAATGAATGTGCAAGTTCGGCGTCAAGACGGTCAAATACTGGCTCTCCAAGACCAACAGGTACATTGCTTGCCACTACTTTTACTTTAGCGCCAACTGAGTCACCTTGCTTTTTAAGGTCACGCATATATTCGTCAAGCGCTTCAAGCTTACTTGCATCAGGGAAGAAGAATAAGTTATTTTCCACTTCATCCCAGTCAAACGTTTCCGCCTTAATAGGGCCAAGCTGACTTAAACATGCTTTAACTTCAATCCCATGAAATTGCTTTAAGTATTTTTTAGCAATAGCACCTGCCGCTACGCGTATCGCGGTTTCGCGTGCAGATGAACGACCGCCACCGCGATAATCGCGCAAGCCGTACTTATGCCAATACGTGTAATCGCCATGACCTGGGCGAAATACATCTTTAATTTTGCCGTAATCTTGCGAGCGTTGATCGGTATTTTCAATCAATAAACCAATGCTGGTACCTGTGGTTTTACCTTCAAAAACGCCTGCTAATATTTTTATTTGATCGCTTTCACGGCGCTGCGTTGTGTAACGGCTTTGGCCTGGTTTTCGGCGATCTAAATCAATTTGTAAGTCGGCCTCTGTGATTTCAAGACCTGCGGGAGTACCATCAACAACGCCGCCTAATGCAACGCCGTGGCTCTCACCAAAGGTGGACACTTTAAATAACTGCCCAATGCTATTACCTGCCATTAACTTTCCTCATTCCTAATGACTACCAATAGCCAAGCACAGGGCTTGGCTATTCATTTTTTACTTATTTTGCAAAATACTCATCTAGCTGCTTTTTACTAATTACAAATACACCTAAGCCGCCTTGTTCAAATTCAATCCATTCAAACGGCGCGCCCGGATACAGTGCATCCATATGTACCATAGAGTTACCAACTTCTACAAATAACAAACCGTTATCAGTTAGATGTTCACTCGCTTCGCTCAATATAGTACGGGTTACATCTAAACCATCGTGGCCTGATGCAAGCCCAAGCTCTGGCTCATGATGAAATTCGCGTGGTAAGTCAGCCATATCTTCTGCATCAACATACGGTGGGTTTGCTACTATAAGGTCGTATTTTTGACCTGGTACACCGCTAAATACATCAGACTGAATCGGTAACACGCGATCACTCAACATGTAATCGTTAATGTTAATGTCTGTGACTTCAAGCGCTTCATACGATATATCTACCGCATCAACTTGTGCCTGCTCAAAAGCTTGCGCAAGTGCAATTGCGATACAACCCGAACCCGTACATAAATCTAATATACGGTTTACCGATTGTGGCTCTTCAAGCCACGGCGTAAAGCGGTTACTAATAAGCTCGGCAAATGGTGAGCGAGGTATAAGTACACGTTCATCAACATAAAACGGCATACCCGCAAACCATGCAATGTTTGTTAAGTAAGGTACTGGTGTGCAGTCGTTAATACGTTCTGCAATAAGACCCGCAAGTCGGTTTTTTTCTGTGCTTGTTAAACGCGCGTGCATTAATTCTTTTGGCGCATCAACAGGCAAGCTAAGCGCAGGCAGTAATAAGCTTACAGCTTCATCCCATGCGTTATCTGTACCGTGTCCAAAAAATATACTACTACTTGCAAATTGGCTTGTAGTCCAACGTAACCAGTCATGTAAAGTTGACAGTTCTGCAACGGCTTCTTCGAGTGTTGCTTCTTCTATTTGTAAATCGCTCATATATTTTTACCTGTATTAGCTTACTGACTGTTTTGAGTCTTTAAGACGATTGCATTGCCTATCTGCGCTGGGCAAATTACAATTGCCCCTCATTTAAGTATTGTACCGCCTTTTGCGCTGCGTTTTTACGTTTTTTTGTTTAGGTAATAGTTATGAAAAAAGACACTCCATCACATTCGTCCCTAAGCAATGACGACATAAGCTTATTTCGTCAAACGATCACAGGCGCCAAAGTATTTAAACAAGATACTCATCGTTTTGATACAAAGCCTAAGGTGTCACAAGCTAAGCAATTTGCCCAGCAAAAAAAGCAGGCTCAATCTGAATTTTTCTTCTCAGACGTTTATATTCCCGATATAGACACCCACGGCACGGTTAAATATGTAAAACCTGGCCAAGATACTTTCCTAGCTAAACAGCTTCGCCGTGGTGACTTTGCACCCGATTTGACGCTAGATTTACATGGCTTAAATAAAGAACTTGCTAAAGACGAACTCGCTGGACTCATTCACGAATGTAAAAAGCAGCATTATTATTGTGCATGTGTAGTGCACGGTATTGGTGGCGGCGTACTAAAGCACAAAGTGCCTCAGTACTTAGTACAGCACCCTGACGTAATAGCGATGCACCAAGCCCCTCTCGAATATGGTGGAAGAGGCGCTGTACTTATTTTAATTAATTTACCGCAAAGTGATGAATTTAGACGCTAACTTTAGCCATTACTAGGATGTAACTACGTGCATATTTTTTCAATTATTTTTCCGCTCATTTTTATTGTGGCACTGGGTTATGGATGTTGTAAGTTAAAGTTTTTTAACGAACAACACATTGCGGGTCTAAGTAAATTTACTTTTTATGTGAGTTTACCGGCCTTTTTAGTACTAAATATGTCGCAAATAAACTTACAGCAAAGTATTAGCCTTTTTGCATTTTTGAGCTTTTACATACCTGTTTTGAGTGTGTTTGGATTAGGCATTTTAATTGACCGCTTTTACTTAAATAAGCCATGTCTCAATAATAAAGCAATAAATTATCAACAACACAGCGTATTTGGTTTGGCAGGAAGTTATTCAAATATGGTGTTGGTAGGTATCCCAATTGTTATAGCGTCACTGGGTAAAGAGATGATTGCTATTGCATTTATGATCATCACCTTTCATAGCACATTGCTATTTGCCCTGACCTTTTTAATTGGGGCAAAAGGAAGTGCTGAAAACTTCTCATGGTATAACTTTAGCAAGAGTATGGCGCTAAACCCTATCGTACTGAGTATTGGTTGCGGGTTGATCATTAATGTATCTGGGCTTAGCTTATATGACAATTTAGTAAGCAGTATAGATTTACTCGCCAAACCCGCTATTCCGTGTGCTTTATTTGTACTAGGCGCAAACTTAGTATTTTATAAAATAGCCTCAAACTGGCAGCCCGCGCTTATATCTTCATTATTAAAAATTATTATATTACCGGCTGGGGTATTTGTTGCAGCAACTTATGTGTTTGAGTTAGATGAGCAAATAAGAAATGTGCTAGTTCTATTGAGTGCATCACCTGTAGGGGTAAATGCTTACTTAATTGCGTGTCAGTTAAAACAGCATCAAGCAACGCTTGCAGGGACGGTGGTACTTTCTACTATATTGTGTATGTTGAGTTTTAGCTTTTGGTTGGCTATTTTGCTTTAAACAACTATATAACTAACAAAACTGCCATGAGCTATATAATTGTTTAATCAAATTACTTTAAGGCCGCTACAACAGATATTTCTACGAGTAGTGCATCACGTGCCATTTTAGCTTCCACACAGGCACGTGCTGGTGCATAACCCTCGGGTACCCATGCATCCCATACTGCATTCATATCAGCAAAGTATTCCATGCTCTTTACATAAATAGTCGCGCTAAGCATGTGTTCTTTTGAACTCCCTGCTTCATCAAGCAGCGCCTCTACTTTATCAAGCATAGTTTGAGTTTGCTCTTTAATACCTTTTTGCGCGTCGGCGCATACCTGCCCACATAAATAAACAGTGCCGTTGTGTTTTACTATGCGGGTCATGCGCGCACCTGTTTGTAAGCGTTCTATCGTCATAATACTTTTCTCAATTATTTAAAGGTTTTCTGGGGCATTTATACTTATATAACTACTACGCTGGGTTTGCTCATCATAACTAATAACAGCAACAGCACCTGTATTAAAAATTGGCATATTACCAGGGCTTAATTGGTCCACTAAATAACTTACAATAGGCATGTGTGCCACTATAAGCCATGTATTGCATTGGGGATGAGTAGCAATAAGCGTTTCAAGATAGTCAGCAGCAATTTGAGGTTTGCCTTCGGGGATAATATCGGACGTGGTTTCGCTAAATTTAAATACGTTATTTTTAGCCACACCTGCAGCTGTTTGCTGTGCACGAATGTAAGGACTAACTAACAGTGCATCAGGGCAATGTGCTTTACTGAGCCAAAGGCCCATTTTTTCAGCTTCATCGTGCCCTGCTTGGGTTAAATTTCTACCTGCATCATCAGCCTGCATGGGTGTTGCTTCGCCGTGGCGCATTATTAGGATTGTTTTCATAAAAAATCAACCGATTAAAGAATATAAAACAGTAGCCAGTTTGCCCATTTGTCAGCTATATTAACAACATAAATCTATTTATTTCTAAATAATTCTTTCATGAGATTCAGGTAAATCTTTAAGCTGTATTTCGCTTTCCTGAAGCCATCATCTGTTGTTAACAAGTAAACGTTTAGTTTCAGGAGCATCATTTGAATATCAGCCGCAATGATAACAGAGCATACCGCGCCTTTACACTGGACAATGGTCTAAAAGTACTATTAGTGCAAGATAAAGATTCTACAAAAGCGGCAGCATCAATGGCAGTTAACGCCGGGCATTTTGACGATCCTCTTGATAGGCAAGGCCTAGCACACTTTTTAGAGCACATGCTTTTTTTAGGCACAGACCAATACCCAGATTCAGGCAGTTTTAATAATTTTGTTTCGCAAGCTGGCGGGAACACTAATGCGTGGACTGGCACTGAGCATACCTGTTACTTTTTTGATATTAATAACCAAGAATTTGAACAGGCGCTTACCCAATTTAGCCGTTTTTTTATTGCGCCACTTTTAAATTCAGCCGAAACAGAAAAAGAACGCAACGCAATTGAAGCCGAGTTTAAACTAAAAATAAAAGACGATGGTCGACGTATTTATCAAGCCCACAAAGAAACGGTAAATCCAGCTCATCCATTTGCTAAATTTTCTGTAGGAAACCTACAAACCTTAGGTGACAGAGAGCGCTGTATTAGTGATGAGCTTCGCGACTTTTTTAATAGTCAGTACCAAGCTCAGTGGATGACTTTAGTTATTTGCGCAAACGAAACATTAAACACACTACAAAGCTGGGCACAAACTTACTTTGGCGCAATTAAGGGTAATAAAAACCTCAAAAAGCCAGAGATCAGTGAGCCACTCTATCGCAAACAAGACATAGGAAAAATACTTCATATTGAGCCGCATAAGCATATGCAAAAACTTATCATAAGTTTTGCTATGCCTAATATTGACGACTTTTATCGCCACAAAACAGTGAGTTTTATTGCCCATTTACTTGGCTATGAAGGCGCGGGTTCTCTTTATTCTATTTTAAAAGAGCAAGGCTGGATAAACGCGCTTTCTGCTGGCGGTGGTATTAATGGCAGTAACTTTAAAGATTTTAATATTAGCTTAGCGCTTACCGATGAAGGTATTGAATACTTCGAAGACATTATTGAAATGGTGTTTGAATATATTTGCTTAATTAACGATAACACCGAAAAATTGCCGCGCTTATACCAAGATAAAAAAAATCTATTACAAATAGCATTCGATAACCAAGAAAAGTCACGCTTGATTGATTGGGTCAGTAATTTAAGCATTAATATGCAGCATTACGACGAAGCAAATTACGTGCAAGGCGACTATTTAATGGAAGGCTTTAAAAAAGCGACCCACGAAATGGCCATGCAGTGGTTAACGCCACATAATATGCGCATCGTACTTATACATCCAGATGTAGAGCCTGAACATAAAACCGCATGGTACAACACACCATATAAAGTAGAACATATTTCACCTAATTGGCTTGATGCACTTAGCGAGATAAATAAACCGCTGAGCGAAATGCTGCTGCCTACCGCTAATCCTTATTTGACAAAAGAAGTGGTGTTATTTGATGTCATAAAACCACAAACAAAACCCGAGTTATTAGTAAAAGAACCCGGTTTTGACTTTTGGTTTAAACAAGACAACACATTTCGTGTTGCTAAAGGTCATTTTTATTTGGCCATGGATTCTGATTTTGCCGTAAAAGATGTAAAGCATATGGCACTCACCCGCTTATTTACAGATTTATTTATGGATAGCGTAGGCGAGCAATTTTATCCTGCAGAACTTGCAGGACTTAGCTACCACTTAACCTCGCATCAAGGTGGATTAACTCTACATACCGCTGGGCTTTCATCCAGTCAGTTAGAGCTTGTTGATCAATTAATAGATGCTTTATTTAATGTAGAAATTTGTGCAAAACGCTTTGCTGAATATAAAAAACAACTTGTAAGGCATTGGCGCAATAGCAACCAAAACAAACCAGTCAGTGAGTTATTTAGTATTTTAGGTGCAAAAATAATGCCTTGGAACCCTCAACCTGGGGAGCTTGCATCGGCATTAAAAAACACCTGTTTTCAGCAGTTTAATGAGTTCAGAACAGACTTTTTTAAAGCACTACATGTTGAATCATTTTTACATGGTAACTGGCAGCAAAGTGATGCATTAGCCTTTCAAAAAAAGGTCGCCGAACACCTAAAAAACGCAGCCATAATTGAAGATTTAAGACGCCCCCTTTTTGAAATTAAAAAAGTAACTCGCTACGAGTTAGAACTTCCTTGTAGCGACCATGCCATGGTAGTTTACTATCAGGCGCAAACGGATTGCGTGGCCGAAAAAGTAAAAATGATGGCGTTAAATCATTTAATTAATCAAGATTACTTTAACGAGTTACGAACAACACAACAGCTAGGTTATTTAGTGGGCGCAGGTTATGCACCTTTTAATACTCGTGCTGGAATAGCATTTTATGTGCAGTCACCTAAGTTTGATGCAAAAACATTATTGCATCGTCATAACAGCTTTATTAAAAAATACCTTGATAACATTGATGCACTTGATGAAAACGATTGGCAACAGCAAAAACATGGCCTTAGTACTCATATTGCAGAAAAAGATAAAAACTTGCGTCTGCGCTCACAACGGTTATGGCTTGCTATTGGTAACAGAGATCACGAATTTCATATGCAGCAGCGACTTTTAGATGCCCTAAACGCACTAACACTAAGAGAAGTAAAAGTTTATGCACTAAGCCTATTTGATGATAATAGACCAAGATATGAGCTTTTAAGCTCGGCGAAAGTCAGTAAATCTCAAAATATGCCCGTTTACTCTCAATCTCTTTGACTCTAGGTTTAGCTTGTTTTAAATTATCATTTGTAAATTAGAAGTAATCAAAAAATGATAAAAACAATAATAAAACTAAGCATGCTTGTAGTACTTGCTTACTCATTTGAGCTTTTTGCCTTTGAGTCATCACTTAATTACAACTCAGACAATATACTTATACTAGCAAGCGCCATTATATCGCTTGCTTTGCCCTACCTGTTATTTGTAATCCATAAACTTAGACGTTCACGCCGCCAACTTCGACTTTCGGAAAAACGCCTTAAAAGTACCGTAGAAGGTAGCGGCGATACACTTTGGGACTGGAACATAAAAACAGGCGAAGTTATTCGTATTAACGATAAGTATTTAATGGACTCAACTACGTTAATGGGGTTTCCACCAAATAAAGGCCTTATCCATCCTCACGATATTAATAACGTTGAGCACTTGCTAAAAGTGCACTTTGCAGAGCAGTCTGCTTTTTTTGAAGCCACCTACCGAATCAAAGATACTTTTGGTCGTTGGCACTGGGTGCTCGATCGCGGAAAAATAATTGAAAAAGACGCAAACTTATCACCCCTTAGAATGACAGGTACCGTTCGCGATATATCACAGTTAAAATCAACTGAAGAGCGCTTAAACCTTTTTGCAAAATGTGTTGAGTCGCTTACTGACGCCTTAGCAATTTACGATAAAAACTTTAAACTGGTTGATATAAACCCTAGCTTTTTAACCTTGTTTGGTGGCGTACGCGAACAATACTTAGGAAAAGATTTTAGCCTATCTGGGTATGAGCCAAGCTACACAAACAGAATTATTGAAATAGTAAAAGAGCGCGAACATATTCAACAAGAAGTGAAGCTTCGTAATAGTGAGCGCATTTTATTACCGATAGAAATATCGATAGATGAAATTAAAAACGATCAAAATCAAATAACTAATTATGTCGTTGTTTATTCAGATTTAACAGAGCGTAAAAAAGCAGAATCGCAATTACATAACTTATCGAATCGAGATCGCACAACCAGTCTGCCTAACCGAAATTTATTTTTTACTGATTTGCAAAAGCTAGTAAAGCTCAATTCGCATCACGCCTTACTTGTGTTCGATTTAGATAACTTTAAAAAAATAAATGACTCGTTAGGACATCAGCTAGGTGACAGCTTATTAGCTAAACTAGCAATGCGCTTAAATAAACTAACCCGTGAAAATGATGTATTTTATCGTTTAGGCGGCGATGAGTTTGCTCTGGTAATGTCTGACACTAACGACATACATGTAATTACACGCATGGCTAAACAGTTTTTAGCAGCCATTGCTACACCATTTAAAATGGCAGGCCACGAACTGGCAATCACCTCAAGTGTAGGTATTGTATTATTCCCTGAAGACGGTAATACACCTGAACTGCTTTTAAAAAATGCAGATACCGCGATGTATCATGCTAAAAAGAAAGGTAATAGCTACCTATTTTTTAACGACACGATGAACCGTCAAGCCGTTAAACGACTGCAAATTGAAAACCTCATGCGCTTTGGTTTAAAAGAAGACCATTTTGAAGTGTACTACCAACCAAAAATGAATATTCGCACAGGCAAGCTAACCGGAATGGAAGCATTAGTGCGCTTTATTACACCAAAAAAAGGCATTATTAGTCCGGGAGTTTTTATACCTATAGCCGAGGAAACGGGCCAAATAATTGAAATTGGTGAGGTGGTATTAAACAAAGCCTGCAGAGACGTAAAAGAATGGCTAGATAGCGGTTTATTTAGCGGCCGAGTAGCTGTCAACTTATCAGCAAAGCAATTTAGCCTCCCCGATTTAACCTCTCGTATTGACGTTATTTTGCAAAAAAATGAATTACCTTCATACTTTTTAGAGCTTGAAATAACAGAAGGTACTGTAATGGATGACCCTAAAGAAGCCATTGCAATTATGCGTTCGTTAAGTGCCCGAGGTATTCATTTAGCAATGGATGATTTTGGTACTGGTTATTCATCATTAGCGTATTTAAAGCAATTTCCGCTTAATACACTTAAAGTAGATAAAGCATTTATAGATGACATGACCAACGAACGTGGCCGTAATATGGTCGACTCAATAGTCACTATTGCACATAACCTTGATTTACATGTAGTGGCTGAAGGTGTAGAACAAGCCCATCAAATTGATATACTCAAAAAGCTTAATTGCGAAACAGTACAAGGTTATTACTATTCTAAGCCTCTATCAAAAAGTGAATTTACTGAATTTTTAAAGCAACAACAAACTAAAGCAGCCCCAAGCTTAATTAGAAAAAATAAAAATGTGGCATCGATAAATTAAGGGCGCCATATACACGCATTTATTCCTACATTTCTAACTAAAGCACGACGATAATGTAGATTAAACAAGCACCAGGCTACTGGTCCAAATAAACCGCCTAAAATCAGCCATCGTTTAATTGGCATGCCTTTTTTAATGGTTTCTAAATACATTAAAGCTATAAATGCACTGCTTAGTAAAACTATAAACAAAGCTACCCCTTAAAGTTGCTCAAAAATACGGCGCTTATTCTAACGCTAACGTGATTAAATTTAAAGCAACAAATCCCCGCGCACAAAAAAGCCGAACCTGTTAAACACAGATTCGGCTTTTAAAATTATAATTTACGCGTTACTTTTCAGCACGACCCATAAATTTGTGTTCAACAGTATTAATACGGATACGGTCACCTGTTGAAATATGCTCTGGCACAGAAATATTTAAGCCAGTAGACATACGTGCAGGTTTTGAACGAGCACTTGCAGATGCACCTTTAATAGATGGGTCTGTTTCTTCAACAACAAGTTCAACACTTGATGGTAAATCAAGTCCTACTGGCGCGCCATCAATAACAATGACGTGTACGCCTTGCGTTTCTTCATTAACAAATAAAATTTCTTCGCTAATAGCATCTTTGTTTAAGTTGTAAGGCGTGTAATCTTCATTATCCATGAACACATACTCGTCGCCATCAATGTAAGATAGCATTACTTCACGGCGTGTTAAATCAGCCAGCGTTAGCATGTCACTGTCTTTAAATGTTTCGTCAACTTTACCACCGGTTACCACATCGTATAAACGCATACGGTATAAACTACCACCAGCACGACCTTGCGGCACAGAGCGCACAATATCTTTTACAACTAAAACGCGGCCATTGAAGTCAATAGCAGTACCTTTTTTAACATCACTCGCCTTTGGCATGTGTGAATTCCTATTATTTTTTTGATTGGCAGAAACATACCACGAACTGGATTTTGTTCAACTAAAATTACGTTGGTTTTACGCTACATGTTGTATTAGCTTGTAAAATTTTAATTTATACTAAAATACATATAATCAAATGTGAAAAAAACTGCTATGGTAGCTTTACCGAGTATGACTTCAAGGAATGGATCATGGACCAGAAAAAAGTACATGAGTATTTAGTTAAAAAACCACTTGTTCAGGTTACAAAACCATTTGCGCAAGAGGTTGATGTATATAAAGTGAATCATAAAATGTTTGCGACTCTTGCTATTGGCAATGACGGTCAAACTAATGATGATGGTGAGGTTATTTGGTGGCTTAACTTAAAATGCGATCCTGATGAAGCAATATCATTGCGTGATACTTTCCCGGCAGTGATCCCTGGTTACCATATGAATAAACGCTTATGGAACACAGTAATTTTAGACGGCACAATTGCACAAAGTGAAATTGAGAGAATGATTGATAACTCATTTAATTTAGTCGTAGAAAACATGCCAGAAAAAGACCGCAAAGCTATCGCACTTCACTTGTAGCACTTTTTGGGCTAGGCTACTAGCCCATTAAAACCTTAAACCTTAAGCGTATAAATTAAATCGTCATATAACTTTTCGCCTATTGTATGCACTTTAAAAAGTGTATCGGTATGGGTTAAGCCGCACTTACTAAGCACCTTTTCAGAACCAACATTGCCACGCGTTACGACAGCTTTAAACTGCCTAATACCACATTCTTTCCAAGCCCAATCAATCACAGCTCTTAAAGACTCTGTCGCGTAGCCTTTATTAAAATACTCTGGCAATAATAAATAACCAAGCTCTGCGGTTTCTCCGTCATAGGCAAAGCCTGTAACACCCACTGGTTGTTTTGTTTTATTATTAATAATGAGTAAGCACAGTGGGTGGCGTGATTTAGTATTCCACTTAGGTAAGCGTATCTCAAAGCGGTTTCTTATCAGTGACTCCATTGGCATATCAAAACAATACTTAAGGACTTGAGGATCGCGATGAAGCGCTAGAAAAAGAGGCCAATCAGATTCTTCCATTTGGTACATGCTCAATCTTTGTGTAAATAATGTCATTAAGCTCCTCATTTAAATATTAAAAATCATAAAAAAACCGCATCTAAATGCGGTTTTTATAAATAGTAGAAACTTTATTCTTTTGTTTCAATCTCTTTAGTAACTTCAGGCTCAGTGACACTTTGCTCTTGTGGCTCAGTGCTTTGTACTTCAGGAGCTACAACCTCAACAGTTGCTGCATTATAAAAAGTAGTACCAGAGCTTGCCATTGTTACCAGTGACTCACATGGAGCAAAGTTAGCATCGCTGTTAGCTAATGTAGACATATCAGAGCTTATTTTACTTGCGCCTAATTTATCCATATAGCTAAAGGGGCCACCTAAAAATGGTGGGAAACCAATACCAAATATTGCACCAATGTCGCCATCACGAGGGCTTGCAATAATGCCATCATCTAAACAGCGTACTGCTTCGTTAAGCATTTTCGATACACATCGCTTAGCAATTTCGCTTTTGTTTAAACGTGGAGCTGGGGTAAAACCCAATAGTTCGTAAACTGACTCATCAACCTTTTTGCCTTTTTTGTCGTATTCATAAAAACCACGACCGGACTTACGGCCAAGGCGTTTTGAATCAATCATACGCATAAATGCATCAGGGCCTTTAAAACGCTCACCTAATTCTTTTTCAAGAATTGGAGCAATTTTAGAGCCAATATCAATCCCTACTTCATCAAGTAGAGCCAGCGGTCCTACCGGAAAGCCAAACTCAACTAGGGCTGCATCAATCTTTTCAATTGGCTCACCCGCAAGCATTAAATTAGCAGCTTCGTTTAAGTAAGGCGCTAAAATACGATTTACGTAAAAACCGGCCATGTCTTTTACAACAATTGGCGTTTTACCTTGCTTACGTGCAAAGTTAACAACGCGAGCAATAGTCTCTTTAGATGTACCTTCGTGTGGAATAATTTCCACTAATGGCATTTTTTCTACTGGTGAAAAGTAATGTAAGCCAATTACATTTTCAGGACGTGCCGCCTGCGCTGCAATTTGCGAAATTGGTAATGATGACGTGTTACTAGCAAAAATTGTATTTTCTTGGCATTGCTGCTCTACGTCGGCAACCATACCTTGCTTAAGCGCAAGATCTTCAAACACAGCTTCTATTACTAAATCAATGTGTTTAAAGCCGCTGTAGTCTGTTGTACCTGTAATACGGTTCATTGTTAACTGCATATCAGCTTTAGACATAATACGGCGCTTAAGGCGCTTGTCTAAAATTTTGTAGGTGTAGCTCATTGCATTACTAATGCCCTGCTCTGCTACATCTTTAATACGTACCGGTACTTTAGCTTTAACAGCACTTACGTGCGCAATACCTGCGCCCATTAGTCCACCACCTAAAACAGCAGTTTTGCTAATTGCGGGTGCGTCATCATTGCGCCACTCTTTTTTCATTTCAGTGGTTGCAAAGAAAATACCGCGAAGCGCTTTCGATTCGTCACTCATTACAAGTGTTGCAAAGCTTTCAGCTTCTGTTTTATACGCTTTTAGCTCATCAAGCTCTACACTAGCACGCACAGCTTTAATAATAGCGAGTGGTGCTGGGTAGTGCCCGCCCGTTTTTTTAAGTACGTTTTCTTTAGCTTTTTTAAAGATAAAGTTACGGCCAAACGGGTTTGACTCTAGTAATTTACTAATATTGTCGAGCTTTGGCTCTTTTGCTTGTGGCTTTTTCTTAGTCGCAAATTCTTTTGCAACTTTTAGCAGCACACTGTGTGGTACACAGTCATCAAGCACGCCTGCTTTTTTAGCTTGCTTAGGGCGAATTTGTTTACCTGTTAGCATCCACTCAAGTGCTTTTTGAATACCAACAATTTTAGTTAAGCGCTGCGTACCGCCGCCACCTGGTAGTAAACCAAGTTGCACTTCTGGTAAGCCAATTTTTGTTAAATCGCTGTCGGTACCAACACGGTAGTCACACGCTAAAGCAAACTCTAAACCACCACCTAATGCAGCGCCATGAATCGCACTTACTGTTGTGTATGGCAGTTTTGTCATATCAAAAAATGCTTGATGGCATAGTTCGCTAATAGCTAAAGCATCATCACGCTTTTGAACGCTATCAAGCATTTTTACATCGGCGCCCGCGATAAAGTTATCGGTTTTTCCGCTTATAAATACCATGCCTTTTACATTTTGCGACTTAGCGTCTTCTAATAATGCTTTTAAGTCATCGGCAAAACTACTGCGCAGGGTATTCATTTTCTCCCCTGGCACATCAATCGTTACTACGGCAATTTTGTTTTCATCTACCGCTAAATTAAATACTGAATCAGTCATTACGCGCTCTCCAATACAAAGGCTGCACCTAAACCACCAGCAGCACACGCTGTTGTTAATGCCAAACCGCCACCACGACGTTTAAGCTCGTGTAAGCTTTGCGTAATTAAGCGTGCACCTGTTGCTGCAAATGGGTGACCATATGCTAAAGAGCCGCCGTTAACGTTAAACTTATCCATGTTAATTTCGCCAATTGCTTTGCTGCGACCTAAATGCTCTTGTGCAAATTTGTCTGAGGCAAACATTTTCATATTGGCAAGTGTTTGCGATGCAAACGCTTCGTGCATTTCAATTAAATCTAAATCAGCAAGCGTAATACCCGCTCTATCTAGTGCAATAGGCGTTGAATGAGCTGGGCCCATTAACATGTCTTTTTCTACGCCAATTGCCGAAAATGCAAAGCTACGTACGTAACCTAGTATTTCATAGCCAAGTGCTTTTGCTTTGCTTTCGCTCATCATAAGTACGGCCGCTGCACCATCAGTTAATGGTGTTGCATTTGCAGCGGTAACAGTACCGTGCTGACGGTCAAAAACAGGTTTAAGCTTGGCGTAGCCTTCAACCGTTGAGTTTTTACGAATGTTGTTGTCTTCTGAAATAAAGCTTTTATATGGCGGTAAATGCGCCGTCATTACTTCATCTTTTAACTTACCATCAGCCCATGCTTGCGTTGCAAGTGAGTGAGAACGATGCGCTAACGCATCTTGATCTTCACGGCTAATGTTGTGTGTTTTAGCCATTTGCTCAGCAGTTTGCCCCATTGAAAGGCCTGTTGAGTACTCTGCAACTGCAGGAGGCACTGGTAATAAGTCTTTTAAACGCAGTTTTGAAAATATTTTTAAACGTTGACCAAGCGTACGCGCTTTATTTAAATCAACTAAGCTGCCTGCTAGCTTTTTACTTACACCAATTGGCAATACTGATGACGAATCTGCGCCACCTGCAATACCTACACTTACAGATCCCGCCATAATAGACTCAGCTACATTAGCAATAGCCTGAAAGCTGGTAGCACATGCGCGCGATACAGAATATGCATCAACCGATACAGGCATACCTGTGCCCAATACAATTTCACGTGCAATATTTGGCGCTTCTGGCATTTGTACTACTTGACCAAATACAAGTTGATCAATTTCTGACTTATTGAAATTTAATCGTTCAAGCATTTCGTTAACCACCAATTTCCCCATATCAAGTGCAGGTACATGGTGAAACGCTGTTGCTTGTTTTGCAAAAGGTGTACGTAAGCCGCTAACGATGGCAATACGGTCGCCCTTTGGTGTTTTTAGTATGTTTTGCTCAGACATTTATGCTCTCCCGCTGACAGGTCTGACCTGTTTGTTTTCCTCGATTCTAAACAACCCGTGCCCTAAAGCCAATAGATAAACACAAATTTATATAAACAGTGTTTAATTACGACTATCACAATAGGCTTTTTTAGACGCATTTACAAAGTTTTGTGGTACGCTAAAATTCGTTAAAAAATAACGAACTATTTTAAAAAATACAGTCTAACTCTTGAGTTACCCAATTATAAACCTTATAAATAGGTCAGTATTTATCACCTAACACTATTAGGTACAAACCCAGCTGACGAGGACAGTCCACTTATTATGGCAGCTAACGCATTTTCACAATTAAAAACGTACTTAGATACACAAATCATTGGCCAGCCAGAGCTTACTCAAGCGCTACTTATTGCTATTTTAGCTGATGGTCACTTATTAGTAGAAGGCCCTCCTGGGCTTGCAAAAACACGTGCAGTTAATGCACTTGCTAAAGGCATTGAAGGCTCATTTCAGCGCGTACAGTTTACGCCAGATTTATTACCAGCTGATGTAACAGGTACCGATATTTACCGCCAACAAACTAGCGAGTTTGTATTTGAAAAAGGCCCTCTTTTTCACAACCTAATTTTAGCTGACGAAATTAATCGTGCACCAGCCAAAGTACAATCAGCACTATTAGAAGCCATGGCAGAGCGACAAGTTACCGTGGGTAAAAATACCTATCCGCTTAGCGAACTGTTTTTAGTTATGGCAACGCAAAACCCGCTAGAGCAAGAAGGGACTTACCCGTTACCAGAAGCCCAGCTGGATCGCTTTTTACTGCACCTAAGTATTGACTACCCTGGCGCAGAGCATGAGCTTGATATACTGCGTTTAACACGCGGCGAAGCGCTTAACGAGCAACAACCAGTAATGCAAAAAATTAGTCAAAGCGATTTATTTGCAGCGCGTAAAGAAATATTAGGCCTTTATTTAGCAGAGCCACTTGAGCAATATTTAGTACAACTTATTATAGCCACCCGTGAAGGCGCTAAATTAGACGCGCAACTAGGTAGCTGGATTGAGTTTGGTGCAAGTCCGCGTGCAACAATAGCACTTGATAAATGTGCTCGTGCTCATGCATGGCTTCAAGGCCGTGACTTTGTAGCACCTGATGATATTCAAGCTGTTGTGCATAACGTACTGCGTCATCGCATTATTTTAAGTTACGAAGCCCAAGCCGATGGCATTACTAAAGATCAAGTAATAAGCCGTATAGTTGAACTTGTAGCCGTACCATAAGTTATGCAAAAACAATTAGAAACCCAAGCATGGCTCAAACAGAGCCATAGCCACGGTGTTAATTTAGCACTCAAAGAGCTGATGTATTACAAAGCCAAAGCGCAATTGCTTGAACTTGCCCCTAAGGTAAAAATAAAAAACACCTTAACAGGGCAATACCTTGCACCGCACAAAGGCCGAGGAATGGAATTTGCCGAAGTGCGACATTATCAGCAAGGTGACGATATTCGCTCTATTGATTGGCGAGTTACTGCGCGTACCGGCGAGACTCACACAAAGCTCTTTCAAGAAGAAAAAGAGCGCCCTGTGTTTGTGTTCACTGATTTTTCTAACTCAATGCTGTTTGGCTCAAAGTTACTGTTAAAGTCGGTGCAAGCTGCGCATATAAGCGCTCTTGTTGCATGGTCGGCGTGTCAGCGCGGCGATAGAATTGGCGGTATTGTGTTTAATCAGCACTCACATTTAGAGCTAAAACCCAGCGCCCGTGAAAAAGCCGTGCTTAAGCTTTGTCATAATTTATGCGACAACCACCAGCAAGCGCTTAACAATATTGATAAAACAGCCACTAACAACTTTAGCGATAACCTAAAGCGCCTTAACCATTTAGCAAAACCAGGCAGCTTAGTGTATTTAGTGTCTGATTTTAATGCTCTGGATGATGCCAGCTTTAAGCAACTTGAAATATTAAGCCGCCACTGCGAGCTGATTGGTTGCCACATAAGCGATCCGTTTGAGCATCAGTTACCTGCGTTTAAGCAAGCCGTTACTGTTAATGCAAATGGTCAAGACTTTGCCCTACCATTAATGGATAACAGCTTTAGAGAACGTTTTGCTAAAAATGCTGAGCAAGCATTTAGCGCACGCTTTAATCGCCTAACTAAATCGGGTCTTAATTTAATATCATTCAATGCAGCAACACCGCTTGAGCTGCAATTAGTGAGAAAATAACCATGCAAACCAATCCACTCGATGGCCTGCACGATATAATAGCGCCAAGCCAAGTTAATTGGTGGCCACTCGCCCCTGCTTGGTGGGTTATTATTGCACTGCTGTTTTTAGCACTGTGCGCAGCTATTTATATATTTTATAAAAAACATAAATTTAAAAAGCCTAAACGCTACGCAATACAATTGAGTCAAAGTGAGCAAAACCCTCAGCAACTGCATATTATTTTAAAACGTTTAGTGATTGAATATTACGACAAGCGACTTGCTGCGCAATCTACCTCTAAATGGTGCACAACACTTAATACACTCACCGGTTTAAGCTTTACAGAACAAGAAATACTAAGCTTGTATAACCCTAGCCAAAAAGATACAACACTGTGCGAAAAATTTCGCCAAGGTATTAAGCAATTTAAAATAAAGGAGTCAGTAAATGTTTGAATTTAGCTGGCCATGGTTATTTTTATTACTACCCTTGCCTTTATTACTTTTACTATTAAAACCCGCAGCAAGTAATGCCAGTACGCGTTTACGTATACCCAGTTTTGCAAAGCACAATTTAACCAGCCAAAGCATCGAGCCACACGCACGACGTTTAAACCCTTTCGAGTGGGTAATTTGGTTATTACTTGTTACTGCTGCTGCCAATCCAACATGGTTAGATGAGCCAATTTCATTACCAAATGAAGGACGCGATATAATGTTAGCAGTTGACTTATCAGGCTCGATGACCGAACAAGACATGGCTTATAATGGCCAATATGTTGACCGCCTCACCATGGTAAAAGCTGTACTCAGTGATTTTATAGAGCAACGTCAAGGCGACAGGCTTGGGCTAATATTATTTGGCGACACCGCGTTTTTACAAACCCCGCTCACCCGCGACGTTAAAACAGTAAGTAAAATGCTCAGCGAAGCGCAAATTGGTTTAGTGGGGCGCGCAACAGCCATTGGTGATGCATTGGGTCTTTCGGTAAAACGCTTTGCCAATAAAGATGAAAGTAACCGAATTGTGGTGCTATTAACCGACGGACAAAACACCGCGGGCAATCTAAACCCAGAAGATGCCCTACTGCTAGCTCGCGAAGAAGGTATTAAAGTGTACACCATTGGTGTTGGCTCAGATAATCCGCGCGGCTTTAGTCTCTTTAATGTGGGAGGCTCTAGTGGCAGTAATTTAGATGAAAGCTTACTTAAAAAGATTGCCGAGCAAACTGGCGGATTATACTTTAGAGCTAAAGATGTAGCTGGCCTTCAACAAATTTACGCAGAGCTTGATAAGCTTGAACCTATTAGCGCTGATGAACAAACTTTTCGCCCACAAAGCTCATTATTTTACTACCCGTTACTTATCGCTATTTTACTTATTAGCTTAAAAGTAATGCTTAGTACACTGCGTGCATTAAAGGAGCCAAACTAATGGATTTTGAATTTATTCGCCCCGCTCTTTTATGGTTACTCATACCTGCTGTGGCATTATTTTTTGTTGCCTTAATTAAGCATAAAAAAACGACTAGTGAGCAGCTAATTGCACCTCATTTAGCACAATTTATAATGAGCGAAGCAAACACTAAAGCCAGCCAGCCACTTTGGTTAGTTGCTTTGTTTTGCAGCCTTGGTATTTTATTTAGTGCTGGGCCTAGTTTTGAGAAAAAACAAGTTCCTGTATTTCAAAGTAAAAGTGCCCGTGTAATTGTTATGGATATGTCGTATTCAATGTACAGCACCGATATTTTACCAAATCGTTTAATGCAATCACGCTTTAAAGCGCTTGATATGATTGAGCTATTTAAAGAAGGTGATACCGCGCTTGTAGCTTACGCAGGCACGGCCTATGTAATTTCACCACTAACAAACGATGCCACAACACTCAGTAATTTAATTCCAAGCTTAAGCCCTGAAATAATGCCAGACAAAGGCTCAAACGTTTTAGCGGGTCTTGATATGGCCAAAGAGCTATTAACACAAGCGGGTTATATTGATGGCGACATTATTTTAGTGACCGACGGTATTGACCAACAAGAACAAAGCGACGTTAGTAGCTTTACCAGTAACACCCAATATAGATTAAATATATATGGTGTAGGTACCGCTCAAGGCGCACCAATTAAGTTACCTGAAGGCGGCTTTTTGAAAGACAGATACGGCCAAATTGTAGTACCTACAATTAATGCCTCTCAGCTTAAAAATTTAGCATCAAGCAGCGGTGGTAAATTTGCTAGTTACCAACCTAGCAATAACGACATAAATACGTTTGCCCCAAATGCGCAGAGTGAATTATTGAAAGACGAAAAACAAAGCCATGCGCTTTGGCGAATAGATGCAGGTATTTACGGACTCTTGTTATTACTGCCATTTGGTTTGTATTTATTTAGACGCGCTGCCTTGCTAGGCGCATTTTTAGCTTTTGGTTTTTTACCGCAGCAAAATGCGTATGCCGTAGAGCTCCCTACTCTTTTGAAAAATGCAGATCAACGTGCATTAGAGGCTTACAATAATAAAGAATACGATGCAGCAACACAGGCGCAATCGAGTGAGTTAAAAGGCGCTGCGCTTTACCAGCAAGGTAATTTTGATGCTGCACTTAATGAGTTTAGTAATGATAAGTCGGCTACCGGTTTATACAACTACGGTAATGCCCTTGCCAAAGCTGGTAAACTTGAGGACGCAATTGAAGCGTACAAACAAGCCCAAACCTTACAAGATGACTTTACGCAAGCAGCCGATAACCAAGCCTTAGTTGAGCAATTACTAAATCAACAAGAGCAACAAAACCAGCAAGATCAGCAAAGCGACGGCGACGACTCTCAAGACCAAGATGATAGTCAGAAAAAAGATGAGCAAAACCAAGGGCAAAATTCAGAACAGTCAAAACAGGATCAGCAACAAAATGGTGATAAAAGCAATTCTGAAAAAGGCGAAAACGAAAGTCAAAGCTCAAGCGATGAAAAATCAGATAAAGAGTCTGAACAACCCAAAGATCAACAAGGTGAGCCTGGCGAGCAATCAGATAAGCAAAATGAGCCTGATATGCAAGCCCAGCCACAAAGCGAACAAGGGCAAAATAAAGACGCTGACCAGCCTAAAGAGGATGAGCAGCAACAAAGTAAGCCACAAGCAATAAGTGAGCAACCTGCCACTGATGAGCAAAAACAAAATGCTCAGCAACAAGCGATGCAAGCCCAAGCAAGTGAGCTCACTAATGAAGAAAAAGAAAAAGCACAACAGCTTAATCAACTACTTAGAAAAGTCCCGGACGATCCGGCTATTTTATTACGGAATAAAATGCAATTAGAAGCCCAAAAAAGACAATACAAACGTCGCCCTACAGGAGTCGAAAAATCATGGTAATGCGATTATTTTGCTGTTTATTGCTATTAAGTGCGATGCCTTCGTGGGCTGCCACCAAATTAGAAGCCAGCGTAGATAAAAACCCTGTATTAGCGGGTGAATTTTTTATGCTTAATATATCGGTAGACGATACAGTTAAAGGCGAGCAACCAGACACCTCATCGCTGTTAAAAGACTTTGTTGTAGGCCCAACAAGCTTAAGCTCTCGTACCAACATTATTAATGGCAGCATTAATAAACAAACTACGTGGTCAGTTAAACTAATGACCCGTACAGAGGGTGATTACACGATACCAGCATTTAGCGTTGCAGGGTTAACCTCACAACCTATTAAGTTAAAAGTGGCAAAACGCTCAGTTGATGCAGATAAAAATAACGAAATATTTTTAAAAACGTCGCTCTCGAGTAATTCATTATTTGTGCAAGAAGCCGGTGTATACACTGTTAAGCTCTACCTTGCCAAAGAACTGCTTGATGGCAGCTTAAGCACACCAAGTATGGAGGATGCTCAGCTAACCCAATTAGGTAAACAAACTGAGAGTTATGAGCTAGTTGATGGCAAACGCTACCTTGTTATTACTCGTGAGTATTTGATTCAGCCACAAAAAAGTGGTGCCTACACGATTGCAGGCCCTGCGTTTCAAGGGCGAGTACAGCAAAATTACCGCCAACTGGAGGTATCTGCTCTTGGCGATGATCAGCAAGTAGAAATAAAACCAATCCCGAGTGACTATAAAGGTGCATGGTTACCAAGCGAATTGGTTAACCTTGATGAAGAATGGCAACCTAACGACAACACAGTAGAAGTAGGTACGCCTATAACACGTACTATTACGCTTACCGCGCTTGGAGTTACAAAAGAGCAATTACCTGAAATCTCTATGCCTACTATTGATGGCATACGCAGCTATCCTGATAAAAAAGAAAATAACAATGCAGTGCGAGACGGACGCGTTGTATCGCAACAAACGGCATCATATGCCTTACTGCCGCAAAAACCAGGTACTTATACTTTGCCTGAAATAAAGCTGCCTTGGTTTAATACCAAAATGAACCGTATTAGTGTAGCTACATTACCAAAGCGTACTATTACAGTAACGCCAAGTACTACCGCGCCTAATACAGCCATAGCAAACCCACAACCCAGCACAAATAATTCACCTACTCTTGAAAATATTTCGAATCAAGCAACTGGCACACAACCTATTGAAACTAAAAGTGATACTCCTCTTTGGTTAATAGTTGTTGCCGCTTTAGGGTATATTTTATGGATTGGTACTGTAATTTTTTACTTAATAAGCCGTTCTACTAAAAATACGACTGAAAAATTACAGCTAAACACCCGTGGTACTTCTCAGCCAAGCTTAAACGAGCTTAAAGCATTAGCCAAAACACACGATGTGAAAGCCTTTTACACCGCATTAAATAACTTTTCTGTAAAGGTGACCCATAAAAATGTTGGCGCGATTGATGAGCTCTGCATCCACGTAAACAGCAGCGAGCTTAATGGTCTCATTAGCCAATTGCAGGCACAACTTTATAGTAATAAAGGCGCAAACACGGATCTTAATGCTATTATTAAAATTCTTGAGATCTATCAAACTCAGGCATCAAAGTCGCAACAAACTGTATTAAAAGACCTTTATGATTAATAACTACGAACCTCAGGTCTTTTTTTGCAATAACTAATAATTTTTAATTAAAAAAGTGCTTATGCTTGGAAAGAAAAAATCAAACAATCAGGTCTTAATCGATATGGCAGAGAAACAAAAGCGTTATGAAGCCTTGGTCCACGTTTACAATAAAGAGCTTTATCGCTTTGCTTATTGGTTATGCCGTGATCCGCACATAGCAGATGATTTAGTACAGGAAACGTTTTTACGCGCATGGCGTTCACTCGACTCTTTACTTGATCAAAAGGCAGCTAAACCTTGGCTGCTTACTATATTGCGAAGAGAAAACGCACGCCGATTTGAACGTAAACAGTTTGATTACAGCGACGTAGAAAACGATACGCTTGTTGATGAAACCAGCCATTCATTAGACGATGAAATGGAACAAACGGTAATTCAACGCCAGATTGCACTGCTATCTGATGAATACCGAGAGCCATTATTACTGCAAGTTGTAATGGGCTGCTCTGGTGAAGAGATTGCAAGCATACTTAATTTAAATAAAAACACGGTAATGACTCGTTTATACCGTGCCAGAAATCAACTTAAAGAGGCTTTAAGCCGTGATGATGAACAACTTAAAGGGGCATCAAAATAATGGATGAACTTGAGTTTCGTCGCCGCACTATTGCGCAGCCAAACGACATTGACAAGGAGCTTATGGAGTTTGCTGACAATAACCCAGAGCGACAAAGTTTTATTAACGATATGAAAGATTTTGATAAATTCATTCAAGATTCTTTAGATATACCTGTGCCTGAAAATCTTGCAGACCGCATTCTTTTAAACACATCGTTAAAAGAAAAAGCACTCCAAGAAGAACAAGCAACTGGTAAAAACGTGGTTGATGCTCGATCGCGTTTTAAGTTTGATCGTGTACATCTTGCGTTAGCAGCGTCTTTTGTAGTGGCGATTAGTGCCTTCTTTTTTAGTACAGAGCAAAATATTGCACATGAAGCAGGTGAGCATGCGCTTGCCCATGTGTACTACGAAATTAATGCGCTTGATAAAAAAGAGCCCATTAGCCTACAAAGCGTCAACGACAAGCTTGCAGTATTAGGTGGTCATCTTGATGAACTTCCTGGCGCTGTAACTTATGCGATGTTTTGTGATTTTAAAGGCGAAAAAGGACTGCATTTAATATTTGAGTCTGACTTTGGTCCTATGACGGTATTTATAGTGCCTTCTGAAAATAAATCATTTGGTTTTGGGGATGACAACTTCCGCGATGAGCGCTTTGAAGGTCACATTAATCGTGGCTCACAAGCTGATACTATTTTAGTGGCAAGTCTTGGAGCACCTCTAGATACATATAACGAACGCGTTACTGGCGCAATTCGTTGGCTTTAAAATAGACAAATTTACCGCTTAGTTTCTACTGAGCGGTTTTTTGATTATATACTCACCAACAAAGCGTTTCTTCACTCCCCAAAACCTCTGATTTTTAAAGTAATTAATTAAATTCCTAAAGAAAGTAAATTATAATCGCGGCTCGATTTTAATTAGGGAATTTCATGAAGAACATCATCGTTATTTTTTCATTATTGGCATTGTTATGTACAGCCAGTTTTGATGCACATGCACGTAAAAAGTTTGGCAGCAGTAAACGCGGACAGACACCTGCAACACAACAAACAGCGCAAAAACAACAAACAGATACAACAACACCTACAGCTGCACCTAAAGCCACATCGAATAAAAAAGGCATTATGGCAGGCGTTTTTGGGGGACTTTTAGCGGGTGGCTTAATTGCAGCAATGCTAGGCGACGATTTTGAAGGTTTTCAGCTATTAGAAATGATTTTATTAGCTGGCGGACTCTTTATTTTATTTAAGCTAGTAACGGGCTTTTTACGTGCTAATCGTGCCCCACAACTTGCCAGTGCAAGTACAAGTGCTCAGCAAAATGCTTTTAAACAAGCACCTATCGAGCAACCAACAAGTACAGCCTTTGCAAGCAGCGCCCCACAAGGTGAAAGTGTGCCTTTTAATTTACCACCTAACTTTGACGTTAATGGCTTTTTGCAAGGTGCCCGTAGTCATTACCATACGCTACAAACTGCATGGAACAATGCCGATTACACCACAATGGCTGAATACTTAAGCCCTGCACTTGTTGCCGAGTTTAAAGCTGAACGTGAAGCTATACAAAGCGTAGAAACAGAAGTGATGTTTATTGATGCCGAACTTGTGCGCGCAGATACAAACGCGCAATCGTGGCAGGTTAGTGTTCGCTTTAAAGGTAAGTACCGTGATTTAGGCGATAAAAAAGAAGAGCCTATTTTAGAAATCTGGCACTTAGAGCGTCTAATTTCAGACGACGCTCCATGGCTAATAGTGGGTGTTGAAGATTTAATTGATACTCAATAATTTTGTATTGTTTAAAGCACCGCGCTTTTAGCGCGGTGTTTTTTTATTTAAAAAACAATTGATTTACCACGTCCTGATGCTTCAGAAGCGGCATCTAATTGGCCCTCTTTATTAATAATAACGTGTAAGTCACCAAAGTGATTCTCATCTATGGTGTAGCCCATTTTTGTAAGCTCTGCTTTTACGCTATCGGTTAAACCTATGTGTGTTCTAATTATATTTTTAGGCCACAGTTGATGATGAAAACGAGGGCTATTTACAACCTGCTCTGCAGTCATATCAAACTCTACCGCATTTAAAATAGACTCGTACACAGAGCTAATAATTGTTGTGCCACCGGGCGAGCCTGTCACCATTTTAACGGTGTTGTCTTTAAGGAGTATTGTAGGCGTCATAGAGCTAAGCATACGCTTGTGCGGCTGTATTTCGTTAGCTTTGCCGCCTATTGCACCAAACACATTCATAACGCCTGGTTTGGCACTAAAATCGTCCATTTCATCATTTAAAATAAACCCTGCACCTTCAACAACTACACCGCTACCAAACCCTAAGTTTATTGTGGTGGTATTTGCGACAGCGTTACCCATTTTATCAACGATTGAAAAGTGTGTAGTTTGCTCACTTTCTTTAAGGCCCGGTTTAATATTTTCGGTAGTCGAGATAGCGGTTAACGAAATGCCATTACTGCGCTCTTTGAGGTAGTTAATATTAGTTAATGCGTTGACTGGTACATCAAAAAAATCAGGATCGCCCAAATACTCCGCCCTATCTGCAAATACACGTTTACCTATTTCAGAAAGTAAGTGTACATACTGAGTAGAGTTATGCGCTAAGCCCGCATCTGGTTTTTGTAACTCATACATTTTAAGCCACTGTAAAATAGCAATACCACCTGAACTCGGCGGTGGAGAAGTAAGTACTTCATAACCATTCCAACTCGCTTTAATAGGTGTACGTGATTTAGCGGTGTAACCTTTTAAATCATCTTGATTAATTATACCGCCATGTTGGTGCATAAATTTAGCAATAATATTTGCAGTTTCGCCTTTATAAAACCCATCTTGGCCGTTATCACGGATACGCTTTAGCGTCGCCGCTAACTCGGGTTGCTTAAATACTTTATTAGCTTTTACATCAGCAAAGTATTTTTCGAAGTTTACATTTATTTTTTGCTCTTTTAGGTGGGCTATATAATTGCTCACACCTTTTGCTAACTTAGGCGGAACTACAAACCCTTGCTCAGCCAACGTTACCGCTGGTTGTACTAATTCTTCCCACTTTAAAGTGCCATGTTTTTGATGAGCAAGCCACATGCCCGCTACACTGCCAGGTACACCGCTTGCGTGAATGCCATATATTGATTTGTTTGCAATAACATTACCTTGCTCATCTAAATACATATCACGATGAGCTGCTGTTGGCGCTGTTTCGCGATAATCTATAAAATCACCCTTGCCATCTTTTTGAATAAGCATAAATCCCCCGCCACCAATATTGCCGGCTTCAGGAAGCGTTACTGCAAGTACAAATTGTGCCGTAATAGCCGCATCAACAGCATTACCGCCTTGCTCTAATATACTTTTAGCAGCATTGGCACTGAACCAGTCAGGCATTGCTACCGCGCTTTGCGATAAAGGCTGCGCTAAAACACTAAAAGCAGCGAACTGTAAAACCAGCACACTTTTGACGATTAATTTACTTGGTGAAAAAAGCAATCCCATACAACATCCTTAATTTATTATTTTTTAGTTACGCATTCTTATTAATGCACGTCACTTAAGGACAGGTCAATCTTTATACTGTTGATATTTAATCATCTTTAAACACTTTTTGAATAAAGCACCGCAGGTAAGTCGCCTTGCTCGTCTGTATGTGTATAATTTTTTATAAATTGCAGACCTAGCTTTTTCATTATATTTATAGAAGCCGTATTATCTTTTAGTGCCGTTGCACTTATCGCCTTAACGTCATCTTGCTTTATAAGTTCATCACATAATGCTAAAGCCGCCTCGGTTGCATAACCATGCCCCCAACTTGCTTGCTTAAAGCGCCAGCCTATTTCAATATCACTGTAGTTTGGTGCATCAGTAAAAAAGCACATAGGCCTTATTAATACCCAACCTATAAATGTATTGGTTTGCTTTATAGTGATACTCCACAGCCCCCAGCCTTTTAGATCATTTCGATATGCGAGCATACGAGGCACACCCTCATTTTTTATATGCTCTAAAGAGGTAGGTTCACCTCGTGTTAAATACTGCATTACAGCTGGGTCTTGGTCGAGTTCAAATAATTGAGGCCAATCATGCTCATTCATTAATTTAAAATTTAATCGTTTTGTTACGGGGGCGTTCATTTTCATTGTTGTATAGTCTGCCTCGAATTAATTATCAGTCTCTAAAGGAGATAGCACATGAATAAATTAGCAGGTTTAGCTTTATTAGGCACTTTAATTACATTAACTGGTTGTGAAGATGCCAACGAAGTTAAAGAAGATGCAAAAGATAAAAGCGCACAAATGCAAGAAAAGCTTGGTGATGCATGGAACGACGTTAAAGAGACAACTAACGATCTTAAAAATGACGAGTCTTTAAACGAGCTATTAGAGCAAAGTAAAGCAATGGGCTTAGACATGTACGACGACGGCAAAGAGATTGCGGTTGACGCATGGATTAAAAGCAAAGAAGCTGCTGGCGAGTTAACTGAAAAAACTAAGCAAAAAGCGCAAGAAATTGCAGACGAAATTGAGCAAGCGCGTCAAGAACATAACGAAGGTTAATTAAACTTTCGATAATAAAAAAGGAAAGCCTCGGCTTTCCTTTTTTGTTTTGGACTATTTAGCCCAGTTATGCGTTTGCATATAGGGCTTATAAGCTCAAATTAACCTTTGTACTTACTCATCACTAAAGTCGCGTTTGTGCCACCAAAGCCAAAGCTATTAGACATTACAGTATTTAACTCAACATCACGACGCTCAGTAATAATATCTAAACCTGTCGCTTGCTCATCTAGCTCATCAATATTAATTGAAGGTGCTACAAAGCTGTGCTCTAGCATTAATAATGAGAAGATAGCTTCGTGAACACCTGCAGCACCTAGGGCATGACCCGTCATTGCTTTAGTTGCGCTGATCATTGGTGATTTACCACCAAATACTTCTTGTATCGCACCTAGCTCTTTAACGTCACCTACTGGTGTAGATGTACCATGCGTGTTTAGGTAATCAATACTATCTACATCTTGCATAGCTTGGCGCATACAACGTGCTGCACCTTCGCCAGATGGAGCAACCATGTCGTAGCCATCTGATGTTGCACCGTAGCCAACAATTTCAGCGTAAATGTGCGCGCCACGTGCAAGTGCATGTTCAAGTTCTTCAACTACAACAATACCGCCGCCGCCAGAAATAACAAAACCATCGCGATTAGCATCGTATGTACGAGATGCTTTTTCAGGTGTTTCGTTGTATTTAGTAGAAAGTGCGCCCATAGCGTCAAATTCCATTGCCAATGTCCAGTGTAGCTCTTCACCACCACCAGCAAACACAACGTCTTGCTTGCCAAGCTGGATTTGCTCTACTGCATTACCAATACAATGCGCAGATGTTGCACATGCAGAGCTAATTGAATAGTTAACACCTTTAATTTTAAATGGTGTTGCTAAGCAAGCAGATGTAGTGCTCGCCATAGTGCGTGGCACCATATAAGGCCCTACACGTTTTACGCCTTTTTCACGTAAAATATCAGCAGCTTCTACTTGCCATTTAGACGAACCACCGCCAGAGCCAACAATAATACCCGTGCGCTCATTTGATACTTGGTCGTCAGACAAACCTGAGTCTTCAATTGCTTGCGTCATTGAAATATAAGAGTAAGCAGCAGCATCTCCCATAAAGCGCATTGCTTTGCGGTCAACGTGTGCTTTAACGTCAATATCAATTTTACCCGATACGTTACTACGTAACTTATAATCGGCAAATTCTTGATTAAAAGCGATGCCGCTTTTGCCCGTTTTTAACGATTCTAATACTTCTTCTTTGTTGTTACCTATACTTGATACAACACCGATACCTGTAATTACAGCTCTTCTCATGGGTAATTCCCTTAGCTTAATACTTAATTGCATTCTATTTTACGCGAATTTAATCACCTAAGTGGTCAGCTTTCTAGCGTACACTTGTACTCTGAACTGCTAGCTTATAAATAACGCCAGACTATTTCAAAGAAAACCCGTAAAATAATTAAAAAATATATCTATAAAATTAAAAAATCATGATCAAAAATGCACATATACACTTTAATAATTTAGGTACACCTTTCGCTAATGACTTCGGTGATATTTATTTTTCTAATGACGATGGCTTAGCTGAATCGCATTATGTGTATTATGAGCAAAATAATATAGATGCACGATTACAAAATCATGACCAGCCACATTTTGTTATTGCTGAAACCGGCTTTGGTACAGGTTTAAACTTTTTAAATACATGGCAACGCTTTACTGACCACCTTGCACGTCAACAAGTTCAAAATCAATTAGATAATGGTGTTAAACGCTTACACTTTATTTCATTTGAAAAATATCCACTGCACATAGACGATTTAAACAAAGCACTACAGGCATGGCCATCATTAAGCGCCTTTAGTAACAAATTATCTAAACAATACCCAATTAATTTAGAAGGATGCCACAGACTCGAATTTGACAATGGACTTGTTGTTCTCGATTTATACTTTGGTGATGCACTTGAATCAATACAAGCAATGAGCTATCCGCAAACAGGAATTGTTGACGCTTGGTATTTAGATGGTTTTGCGCCAAGTAAAAACCCCGAAATGTGGCAGCAAAGTTTATTTAATTCTATGGCCAATATATCAAGGGCAAGTGCAACCTTATCAACATTTACTTCAGCAGGTTTTGTTCGTCGTGGATTAATTGATGCAGGCTTTAATACTAAAAAAGCCAAAGGCTTTGGCCAAAAAAGAGATATGCTTGTTGGCCAACTAGAGTGCGTTAATGATGCTCAATCAGCTCCTGCATATTTTCATCAAGATAGCAGCGCTTTAAAAAATGTAGCGGTCATTGGCGGCGGTATAGCCAGTAGCTGCATTTTATATAGTTTGGCTAAACGAGGCATAGCAAGCCAATTGTTTTGCCAAGATGAAAAACCAGCTATGGGGGCATCGCACAATGTGCAAGGTGCTATTTACCCTCACCTTCAAGCAAAAAACTCGCCGCACAGTGAATTGTTTGCACATAGCTTTTTATACGCTAAACGCCTATATAACAACTTACTTAGCAGTAGTTTTAATTTTGATTACGATTGGTGCGGCGTATTACAACACGCAGTAAAAAAACCTCTGGCCGATAAACATGAAAACTTAGCTCAAAAACAACTGTGGCCAACCCAGCTAATGCACAACGTAACCGCAGAGCAAGGCGACGAAATAGCCGGCGTAGAAACAGGTTATTCGGGCGTGTTTTTTGAGCAAGGCGGCTGGGTTAACCCACCGCAATTAGTAAACGCCATGTTAAGCGCTGCAAATAGCATAAACCCATTTAAAAGCGTATTTAACTGCAATATAAAACAGCTTAAAAAAACTGATAGCGGTTGGTTTTTATTAACGAATGATGAGCAGTTAGGTCCTTTTAGTGATGTAATTATTTGTGCGGGCGAGCACAGCGATGCATTTGAGCAAACAAAAGCGCTACCAATAGTAGGCGTACGCGGGCAAGTTTCACATATTGAGGCAAGTGAGCAATCACGCAAACTTAAAACAGTGCTATGCCATAAAGGGTATTTTACCCCAGCCTATTTAGATCATCACTGTATGGGTGCAACGTTTGAAAAAAATACCAAAAGCCGTCAAGTTACAGCGCTCGACAATCAGTTAAACCAAGAGCAACTACTTAGCTTTTATCAGCAAAGTGAATTTGCCTCAACCCTTGGCAACATTACCTCGGCAAAAGCAGCTGTACGATGCACATTTATAGATCACCTACCAATGGCAGGGCAATGGTGCGAACAAAGTGATTACACTATGGCTTTTGCTAACCTACGTTTAGGTAAACGCTATCAGTATGAGCAACTTAATAAGCCACAACAAGGCCTACATATTTTTACCGGCTTTGGCGCCCGCGCTTTATGTAGCGCACCGCTAAGCGCAGAACATCTCGTAAGCTGTTTAAATAACGAGCCTCGCCCATTAAGCGAACGTGTAAGCCAAGCTATTCACCCTGCTCGGTTTATAGTACGAGATTTAATTCGTAATAAAATTTAAATGACAAAGGTGCTTATTGAGGTAAAATGAGCCCCAATAAATGGAATTTATTATTTAAAGGACTTTAATGAAAACTTTAGCATTTTTAATAATACTGCTATGCACTCTATCGTTTAATGTGCTTAGCCAAAACGTCACTGAAATCCCACTTCCTGAAGAGTTTGTTACAACAATGGATGTAGCCGGCAAATATCCAATGGTTCGCACCGGTTATTTGACAGATTCAATTTCTGATATCGCTCGCTTTTATCAGCAAAAATTAGGAGAGCCGTTAAAAACAAACGGCAATAATACATATCGCACTTTGTTTTATAATTACCAAGAACATAAAGTTCGTATTAGTCTATATCGCCGTAGTTATGTGACCGAAGTGAGTATAATGGTTGAATAAAAAGTTCTAAAAAAACACGCCAAAAGCAGCTAATTTTAATGCTCAGTTAAGTATTGAATTTTAATTAAAGTATTTTTTGAAATTAGCTCATTTAAACTCTTTTTTACCCTTTAAAAATTATCCCCTACCCCAAGGTCTGTTTGTAAGCACATTACTTTTACTATTTATTGGAAGGAGTTAATTATGAGTAAGACCCTAATTATTGGCGCAAGCGGACAAATAGGTAAAATGGCAACTGAGCTACTTTTAAAAAATGAGCAAAATGTTGTGGCATTAGTGCGTGACAAAAACAAGCTAAGCGATTTAAACAGCTCTTTTTTAACTATTGTTGAGCAAGATCTTGAAGGCGATTTTGGCGAAGCAATAAAAGGCTGTGACCAAGTGATTTTTGCTGCAGGTTCTGGCGGAAATACGGGCGATGATAAAACTGTACTTATTGATTTATGGGCTGCAACTAAAGCAGCTACCTTTGCAAAAGAGCATGGCGTTAAACACTTTATTATGGTCAGCTCAATCGGTGCAGACGACCCAGATTCGATTCAAGGTGATTTAAAACCTTACTTAGTTGCTAAGCACATGGCTGACGAGCACTTAATCAATAGTGGTTTAAATTACACCATTGTTCGCCCTGGTACACTGACTGATGATAGCGCTTCAATGCAAGTAACGACGCAGCGACCAAGTGATCGTTCTGAGGCTAAAATTAGCCGCGAAAACGTAGCCAATGCATTATTACATATTGCGACTAACTCATTTATTAGTAACCGCATTTTTGAGTTATTTGATGGCGACAAACCAATTAAAGCCGCTGTTAAATAAGCTTTAATACTAATTTATTTAAACGTATAAACAATTATTGCAGATTAGTATAGTTCATCGATAAGCCAAAAAATTACAGTGTAGTCGCTCTGCATTGGTAGTTTTTAGGCAATGAATTGTTTAATTCGCTTAAGTGATTTATGTTTAATAAAATTAAATTTACTCCACTAAGTAAATTAGTGGAGTAATATTTTAATACCTTGCCAACCGAGTTGTAGCGTTAATAACGTTAAAACGACTCTAAAAATACACTTAAATTTATCCCCAGACATACTTTTAAGTAATTTAATTCCAAACCAAGTACCTACAGCACCACTTATTATCATAGCAATTACAAGCGGCATCCATTGCCAAAAACTAAAGCCAACAGCACCATAAATTACCGCTTTTAATAAATGTTGCACACTCATAATGCTCGAAAACGTTGCCGTAAACTTTAACTTTTCGTAATTATTTATATATAAACAGCTACCAACTAATGGCCCGCTCGCCCCCACAAACATAGAAACAAAAGTTGTTATGCCACCGGCGACCATACGCCATAACTTAGAGGTTAATTTTACTGGCGGTGTTTTACCCCATAGTAAATAAATAACAAAAATAGCGACCACTAACTTCATAGCATCAAGCGATATATCATCAATAACAAAACTTGATAACCCCGCCCCTACTAAGCCGCCTAACGCAAAATATACAAACATGTTTTTATCAATATGCTTAAAGCTGAGTAATAACCTATTTGCATTAGAGCCAAGCTGTACTAAACCATGCACAGGCACAACAACTGCCATAGGCATAAACGACGCCATAACAACAAGCAACATTAGCCCGCCACCCGCACCAAATGCAGCAGATATAAAAGAAGTAAAGCCAGCGGTGATCATCATTAATAGAAACAAAAATAAAGACATACTGTCGGGAAATAAAAAGTCCATAAAACTCCACTGCCTATTTAGGTACTTTAAAGTCGCAGTATTTTAAACAATAAAATGTACAACATACACCTATAGCAAGCGTTATAAGCCTCTATTTCAGGCAATGTATTATGTTGCGTTGTTTTTGCACTTTGTTTGCACATTTAACAAATATTATACATTCAACTTCATTACCGGATATTTCTGATGAGAAAACTTAACGCACCAATTTTAGCACGGCTTACAGTGTGCATACTTGCACTGGGCTTAGCTGCCTGTAACGGTAGCGATGCTCAAAGTAGCGTCGTAACTGAAACAACCACCGATGAGGGCACTACAACAGATACTTCAACCGATTTCGTTGTTGAAGTTGACCCTTTTAACTTTGAAAGCGATGCGCTCATTTCATCAATTACCACTCAAACATGTACGCTAAGTAATGGCGATGAAGCTTCATGCTACAAAATTGATATTGCCGGTGCGCCTTCAAATTACGAGATTGGTGTATTTTGCCCTAGAAATATCACATCAACAGCAGACGAAGCCGGTATTTGGTTTGACGGCACCGGTGAGGTTTACGATATAACTGGCGACTTTATTTTAAATCTACCAACATTATATAACGATAGCCATTGGCAGCTATACGACGAAGGTACTGGCCTTGTAAATGTAACAGACACACAAGAATCGTGTGATGGTGCTGCACGTCCAAACGTAGAGGAGCAATACCAAAACCACTGCGTAGAATGCTCTATTGATTATGTTGATGGCGGTATATCAGAATCATTTTTAATTCCAATAACGCCTGTTGCAACCACTCAAAATAGCAGTATTGGTAACGCTAATGTAGGTGTTGCTCTCAATGGTGTTGTACTTGCTGCACCCGCCCCTGTTGAGGCTATTTTAGGCGCATATACTATTGCAGCCTTTGATGATTGCGCTGGGCATATTAACTTAGTAGCAGGTTATCACTACCACGGTGAAGCAGGCTGTAGCCAAACACAAATCCAATCAGACGGTCATGCCGCCATGATGGGTTATGCACTCGATGGATTTGGTATATTTGGCATGCTTAACGAAGATGGATTAGAACCCACTGATTTAGACGAATGTAGAGGCCACACCGACGATACACGCGGATACCACTACCATGCAGCCGATGTATCTGAAAACATGTTTATTGGTTGTTTTAAAGGTGCTACCGCAAGATAACTCGCATTCTGGCCAAATAATTAACTGAGATACTAATGAAAATATTTAACGTAATAAAAGCACTAACCACTGGCTTTTTACTTGCTACCTCATGCTCAGCGCTAAGTCATGCAGGCCACGGCTCAAACGCGCCTTGGGAAGCATGTGAAGAAAAAGCCATTAATGAAGGTTGTAGCTACACAAGCCATGATAAAAAAGCGACAGGCACATGCCAAGCAATGAACAAAGTACTTATGTGCGTTCGAAATAAACCACTTGAAACATTAATAGACAAAGCAACTCAACCTGCCAGTGATCAAAAGCAATCTGTAAAATCACTCGCAAAACGATAAAGTAAAGTAACAGCTACACGCCAAAGTCTTAACGCTGTTTGTTAAGGCTTTTTTTAATCACAAATCATTAGAAAGCATACCCTTTATCTGTTAAATTAGCTTTGTGTATCAAATAATAAAAATAAAATTCCAAAAATGGAATTACACAAGCAAGGTACTAACGTGAGCGCTACATTTAAAATTGTTTTTAATGGTCAGTTATATCAAAATACTGACCTTACCTCTGCCCAAGAAAAACTTAGCCAACTTCTAAATATTCCTCATAATATTGTTGTTCAGTTATTTGATGGGAAAGCTTACGCTTTAAAAAAAGACTTATCGAGTATTGATGCTGTTAAAACAGAATCCTCACTAAAAAAGCTAGGATTAATTACTAAAGTAGAACCGCAACTCTCTACTGTAACCTCTCAATCTAAAAATAATCAAATAGCACTCACTGAGCACAACAAAAATACAGATAAACACATTAGTGAAAGTACTGACGGCAAAAGTATTTCAATACAAAACGAACGCCTAGATACAAACGAAGCCCCAAATACAGCTGCAGCTATTAAGCAAAGTTATAATAAATATAAATTACTGCGTAACACTTTAAAAAGCGGATTGTACTTTTGCTATTGCGCACTTTGTATTATTACCATAATAGGCGTAGGGATCAGTGTTAATGCACTTAAAAACAATTTGGGCACTCTAAATAATGGAACCACAAATAACACAACTACAAACAGCTTAAGTTACCAAAACTATAAACAATATTTGATTGATCAAAACAGCCTAAATCAACCAACACAAAAAGTAACAAACGAGCAAGCAGCTAACCCTACACAGCAAAAAAGTAATGAGTACTTTAGTCGCTTTTCATCGCTAATAAATAGCTACGCGCAAAGTACAGGACAAGCTGATATAAAAACGATGGGGGGCGATAAATTACAACAGCACCTGCAAGAAATAGATGACCTAGGCCCTAAAAATGAATTTTGGCAGCAACTGGTACAACTTTCAAAAGGCTTAGATAACGATAAACATGCAATAGGGAAGCTAAACAATACTGATCCCGCCAAAGTACAATGGATAAACGCGGTAGATTGGATCAGCCAAAGCTATATTAGGCAACAGCAAAACTCGCAAACTACAAACAACTCTCCTGTCACTACCTACGAGCCAAGTAACTCCATACTTAATCTAACGTTGTTAATAAGTATGCTGTCGTTATTTAGCCTGCTTGTGATTGCAATAAAAATGAAGCTACGCGCAATAAGACATTCTTAAACTCTATTTTTACTTTATAAATTCCATAAAAAAACCCGCAAATTTGGATTAACAAATTTGCGGGTTTCTTATGGTTTTCGAATAACGAGTTCAAAAACCTTTATTGGTGGAGCTGGGGGGATTTGAACCCCCGTCCGAAAAGCCTCGACCGTCGGTACTACATGTTTAGTATTGTCATTTAATTAACCTTTAAGTCCCGGACAAACACGGTAAATAAAGGCGAGGCCGCTTAGTTTTAACGCTTCAACCCCGGCCAGGGTTTCCGTCGCGATCAGGTGTTAGGGTGACACTCCAAAATCCAGTCCACAAGAATACATGGAAGGAGCGCTAGCCAGCCTAAGCTGCTAGAGAGTAGTTATCGTCGTTTGCGATTACTTTAGGTTGCGGCTGTTTAACGAGGCAAACCGCACCTCGACATGCACCTTGGGCTTCTTGAATTCCGTCGAATCCTAATCAGCCCCTGAATTAGTAACTCAATTCAGAGCGTGCAAACAGTATAACTGAGTAAAGTACTGATACTCAAGGCCTAGTAACGCTTTATTTTAATTGCGTGCACTAACCGAGCATTAAGTAACCAAAATTTAGTTTATGCAAGCCCATATAAACATTTGCTTAACAATGTGTTTAACCTGTGTTCAAATAAGGAGTTAAGGTTTTTGTCATTTCTAAACCTTTAGTTGTAAAAAACAAAAATAATAACAGGCATAGAGTAGGGAATTAATAAATGTCGGTTTTTTCATTTGATCAAAATACAGGGTTTGTCTCTTTAGTTAGTCACCCTATTGATAGTGGCTTTCCTGTTACGAGTACTCAGCTTACGCAAATGCTCGAACAATCTGAGTTTAGTGAGTACGAAGCTGTCATTGCCAATATTGGAAAGCTTTTTGCGCCAACTAAAAACTATCAGGAAGTATCACTTGTCGTTGCTAAAGCGGTAGATGCGTCGCTTGTCATTAATATTGATGAAAAAAACATGGTCGCAGAAGCAACATTAACTACCGCTAAAGGTGGTGCGCTTTTGTCTATGGAAGGTGCGCAAAAAGCGCTTGCTGATGCAGGTGTTAAAAAAGGAATAAGCCCACGCGCGCTTGATACCTTTTTAGGCCAGCAGTTTGAAAAACCAGCAGGAAGCTCTTATAGCGCCATAATTGCACATGGGCGTAATCCTAAAAAAGGCAGCGATGCTAAATTTGTGCGCTTATGCTCAACAGCCCAAGACCGTGTGCTTAGCCCACAAGCTAAGGAAGGTGGTAAGGTTGATATGAAAAATCTTGGCGCTATTATCACCGTAAAACCTGGTACTCCCTTAATGCAGCGTATTGCCGCTACTCCTGGAGAAGATGGCTATACGGTATTTGGCGATTCAATTAGTGCAAAACCAGGTACAGATCACCAACTCCAGCCTTTCGAAGGTACAAAAGTAGATCCTAATAATCCTAATATGCTTATTGCCGACTGCAAAGGTGTGCCCGTTGCCCTACCCCGAGGTATGCGTGTAGATGACGTTTTATGCTTTGATAACGTAGATGTAAGTACAGGCCACGTTGATTTTGATGGTAGCGTAATTATTACTGGCGATATTAAAGACGGCATGCGTGTAAAAGCCAATGGTGATATTACGGTACTGGGTTTTGTAGAATCAGGAGCTGTTGAAAGTAAAAGTGCGGTAACCATTATGCTTGGCGCAATTGGTAGAAAACGTGAAGGCGAGGAAGCATTTACATGCTCTATAACCGCTCAACGAACCATTTCGATTGGTTATGCTCAGTACTGCAATATTAAATCCGAACAAGATTTATTTATTGAACGCCAAGCTCTACATTGTGATTTAAGTGCTAGGCGGTTAATACGTGTAGGCAAAGCAAACGATCCGCGAGGTAAAATTATTGGCGGTAATATTTTAGATGCTATGCGCATTGAAACAGGTGAGCTAGGCGCGCCAGCCGGTACTAAAACGCGCGTATTTTTAGCGCAACTCTGGTTTGAGCTTCGCCAAAAGCAAACACAAATAACCGATTTTGAAAAAGTACTTGCGACTAAAGTAACCGCTTTGCAACAGGCTCGTGAAAAAGCGAGTAAAATTGCGGGGGCTGCTCAGCGCCAGCAATTCATGAATAAGATAACTGAAAATGAAATGCATATAAAAATACGCTCTGCGCATATTCATCGTCAAAAACTACTTATTAAGCAAAAAATAGTGCAATTACTTGCCAGTAGTCGTTTAAAAGTAAATGAATTAATGCACCCTGGTGTGGAGCTTAAAATAGCGAAAGATTCTAAACAATTTTCGCGTATTTACCCGCCCCACCTAGTTAAGCTAACTGAGGGTAAAATTACTCAGACGTTTTAGTTTCTTCGTTATTTTGTGTCTCAGTTTCAACTTCGGCATTAGCGTCGCAATCGTCGGTTGGCGCTAATGGCCAACCACCTAATTGCTGCCAGCGATTTACTATTAAACAATAAAGCTCAGCTGTACGTTCTGTGTCGTAAAGCGCTGAGTGTGCTTGGCTGTTATCAAACTCGATACCTGCCGCTCTACATGCTTTTGCTAATACAGTTTGCCCTAACGCTAAACCCGCTAAAGATGTTGTATCAAAGCTTACAAACGGATGAAATGGCGTACGCTTAATGTTATTACGCTCTATTGCTGCATTTAAAAAGCCATGATCGAATGCGGCATTATGCGCCACAATAACTGAACGTTGGCACCCAGCGGCCTTTTGTGCTTTGCGTACTACTTTACATATTTCTTTAATTACTTCGTCTTCAGGTACTGCACCACGTAATGGTGAAAACGGGTCTATACCGTTAAAGTCGATGGCTGCTTGTTCTATATTAGCGCCTTCGAATGGCTGAACATGAAAATGAACAGTATGGTCTATGCTGAGCAGTCCTTCGTCATCCATTTTTAAAACAGAAGCTGCTATTTCTAACAAGGCATCTGTCTCTTTGTTAAAACCAGCAGTTTCAACATCAATAACAACAGGAAAAAATCCACGAAAGCGTTTTGCGAAAGGTGTTTGCTCAGTATTTGCCATAGTCTTCTTTGTTTATACGTGTAAGCTGACTATTATGTCAAAATTGATGCCCCCTAGGCTAGGGGATTTAAGTATTTATTGCTTTAAAATTGTAGGCACATAACTTGCTTTAACTTATAAGTTAGTTACGTAGAGAACAAACTAATCATTGCAGTCGTTAATTTGCCAAATTATTGGCATTCCCGGATAGCTGGAGAGCACCATGAAGTATAAGTTGTTATTTATTAGCCTTAGTATAAGTGCAGTGCTTTGCAGTACTCACTCGCAAGCTGCTATGCGCCAATATACAGCAACCCAAGACAACTCCAACTGGGAAGTCGTTAAAACAACGCGCTTACAATGCCAATTAAATCATGAAGTTCCTTATTATGGGGAAGCTATTTTTAAAGCTTCAGCAAGTAAAAATAAAAACTTAACGTTTAATTTAGATATGGTTGTACGCCCAGATAATTACGCAATAGCTGGTTTAAAAGCCGTGCCACCGTCTTGGCGAGCAGGCTTACCGGCCCGTGATATTGCAAATATGAAATTACTTAAAAAGTTTGATGGTGAGCTGGGTAATAAAACCGCATGGGAGATGCTTAGCGAGCTTGATAAAGGCTACTACCCTACTTTTTATTATCAAGACTGGCAAAACAGTGCCGATAAAATTGCCGTTGGTATATCGAGTGTAAACTTTAAACAAGCTTACTGGGCTTTTTTACAATGCCGTGATGAGCTACTCCCTTACAGCTTTGAAGATATTTCGTTTACTGTAATGAACTATCAATCTAACAGCAGTAAATTAACTAAATCGTCGCAACAACGCCTTGATAAAATTGCTGAGTATTTAAAAAATGATGCAAGCATAGAGTCCATTAGCATTGACTCATACACCGATAGTTATGGCGGACGCTGGAATAACTTAGATTTATCGCGCAAGCGCGCCAAAACTATAAAAGATTATATGGTGAGCTTAGGTGTTGATGAAGCAAAAGTACAAACCACCGGCTTAGGCGAAAAACGCTTTGTTGATAATAACGATAACATTTTAGGCCGAGACAAAAACCGTCGTTTAATTATTCAAATAGAGAAAATGTAGTAAAACTAATTGTGTTTACTTTCTTTAGCTTTAAAAACTTATCACCAAATTGAAAAATGTAGTAAAACTAATTTGCGCTTACTCTCTTTTGCTTTAAAAATTTATCACCAAATTGGAAAAAACCCAGACTAATTAAAATAATAACCGCACCAATGATTAGCTCTTGGCTTAATGGCTCATTGTTTAGCCAAGCTCCTAAGCCTAACGCAAAGCTAGGAGTTATGAGCGTAGTAAGTGATACCGTACTCGCATTTAGGTTTTGCAGTACATGAAAATACGCCAAAGCCCCAACTAAAGATCCAAACACACCTAGATAACCAATTGCCCACAATGATTTTGCACTCCAGTTTTGTATATGCAACTGACCATCTAATAACCACCAAGCAATAAAAAAGAGTGGGGTTACAAAAACTAAGGCACCAAATGTTGTTGCCATAGGGTGAATCGCAATTTGTACGCGTTTAATCATCACACCACTTAAGCTAAAAAAGCAGACAGCCATAAACACATAAAGTAACCCGAGCCCTTGAGTTTGCGAGTTTTGTACTTGGTTATAACTAACAAAATATAAGCCGATTAGGGCGCACGCTAACGCCACTAATTTAATCGGGCTAAATTTAGGTTCATTTAGTAATTGCTGAGCAAGCAACCCTGACAAAATAGGTGCAAGGCCAAACATAAGCGAAATAATACCCGAAGGGACTGTTTTAGCTGCCATATAGCTCAACAACATACCGCCAAAAATACCTATACTCGAATAAAAATAAAGTAAGCATGCATTTTTGCTCCAAGGTACTCTAATGTTTGTTATGGCAACAATTAAACCACCTAAAAACAACCCCACCAGCATACGCATTAATACAGCAAGCGTTGGCGATACTGTTTCACTGCTCCACACAATCCCCAGTGGTGTAGTAGACCAAATGAGAACCATAAAAAAATACGATACTTTTACCGGCACATGCCAATCCTTAGCGTTTTATAACGCAATCCAACGTATATAAAATTATACCCTCACCACCCTATTTTAATACTTTTAAATGCATACAAGTCCTTAATAAATACAGTTGTAAATTGTAGGTTACATTTTAATACCGCTCTTTTATTACAAAACTATTTGAGATTTGAGTAACTAGTTATATCGTGCATGTATATTAATAATAATTAAGGTAATTAAGTGCTTAAAAATAAAACAACTGGAAGCATGTTAATTGTTGCAGGCACAACTATTGGTGCAGGTATGTTGGCATTGCCAATTGCATCTGCCGGGCTTGGGTTTAGTACTGCACTTGCATTAATAATTGCTAGCTGGTTACTAATGACCTACACCGCACTACTCATGCTAGAGCTACACCAATATGCACCACGCGATGCAACGTTAAATACGTTGGCTAAATTATGGCTTGGAAAGCGCGGACAATACATCGCGAATTTTTCGATGGTTTTTTTATTTTACGCTTTATGCGCTGCTTATATAGCAGGTGGTGGTGCACAACTTCAAGCGCGTATAAATATAGGCTTTGATGTAAATATAGCCCCACAGTTTGGCTCTGTGATCCTCGCTGTTATTATTGCAAGTGTGGTAACACTGGGCACTAGCAAGGTAGATAAACTAAATAGAGTGTTATTTACAATAAAAATTATTGTATTAGCTAGTTTGTTTTACATGCTAACCCCTTATGTACAAGGTAAGCATTTATTAGAGATGCCTGTAGAGCAAGGGTTAATCCTTTCGGCTATACCGGTTATATTTACTTCGTTTGGCTTTCATGGCTCTATTCCTTCAATTGTTAAATATGTTGGTGTAGAAATAAAAGTACTGCGCAAAGTAATGATTGCTGGAGCCGCCCTGCCTTTAGTCATTTATATTTTTTGGCAACTACTTAGCCAAGGTATTATGAGCCAAGTTGACTTACTCAACAGCCAAGGCCTTAGTGGCTTTGTATCAAGCGTAGCAAGTATTGCGCATAACCCAAGTGTAGCAACGGCCGTTAAGTTATTTGCTGATTTAGCACTTGCGACATCATTTTTAGGGGTGAGTTTAGGGTTATTCGATTTTTTTGCTGATACATTTAAAAAAGGTGACAATAAAACAGACCGAATTAAAACGGCCTTAATTACGTTTATTCCGCCGCTTGGCTTTGCATTATTTTATCCTCAAGGCTTTATTATGGCTTTAGGTTACGCTGCAATAGCACTTGTCGTACTTGCAATATTTTTGCCTGTAGCAATGGTTTATAAACAGCGTACAACATCAAGTAAAACAGGTTACAAAGTTAAAAGTGGGAATATTGGGCTTGGCATAGCAGCTATATGTGGCATAACGATTATTGCTGCGCAGTTTATGCAAATGGCGGGGCTAATTCCTGCTATCGGTTAAAGCTTTTTGTTTTAATTTAGATATAAAAAAACCGCACATCATTAGATGTGCGGTTTTTTTATATTAACTGCGTTTATTTACAAACGTCAGCTACAGCATTTGAAAAGTATTCAATATTTGACTGGCTAACACCTGCAACATTTACGCGGCTAGAACCAACAATATAAATACCATATTCTTTTTGTAGGCGAGCAATTTGCTCTTTATTAATACCTAAGAAAGAAAACATACCGTTTTGGCGTTCAATAAATGAGAAGTCTTGCGCAATATCTTTAGTTGCTAAGCTTTCTTTAATTAAGCTACGTAAGCCATTTATGCGGCTACGCATTTCATCAAGCTCTGAGTGCCATAATTGTGTAAGCTCTGTACTGCTTAAAATAGTATTAACAATATCAGCACCATGCGCTGGCGGCATTGAGTAAATACTACGTACAACGCTTAGCATTACAGAGTTTGAAATATCTGCTGTTGCGCTATCTTTTGCAATTAGTGAACATGCACCAATACGCTCGCGGTATAAGCCAAAGTTTTTAGAACATGAAGAACAGATAATTAGCTCTTCTACTGCATCAGCTAAAATACGTAAGCCACGTGCATCTTCTTCAAGTGAAGCACCAAAGCCTTGGTATGCAATATCAACAAGTGGTGTAAAGCCAACTTCTTTTGCAAGTTCGGCAACTGTGTTCCACTGTGTTTCGTTTAAGTCCATACCGCTTGGGTTATGACAACATGCATGCACTAAAACCACATCACCTTTAGGCACTTGTTTAAGTGTGTTGATCATTTCATCAAACAGTAAGTCTTTATTTTCGTAATCGTAATACGGGTATTCTTTTACTGTTAAGCCTGCAGCTTCAAACAAGCTAATATGGTTTGCCCATGTTGGATTAGTTACCCATACTGTTGCATCTGCATTGCAACGCTTAATAAATTCAGCTGCAACGCGAAGTGCACCCGTACCACCTGGCGCTTGCGCAGTACGTACGCGATTTGCTAGCAATGCTTGATGTTCGCCTAGTAGTAACTGCTCCATCTTTTGGCAGTAATCTAAGTTACCCGCTAAACCAATGTAAGATTTGCTCATTTCGTTTTCAAGACGAAACGCTTCAGCTTTTTTAACCGCTTTAAGAACCGGTGTATTGCCTTGCTCATCTTTGTAGACACCTACACCTAAATCAATTTTATTAGGGTTTGTATCTTGTTTATAGGCCGCCATAAGGCCAAGAATAGGATCTGTTGGTAATGGTTTTAATACTGAGAACATTGGCTATCTCTTATCGTTATTTAGGGGTTAGCTGTTAAGCTAAGCTTAACATAAAAGCACATCATGTTGACTAGCGTTATTTACACTAGAAAGTGAGGAATTTTAATACAACATGCAATTAAAACGGCAAGCGTCTTTTCATCAAAAAAATCATTTTTAAAGGCTTCAGCATCTACAATACCAACACATTCATTTTGTGTATTAAATAAAGGTAAGCAGGTTTCTGATTTAACTTTAGGATCGCATGTGTAGTATTCACCACCTTGTGATAAGTACTCTTCAACGTTATTAATAATACGGCCCTTGTGAGATAGCGCAACCTGCACGTTATTACTACCTGCCGCAAATGCTTGCGTTAAAGGGAACAACGGACGACTAGGCGCACCATGATAAGCCAATTTTAATAGTTGCTTACCTTCACTAGTATTAGTTGATTGATAAATACCATACCAATCAACACTTGTTTGGTGCTCAATGTAGCTCACAATACTTTGTAAATTAGCTAGCTTGAACTGGGTTTGCTCATCATTTTCAAGATAATCAGTTAATTTGAATGGCTCATCTTGTAGGTAACCAAATAAACTACACGCACCGCCCTCGCCAAGCTCAGGTATTTGATACTCCCAACATACATCAGGCAAAGCTGTGTTTGCTAAATGTAGCTCAAGCTTTTCAAGCTCTGTTGAAATCAAAGCTGGATTAGCACTTAGCTGTGCTTTTTTTAGGTAAGAAGAAATCATTTGGCCATCCATACATCTAAATTTTCGGGAATAATAGCATGGATATTTTTGCAGAGCTAGCTCAACTTGTAGCACATTTCAACTTGGTTACCGCTGGCGTTATAAGTTACTTTTTCGGCTATTTCTTCTAGTAAAGACACCCCTCTACCAAATTCACTATTAACCTTTGCCAACTCATCGTGCTTACTACTAAACCCTCGGCCTGAATCACAAATAATGAAATATAAACTGAGCGTATCGGGGCAATAGCGCATATCAATAATAATCATAGCATCTGTAAGTTTAGCAAGAGCTGCCTCTCTTAGTTCGTAATATCGAAAAAAGCCGTCTTCTTGTTTTTTAATCTCTGAGTTAAGTCCTAGTACGCCATGATCAAGCGCATTGTTATAAGCCTCAGACAGCAGTAAAAATATATTAGAACGATGATCATTTAACCCCTCAACACTGCTTAAAATATTAACAACGTCGTAAACGGGGTCTGTTTTTTTTATTTGTTCTGAGTTTAAACTCAAAGATAAATTAAACGCTAAAGTTGAGAATGCTTCTCGCTCTTGCTCCTCAGGAACTAAAGGCAGGCAATTTAGTAAAACAATGCTTAAATCGTCTTGCTGTTTAGTGCCATCTGCAAACTCAGTAACGTCAGCCACTATATCTTCGCTACTAATCATCGATTTACTTTTTAAGGTTTGTAAAAAACGCTCTTCCCCAAAAAATGTATCTTCTTTGTTTGCTGTTTCTATAATACCGTCGGTTGCTAATACTAGGCGTGTATTACTATTTGTTTCAAAGTGAATAACTTCATATTCAAATTCTTGATCGTCTAAAATCCCCAGCGCCATATGTTGCGACTCTAATGTTTGTTTTACATTACCGTCTTTATCTATTAGGTACGCATCTGGCAGGCCGCCCATCCATGCAGAAATACTTTTACCGGATGCACTAAGCTCTATAATGGTTGCAGCACAAAACATGTGTCCAGGTAGGAGATTGTAAAGCAGTGTATTTAGCTCACAGGCAATGTCATTAATCGCCATGCCTTTTTGTACCATAGTATAAAAAACACGAGAGATAGGTAATGCACCAATAGCTGCCGCTAAGCCGTGCCCTGTAAAGTCTCCCAACATGCAATACAGATTGCCTATTGGACTTTGCGCCACTAAAAACATATCGCCGTTAAACATAGACGCCGGCGATAAATTAAAATCGAGGTACTCTTTAAACTTGCCTTGGTTCTCTAATGAGTTATTAAAAATATGCTCAATTATTTCGTGTTCACGTTCAATTTGATTGTGATGATATTCAAGCAGTTTTTTTTGTTGATTTGATTTTTTACTTAGCTCTCTGGTGCGGCTATGTGCTTTAATTTTTGCATGCAAAATAACTTTTTCAAATGGTTTATGAATAAAGTCATCGCCACCTACCGCGAGGCACCGCTCAAAACTTGCTTGATCTTCTAAGGAGGTTATAAAAATAATCGGTAAGTAAACTTCACTATACTGCTGCTTTATTTTTTCAGCTGCTTCAAAACCATCCATTACGGGCATTAATACATCGAGTAAAACAATGTCTATTTGCTGTCTTTTAAGTACATTAAGTGCATCTAGCCCATTGTAAGCCACTGAAATTTTGTAACCTTCCTGCTCAAGCATTTTACTTAGTAAAATGCGATTGAGCGCCTGATCGTCAACAATCAACACATGTATCATTAGCTAATATCAAACTTTTTATCAAAACGTGAAATTTGTAGGATTTTTCTAAGCTGAGGCTGGCAATTACTTATTTCGATGGTTTTTACTTGGCTATCAATGGTTTTTTTCATGTTAAGTAACATGCCAAGTGCTGAACTATCCATATAATCAGTCTCTCTTAAATCGATAATAACCTTTACTGTTTTTTCGCTCATTTGAGCATAAGCTTGGCGAAACGATTGCACTAAATTAAAATCAAACTTACCTTTAATTTGTATTGTTAATGTAGTGCCATCGACTGATTCATTCTTAGTTAAACTCATATTAAACTCCAATAATATTTCCTTTGAACTAAATATAACCTGTTAAAAGTATTTAGCAAAAAGAAAAACACACAACTTCAAATTTGCTATCATTTACACCAGTATTTAATTCATTTTTATCCACAAAGGTAAGGTATGAGTGATAGTCACTTAGTATATTCAACTAGTACGGGTCGCATTGACCAGCCGAAACCAGAAAAAGAGTTGCACGCTAAACTTTTTAAAGATGGTTTTATTCGCATTGAGCGTCAAACAAAAGGGCGTAAAGGCAAAGGCGTAATGCTAGTTGTTGGCATTGATCCAAAAGATCACGATTTAAAAAAGTTAGCTAAAACTATAAAAAGCAAAATGGGCCAAGGCGGCGCAGTAAAAGAAGGCATTATTGAAGTACAAGGTGATGACCGAGATAAACTAAAAGGCATTTTAGAAGCGTTAAAATTTAAAGTTAAAATTGCGGGTGGTTAACCCGCAATTTTATTAACTAGTTACTTCGCTATTTGCGAGTTCATTTAACCTTTCATACAAATTCGGTAGTTCGTGCTCAGCAATTGGCTTACTAAAATAATAGCCTTGCACAATGAAGCAATTATTATTTTGTAAAAACTGCATCTGCTCTATTGTCTCAACCCCTTCTGCGACCACGTCTAGCTTTAACTTTTGCGCCATGGCAATAATAGCTGCAGTGATTTCCATATCATTTGTATCCTCTGGGATATCTTTTACAAATGAACGGTCAATTTTCAATATATCAACCGGGAATCGTTTTAAGTAACTGAGCGACGAATAACCTGTACCAAAGTCATCAATAGAAATAGATATACCTAATGCTTTAAGCTCGTGCAATTGCGTAATGGCTGCCTCTACATTACCCATTAGCATGCTTTCGGTCAGCTCTAAATGAAGGCGCTTTGCTGAAACACCCGACTTAATTATCATTTTGCTCAGTGTTGTAACTAAGCTTGAGTCTTTAAACTGGCGGGCCGATAAGTTTATCGATATATTATTTTCTAGACCTTGTTCTGCCAATCTTACGGCAAAATCACAAGACTCTTGAAGCACCCATTCACCTAATTCAACTATAAGGCCTGTCGCTTCTGCAATAGGAATAAATTTATCTGGAGGGATTGCGCCTTCAGTTGGGTGGAACCATCTTAATAACGCTTCATAACCAACGACCTGATGAGTACGGCTATCAACTTGAGGTTGGTAGTAAACTACAAATTGCTTTTCTTTGAGCCCTATACGTAACTCATTTTCAATAAATAAACGCTCATTTGCGGCCGCATTTAATTCTTGGCTATAAAAGTGGAAGGTATTACGTCCTTTTGCTTTTGCCTCATACATTGCCAAATCAGCATGTTTGAGTAACTGATCTTCCTCTAAGCTATCGTAAGGAGCCATAGTTATACCAATACTTGCACTGACAATAACTTCATTGCTACCTAGTTTTATAGGCACATTCAGTGTTTTTTGAATTGTATTGGCAACATCAGCCGCGTGAGTTTGGCTTTCTATACCACTGAGCAACACTGCAAATTCATCACCACCTAAGCGCGCTATGGTGTCCTCGGCTCGTAAACGTTTTTTAAGTCTGTTTGCCACTTCAATTAATAATTGATCGCCAGCATCGTGGCCTAATGTGTCGTTAATACGCTTAAATTCGTCTAAATCAAAGTAAAACAAAGCAAATGCATAATGCCCGCGCTCTGCTAATGCCATTGATTTACGCAATTGCATTCTAAAAAATGTTCTGTTGGCAAGTCCCGTAAGGGTGTCAAAGTAAGCCAATTGTTCCATTTTACGCTGGCTTTCTTTTACAAACGAAATATCTTGTGCTGATGCTACATAACTGGTTATTTCACCGCCCTCTTCACGAATTGGCGAAACACTTAAAGACACCCAAATTGGCTCTTTGTTTAAACCAGCTATTAATGTGTCCCCGCGCCAGTAATTACGGCTGCGTAAATCTATGTCTATATCTTCAATTAAAATAGACATTTCTGAGGCAATAATATTAAGTAATGGTGCTCTATTAAAATGGCTTTCTGGATAGCCTGTCATTTCGAGCATTTTGGGGTTTACGTACTCAATGACAAAATTTTCATCGGTGATCACAACCCCAGTGCCCGAGAACGCGACCGCTTTAGATAAACGATTAGCTGCTTTTTCAGCAATTTCTTTTTCTGTAATTCTTTGGTTTAAACCATCAATAAGTTTGCGGATTTCTACCGTCATGTCTCTAAATGAGCCATTAAGGGTACCAATCTCATCTTTGTTTTCTGGCGGAAACTCTGTTGTTAGCTGACCTTTACCAAAGCTTGTTACTGCATAAACTAAAGTATGTAAACGCCGAAGCACTAGTTGATAAAGCGCCTGATGCAGCAATAAGGCAACTAATATTGCGTATAAAATAAAGAGTCCAAAAAACTTCAGTTTTAAATCTTGTAACGCAGATAACGTTGATGAACGTTTTTTATAAACCCCTATGTACCAATCTAAATCATCAATTTTACGGATATTAATAATGTGAGCTTCATCATTTTGTTCAAATGAATTGGCGTATTCTGGTAACTTCACCGCAATTGCATCGTCAATAATTGACTGCAGTTCTGGGTTTACAAATTCGTTAGTAGAGAGTGCTTTATTGTCACTACCGTAGTCAGCTAATAATGCAGGGTTTAGATTGGGATGGGCTAACAATTGCCCTTTACTATCAAATACAAGTAAGTGTTTTTCTTTATCGCCAACAGGTAAAAATGAAATAAGTTTATTAAGGGAAATATCGCTTCCAGTTACACCTAAAAACTCGTTATCAACATACACCGGCACTAGTAAGCTAATAACCCACTTTCGCCATACTGTATCGTAATAAACTTTTGACCATGCAGGCTCTCGCTCTGACCCCAACATACTTTTAATATATTTATACGTTGTACCTTGCGTAACTCTAAACTCGGCTGGTGCATTTAATGCCCAGTTTGGAGGAGAAACACGAATGAAATCGTCATCGGTAATTAAATAAAAGTTAAAAAAGTCGTGTACCAGAGTCGGAGAAATTATACGCCATAACATTTCAGAATCATTAAATAGGCGTTTATAAAAAGGAGAGTAATTTTGCTGTGGTAAAAATGCTGCTGATAATCCGTCAGCCGAGGCACTTCGAATCGTACCATCGCTATTAAACTGTAACTGTGATTTATTACCTAAATTAATTGGTGAATTAGATTGAAAAAGCTGCTCTGTCACTACGTTATTAGCTTGCTGAGCAATATTTATTTTTGTTTTAATACGCTCATTAAACTGCTTCACTAATAAATCTGTAGAGCTTTTTAACACCTCATGTTCTTCAAAAACAAGTTGTTTCTCTTCAGATTTAAGCATTAAGGCAGCCGCACATACCCCTGCTATTAAACAAATAGCAGATATAAGCAGTGAAAGTTTTACACTTAAAGAATTCAATCCAAAACGAGATGGAGGCCGTCTGTAAACCACGGGTCAACCTTAATTATTAATAATTGTTATTATTTGAACCAGTTAACGAAATATACCAGATCCGCATTCATATTTATAAATTATTTGTAAAGTTTCTATAATAACCAGCTAAGGTAAATAAATAGTACCCTAAGCTTATTTAGATCTTTATTGACATTGTTGGCAACTCTCCATACATTAACCGTATGAACATATTTATCTCTCGCACTTTTTTTTCGTTTTTTAGCTTCTTTATATAGAAGAGGCTTCCCTGTTTGTGAGATAAAATCAATCGAATAGTAAAGCCTCCCAACCGGGAGGCTTTTTTGTTTTTGCTGTGTAATAACAGCCTACTTTTGGAATGAGGATACCAAAATGACAAATGATGTATTAAATGCACTAAGACACGATATAAATGAAATAGACTCCGACTTACTCGTGTTATTAGCTAAACGCCGTCGCATTAGCCACGGTGTGGTTGAATATAAAATCGCCAACAACAAGCCAATTCGCGATGAAGCACGTGAACTCGCGCTTCTAGAAAAATTAATTGGTTATGGTAAGTCACTGGGTTTAGATGCTTACTACGTAAATAATGTGTTTCAAACTATTTTGGAAGATTCAGTTTTACACCAACAAGCAATGTTACAAAAAAACCTTAATCCAGACGCACTGAGTGAAACACACCGTGTAACTTACTTAGGTGGTCAGGGTTCTTATAGCCAGCTTGCATGTCATAAATACTTTAGTCGCCGCCCTGGTAAATTAATTGAAATTGGCTGTACATCGTTTGACGAAATAACAGGTAAAGTAGAAAACGGCCAAGCTGATTTTGGTTTATTACCGATTGAAAACACAAGCTCTGGTAGCATTAACGAAGTATTTGACTTATTACAGCACGCACAAGTCTCTATTGTTGGAGAAGTCACTCACAGTGTAGAGCATTGCTTACTCGCAAACCCTGATACTGAACTTAGCCAACTAACAAAAGTATTTGCACATCCACAACCATTTGCACAGTGCAGCCGTTTTTTACAGGGCTTAGGTGATTTACAACATGAAACTTGTGACTCTACATCAAGCGCATTACAATCAGCTCTAAACACACCAAATAGTGCTGCAATTGGCTCTGCACAAGCAGGAAAAAATGTCGGCCTTGAAGTCATCAAATCCAACCTAGCTAATCAAAGCGAAAACCATAGCCGCTTTATTGTTGTTGCGCGTAAACCTCTGCAAGTGTCTAACCAAATTCCAACTAAAACTAGTTTAATCATGTCGACAAAACAGCAAGCGGGCTCACTAGCCGATGCGTTGATGATTTTTAAACAGCATAAGATTAATTTAGTAAAACTTGAGTCGCGCCCAACTCCGGGCAATCCGTGGGAAGAAGTATTTTATGTAGATCTTGAAGCAAACTTAGCTGATAGCCAAGTAAAAGAAGCGCTAGAAGAGCTTAAAGAACACACCCAATATGTGCGTATTTTAGGCTGCTATCAAAGCGAGTCATTACAGGCAGTAAGCGTTAATACCTAATACACACTTTCATAATTAAAAAGGGCCGATATCGGCCCTTTTTAGTAAAAAGTGACAAGTATTAGTCTAAAACTTTTGAATCATTCGCTTTATTTAATAAGCTTCGGCTTTGTGTTAAAAAGTGCTCTGTTGAGTCAGAAAAGTAAACTTTCGCCTGTGCAAAAGAATCAATAAGCGCTGCTTTATCTCCTGCTTTTAATTTTTCCAATGTACTTGCAAAAGTGTCTTGGTACTGTGCGAGCAGGCTCTCTACATCATCGAATTGCGCTAACATAATATCTGAGTACAACTCCGGCGACTGCGCAAATAAACGCCCTACCATCATCAGCTCTAATTGATAAATAGGTGACGAGCAACTACGTAACTCTTCTAGTGTATGACTTTGTTTTGCTAAAAACTGTCCGTACACAAATGTTGTTAAATGGCGCATTACCTGAATAATTTGCATTGCTTCGTCGTGCTTTTTAGCATCAAGCTCAACAAGCTGACAACCCCATACTTGTAACTGCTGTAACAAACCTTTTGCCGCTTGGTGCTCTCGCCCTTCACATACAACGACCGTTTGTTTTACCCAATGTGATATGTCAGGGCCAAACATAGGATGCAAACCAACCACAGGGCCACTGTGCGCAGCTTTTAGTGCTTTAATAGGCGATTGCTTTACCGATGTAATATCAACTAGTAAACAGTCATCATCTAGTTTAGGTAACTTAGCAACTACTGCGTCCAATGCATTAATTGGTACGCTAATCATTACCAGCTTGGCACCTTTTAAAATATTTTGCGCATCGTTTTGCTGATCTTTATCTAAAACTTTAACTTCGTAACCTGAGCGAATAAACTGCTGAGCAAATAGCTGCCCCATAGCACCTTGACCACCTACAATAACAATTGGCGAAAGCTCTGGCGCTGCACATGCAAGTTTTGCTTGTTGGTTTTGATAGGCTTCTCGCATCATGCGTCTTAGTATATCTTCAACGAGATCGGGGCTTACATTTTGGTTTATTGCTTCTTGTCTTCTTGCCGCTAATAGCTCTGCTTCACGATTAGGTGCATGTAAAGGCGCGCCTGTTTGTTGTTTTATCTCACCAATTTTTTGCGTAATACCATTACGTTTAGCAAGTAAGGCAACAAGTTGTGCGTCGCATTCATCTATACCTTCTCTCAGCTGTGCTAAATCACTTATGTCAGCCACGTTCATACCACCTTAAAAAACAAATAACGTAAATATAAATTTACATAAAAGTAAACTAATCAATACGATAAATACTAACAGGATCAGCTAATTGATAAAAGGCTAAAGCTTAAATTTTACTAATAAGGAAATAAGAATTGAGAATTGAGAATTGAGAATTGAGATAATAATATTCTAAAACCAAAACGGGTTGCAACCCGAAGGATGCAACCCGTTTTTTTGCGTTGATAAACAGCGCGTATTAGTTAAGTTTTTCTCTAATACGTGCAGATTTACCAGAACGCTCACGTAGGTAGTAAAGCTTAGCACGGCGAACTGCACCGCGACGCTTAACTGCTACGCTATCAATAAGAGGGCTGTGCGTTTGGAATACACGCTCAACACCTTCACCGTTCGAAATTTTACGAACTGTGAATGCTGAGTGAAGACCACGATTACGCTTAGCGATTACAACACCTTCAAAGGCCTGTAGACGCTCTTTAGCACCTTCTTTTACTTTTACCTGTACAACCACTGTATCACCAGGGCCAAATGCAGGTACGTCTGTTTTAAGCTGCTCATCTTCAAGCGCTTTAATAATATTTTGGTTTACTTTTGCCATTATGTTTCTCACTTTCCTAGGTGTAACTGTCTTCTAGCCACAAGCTTTTTGGTACTCTTGCTGAAATTCTGCGAGTAATACCGCTTGCTCCTCAGTCAGAGCTAGGTTATGCAACAAGTCAGGACGTCGTAACCAAGTTCTACCTAATGACTGCTTAAGCCGCCACTTTGCTATCTCTTGGTGGTTTCCACTGAGTAATACAGCAGGAACCTGTTTGTCGTCCAATGTTTCTGGTCGTGTATAGTGTGGACAATCTAACAAGCCATCCGAAAACGAATCTTGTTCTGCTGACTGGTTATGACCTAACACACCTGGCACTAATCGCGCTACTGCGTCAATTAATGTCATGGCAGGTAGTTCACCACCACTCAAAATAAAATCACCAATTGACCATTCTTCGTCAACATATGATTCTATTATTCTCTCATCTATACCTTCATAGCGACCGGCAATCAAAATCAGTTTATTAGAGTTAGCGAGTTCGCTAGCGCCCTGCTGATCAAGTTTGCGCCCTTGCGGGGACATATAAATTACTTTAGCGCCATCACCAGCTGCTTTTTTAGCTTCGGCAATCGCTTTTTTTAATGGCTCAACCATCATTAACATACCTGGTCCGCCCCCGTAAGGACGGTCATCTACGGTTCTATGCTTATCTAAAGCGTAGTCTCGCGGATTCCAACAGTTAAAATCAATTAAACCATTTTTTACTGCGCGACCGGTAACACCTTGGTCTGTAATAGCGTCAAACATGTCTGGAAAAAGGCTTATCACCCCTACCCATAATGAACTAGTTTGCGTCATTAAAACCCTGGGTCCCAATCTACGGTAATTTCTTTTGCGTCGTATTTAACTTCTTTAATAACTGAATCAGTTAAAAAGGGAATCAAACGTTCAGCTTGACCAAATGCGTCTTTACTGTTTGCTTTCACAACTAGTACGTCATTTGACCCTGTCTCCATAAGGTCATCAACAATGCCTAAGCTATAACCTTTATCGGTTACAACAGACATGCCAATGAGATCTCGCCAATAGAACTCACCTTGCGGAAGTTCTGGTAAATGCGCTGCATCCATTGAGATTTCAGCATGGGTATAAGCCATTGCTTCGTCTCGGTCGTTTATCTGCGCAAATTTAGCGATAAAGCCTTTGTTGTGGCGACGCCAGTCGACCACTTCTAAGGACTGCCATTTACCTTGCTGCCCTATCAACCACGGGCTGAAATCGAAGATCCCTACGGGATCATCAGTAAATGAATGTACCTTAAGCCAGCCCTTTATACCATATGGGGCACCGAGCTTTCCTACGACAATTATTGATGAGGTGTTCTCTTGACTCATGGTTACACTTACGCCTATTAAGCCGCTTTACGAGCGTCTTTTACTAACTTAGCTACGCGATCTGAAAGAGATGCGCCCTGACCTACCCAGTGTTCAACACGTGGTAAATCTAAACGAATTTTTTCTTCTTGACCTGAAGCAATTGGGTTAAAAAAGCCTACTTTCTCGATGAAGCGACCGTCACGCGAGAAACGGCTATCCGCAACCACAATTTGATAGAAAGGGCGTTTTTTAGCGCCACCACGTTGCAAACGAATAGTTACCATACCGTCCTCTATAAAGATTGACTGTTTTCATTAATAAGATTTACTCCCCAGAATGGGGAGCTGGGGAATTGTACGAGTTTTTGGCAATAACGCAAGCAAGAAGTGAAGCAAAAAGACAGTTTAGTAGGTTAAACCGTGATCTCAACGACAAATTAGGGTTAAAGGTGTATTACATGCATAATTTATTCAACAAAAAAGGAGCTATTTGCTCCTTTAAATATGATTCGCTATTATTTTAAAAAATAACTCAAAAGTATTTTTTAAAACTTAGGACCACCGCCACCCATCATCCCAGGTGGTAACATGCCTTTCATACCACGCATCATTTTAGTCATGCCGCCTTTACCTTTCATCTTTTTCATCATTTTTTGCATTTGCGTAAACTGCTTAAGCAACTTATTAATCTCTTGTACTTGTGTACCAGAGCCAGCAGCTATGCGTTTTTTACGCGAACCTTTGATGATTTCTGGACGTGCGCGCTCTTTTTTAGTCATTGAGCTAATAATAGCTTCCATTTGGATAAATGTTTTGTCACCCATTTGGCCTTTAACAGCATCTGGTAAGTTAGACATACCAGGGAGCTTATCAAGCATCGACATCATGCCACCCATATTTTTCATTTGCTTTAATTGATCAGCAAAGTCGTCAAGGGTAAAACCGGCACCTTTAAATACTTTTTCAGCAACTTTGGCAGCTTGCTCTTTATCTACTTTCATTTCGACTTCTTCGATTAATGAAAGTACATCACCCATACCTAAAATACGCGACGCTATACGGTCTGGATGAAAAGGCTCTAGTGCGTCAGTACGCTCACCCACACCCATAAATTTAATTGGTTTGCCTGTGATATGACGAATAGATAAAGCAGCACCACCACGTGCATCACCATCGGTTTTTGTTAATATTACACCGGTTAGTGGCAGGGCTTCGTCAAATGCTTTAGCTGTATTTGCCGCATCTTGACCCGTCATTGCATCAACAACGAATAAAGTTTCAATTGGGTTGATTGCTTTGTGAAGATCTTTAATCTCGTCCATCATGTTGCTGTCAACATGTAAACGACCTGCGGTATCAACAAGTACTACATCTATAAATTTCTTTTTAGCATGAGAAATTGCAGCGTTTGCAATATCCACTGGCTTTTGCGAAATATCACTTGGAAAGAAATCAACGTCAACTTCTGTAGCAAGCGTTTCTAGCTGTTTAATCGCAGCAGGGCGATAAACATCGGCACTTACTACAAGCACTGATTTCTTTTTGCGTTCTTTTAAAAACTTAGCAAGCTTAGCTACACTGGTGGTTTTACCCGCACCTTGCAGACCCGCTACCATAACAACGGCTGGCGGTTGTGCATTTAGGCTTAGCTCTTCATTGGCCTCACCCATTGCTTTTTCTAGTTCTTCACGCACTATTTTTATAAATACTTGGCCTGGGCTTAAGCTTTTTGTAACTTCAACCCCAACTGCACGTTCTTTAACTTGTTTTACAAACTCGCGAACAACAGGCAGTGCCACATCGGCTTCTAAAAATGCCATACGCACTTCGCGAAGTGTGTCTTTTATGTTGTCTTCAGTCAGACGGCCACGGCCACTGATATTTTTTAAGGTTTTACCTAATCGTTCTTGGAGGTTCTCAAACATGTAACGGTTCCGATAAGACGTTTATATCAATCCATTAAAATTTTACGGTTAGTTTGATTTTCAATTAACCAGGATTGACTTATTAAGTTTCAATTAAAAGTAGTATACCGTATATGGCGTCTTACAATACAGTGTTCAAGTGCACCTTGTTGAGTTTCTTTTTTTAAGGTCTATGCATTTGCTTTGCTATAAAATACAATGGCTATATAACAACAAGGATTATTTTGTCTCAAATTAAGTGGCCCAAGCACAATGCTGATTATTAGTTTAACTATTATTGCCAGTTTATTTTATGTGTTAGCAACGTCTCACGTGCTCTCACGCCTGTTTCATCAACAAGGCCCTAGCCAAAAGGTAACCGTCATATTGAGCACGGTTGCTATAGTGGCGCATATGCTGCTGTTAGTTAACTCTGTTTTTAGATCCGACGGTCAAGACTTAAGTATTGTAAACGTCTCCCTTTTAACATGCTGGGTTATTGTAGTTTCAGTAACAGCTGTGTCGCTAAAGTTCCCTGCCACTTTATTATTGCCCGTTGTTTATGGTTTTGGTGCTTTACTTACAATTGCCAGTTTATTTATTCCTCATCATATTTTACTGCAAAGCATTAATATTGAGGTTGGCTTAGTAACACACATTTCCTTATCCCTATTGGCCTACTGTATTTTAATTATTGCTACTTTATATGGTGTACAGTTCTACTTTATTGATAAACGTTTAAAACGTAAAGATTTAGCAATTGTGCATAGTCACCTTCCGCCTTTGATGGTTGTTGAGCGCCAGCTTTACCAACTCCTTAATTTAGGCACCATATTACTCACGTTCGCATTACTCTCGGGGTTTGTATTTCTTGATGGGATGTTTGCTAAAGAGTTCATTCATAAAACGATATTGTCGTTAGTTGCGTGGGCTATTTTTGCCATTGTAGCCATCGGGCATATGAAAAAGGGTTGGCGCGGTAAACCTGTGGTTATTACGATCATGGTCGCTGCATTTGTCCTCACACTCGCATATTTTGGCAGCCGTTTCATACAAGAAGTGATACTAAATAAGTTTTAACTTGACTCTGCTTGCTCACTCTAGCTTAATACGCATTGATTTATAAGAAAAGGATCCATCGTTGGACGACATATCGACAAGTACCCTATTTATCATTTTAGGTTTTTTGGTGCTTTTTTCTGCTTATTTTTCTGGTTCAGAAACCGGAATTATGTCAATCAATCGTATACGCCTGCGACACCTCGCTAAAGAGGATCATCGTGCAGCTAAACGAGTCAGTAAATTACTTAGCCGTCCAGATAGGCTCATCGGTTTAATCTTAATTGGCAATAATCTTGTCAATATAGCTGCAGCTCAAGTTGCTACCATTATAGGTATTCGCCTTTACGGTGACCTTGGTATTGCTATCGCTACGGGTGTGTTAACTTTAGTCGTGCTTATATTTGCCGAAGTAACACCTAAAACTCTTGCTGCCCTTTATCCTGAAAAAGTTGCTTTTCCAAGCTCAATAATACTTAAAGGGTTACTAAAAATTCTTTTTCCTTTTGTTGTTATCGTTAACTGGATGACCAACGGGATATTGCGATTATTTGGTATTAGTGCCGCTCAAATCGACGAGCACAGCATGAGCAAAGAAGAATTAAAAACAGTGCTCAATGAGTCTGGCGCACTTATCCCTGCTCGCCATCAAAGTATGCTGACCTCAATTTTAGATTTAGAGCAAGTAACCGTTGAAGATATCATGATCCCACGTAACGAAATTGTGGCTATTGATATTAATGATGATTGGAAACTAATTAGTCGCCAGCTTACCCATGCACAACATACTCGCGTGTTGTTGTATCGCGACAGTATAGATGACGCAGTAGGCTTTATTCACTCTCGAGATGCACTTCGTCTACTTACAAAAGAGCAATTTGATAAACCATCTTTGCTGCGTGCTGTACGCGAAATTTACTTTATCCCAGAGGGAACATCACTTAACACTCAGCTGTTAAAGTTTCAGCAGTCTAAAGAGCGTATTGGCTTAGTAGTAGACGAGTATGGCGATATTCAAGGTTTAGTAACGCTTGAAGATATTTTAGAAGAAGTTGTTGGCGATTTTACAACTACACAAACTCGTACGCCAAGCGAAGAAGTAGAAACACAAACTGATGGCTCTTGTATTGTAGATGGCGGCGCTAACGTACGCGATTTAAATAAAGAGATGGGTTGGGATTTCCCACTAGACGGCCCAAAAACTTTGAGTGGTTTAATTGTTGAATACTTAGAAGATATTCCCGATGCAAATATTAGTCTACGTATTGCGGGCTACCCTATTGAAGTACTTGAAGTAAAAGAGAATATGATAAAACAGGTGAAGATTCAGCCTAATAAGCGTTCTCGCTAAGTAAAAAAAGGAGCCGATTGGCTCCTTTTATACATCCATTAATAACTCTCTAGCCAAATATAAGACGTTCAAACCAACCTTTATCAAGCTCGTCTTCACAGCGCTTTAATTGCGCACCATAACGGCTCGCTCTGTGTTTAACTTTATTTGCTACACCCATTAACCACTTTTTCTTTTTATATGTGCCACGCTTATAGCCACCCCAACCTTCATGATAATTAAGGTATTGTGCGTAAGCATCCCATTTAGAGATTTTATTTACTTTATGCGTTTTATAAACAAACCACGCCATAAAGTCGATTGCATCGTCAAAGTCGTCTCTATCAGCACCATTGTTGCCTGTTTCACGAATATAATCTGACCATGTTGGTGTTTTAGCCTGTGAGTAACCATAAGCATCACTTGCGCGACCGGTTGGAATTATCCATAAGAAGTACTCCATAGGCGGAGCAGCATCATGCTTAAATGAGCTTTCCTGGTACATCATACTCATGAGTACATGCTTAGGAGAACCCCATTTTTCTTGCGCATCTTTTGCGTCAAAATACCAATCAGGTTTTTCTTCAAAGATTTTACATAGATCGTTAGGTTGTTTTGGAGGGGCTGTAGCACAACCAGCTAAAGTAATGGCAAGAGATAAAATAATTGCATTTTTTTTCATTTTTCTAAGATCTCACAGAACTTTTCTAAAAAGTGTGGGTCTGACTCAATGAATGCAGCAGTACGGCATTAGTTCATCCCTGAATATATATTTACGCAGCCTACTTAGGCTGCGTTTTTTTTTGCTTAAATTTTACTAAGTATTAAGATTATTTACCGCCAAAATACGCATCTAAAAAGGCGGTAAATGACTGGGTATCTGCTTGCTCAATTGCAGTTTGTGCTTCGTTAGACTCTACAACCTGTTGTTCCAGCCAAGGCTTTAAAAACTCACTGTAATCAGTGTCTGCGTGGCTTTGTTTGTATTTATTAGCCAGTGCTAGTGCAAAGTGACCGTTGTCTAAACCAGACTCTTTTAATTGCGACACGTAACGTCCAGAACAAGTAAGCTCTGGATTATGCACCCACGTTGCCATGCGCTTTATAGTATCGGAGTAATAATTAACACCATAAGCATTATCCATCCATTTAGCGACATCAGTGAGCTGTGCAAATATTTCATCGCCCCACGACTGAAGACTACGCTGTGTGTTATTAAAGTTAAGCATTAGCCCTTCTTCTCGACCTTGATTGACTACTGTGTCGAGGTTTTCAGTACTGCGTGCTTGTTCTTTCCAATCCATTGGAGCTGAATCTTTTAATAAACAATACGTTAAAAACACATCTAAAAAGTGAATTTGCTCAATATCAATACCAACTTCGCTAAACGGATTAACGTCTAATGCGCGAATTTCTACGTATTCAATGCCTGCTCGAAGCAGTGCATCCGTTGGCGTTTCGCCACTTTTAGCATTACGCTTAGGACGAATTGGCGAGTAAAATTCGTTTTCAATCTGCAGAATATTTTTATTTAACTGCTTAGGGTTTTCACTCTTATAGTCATCAAGATCACCATAAATTTCTGATGGTGTATTGATTGCTTTTTTAAGGCCTGCTACATATTCATCTAACGAGTTATACATTACGCGTAGTGACGACTGAGCGCTATTCGTATAACCTAAATTGCCTAAACGCAGTGCCGTACCAACTTCTAAGTAAAGTGTACCTTTACCTAGTTTTTTAAATGGTAAATCGGTTTTTCGACCTTGTAAAAATGAGTTACACAATGCTGGCGATGCACCAAACATGTAACTTATTAGCCATAGTTCGCGTTTAAAGTTACGAATAAGCGCTAAATAACCTTCTGAAATAAAATCTTGAAGGCTTGCATTGCTTTTTTGTAACGAATGAAGCGATTGCCAAAGCGTATCTGGGAATGAAATATTAAAGTGAACACCTGCAATTGCTTGCATCATACTTCCGTAACGATTTTTTAATCCTTCACGGTATAGTGTTTTCATTTGACCAGTATTTGAACTACCAAATTGAGCTAAAACAATATCATCTTGGTGTTCAATAAAGCATGGCATACTAATAGGCCAAAGCAGTTCATCGTCCATCTTTTCTAGAGTGAACTTTTGAAGATCTTTTAATTGCTTAAGAGTTTGCGTTGACGACTCACTAACTGGAGTAATAAATTCAAGTAAAGATTCAGAAAAATCAGTTGTGATATGGCCATTAGTTAATGCACTGCCCACCCCTTCTGGGTGGCCTTTAGGTGATATAGCACCATTCTCTTGTATTCTCAGCGACTCTCGCTCTATGCCACGTTTAATGCCTTTAACTGCATGTTGGTGCTCATTTACTGATAACGCTTCGAGTGCGTTAGCTAAATCATGTGTTGTCAAAAAATCTTTCCTCGGGCCACGTGGCTTAATCATAAGGTTATGGGGACTAATTACTTAGACTCAAGATTAATACCAATTTTTATTGAAAATATGATCATTGTATCGCATTAAATAGCGCACTCACTGCGTTAAAAATTATTCATATAGAACAACTATATGCCATAATTTTCGCCTTGCTATTGTGCTATTTTCTTAGCGCTATAATAGATCACTTATTTAATGCAACTGGTATAAATTGCTAAGAACTATATAACTTTTCAAATTTAATAATTATTTCCCCACTTTATACATGCGCTTAATATGACCAACATCATTATATTAAGTCGTAATATTGCCATTGCTATGTGCATTATACAAATGCTTTAAATACGTATTTAACTATAAATCAAATAAGTAAAATATCAGCTTAAAGTAATAGACCGGAACTTATGCAAAATCAGTTCGCTTTAGCTGTCCGGTATTTAAACTTGATCTAGATCAATAAATACAATTATTAGTCTTATGAGCATAGAAGGAAGGACGCTATTTTTTGCTTTGTAGAGTGTAAGCAATATAATGACTGCAACAATAAAGGATGATAATAAATACAATGCACAATGATAAAAGCTTAAAAAATGAAGAAGTATACTTTGATGAATCACAAGAGCTGGTTTCCACTACTGATCTTAAAGGTGTAATAACATACGTCAATCAAGCGTTTTGTGCTGTAGCAGGATATAGCGCACAAGAGCTTATCGGTCAGCATCATAATATTGTTCGCCACCCTGATATGCCAAAAGCAGCCTTTAAAGAAATGTGGGCAACATTAGAACAAGAACACTCGTGGCGCGGTATGGTTAAAAACCGCTGTAAAGATGGCCGCTATTACTGGGTAGATGCCTTTGTAACCCCCATTTTTGAACATGGCCGACTTGTTGGTTATCAATCTGTAAGAACCAAAGCAAACTCTCAACTTAAGCAACGTGCACAAACACTTTACAACAAAATAAATACCAACAAGTCATTATTTAAACTACGAGAACACACCACAATAAGACAAAGCCTTACTTTTATAAGCCTATTATTTTGGCTGATTTTTATTGCTGTTGCGGCATCAATCACCATTGCTGCAATTAGCCTATTTATTTGTGCTTTAGTTATTGTGCTAAATTATGACGAACTCATTGTTACCCCTAAAATATTACGCGAACAAAAAGCAAAAGCCGATTCAATCTCTCGTTATATTTACAGCGGCCATACACCGCACAGTGTAAGTGATTATAGAGAGCAAATGCTAAGTGCAAAATTGCGCACCGTCCTTGGCCGTATGAAAGACTCAACATTAAGCTTTAATGGCATCGCGACTGATTTAGACAAACAATCAACACTCACCGAAAAAGGGATTTCTTCTCAAGGTGAGCGTTTAGAACAAATTGCATCAGCGATGACTCAAATGAGTTCTACCATTGGTGAAATATCAGTAAATACCGCTCAAACAGCGGATAAAGTGAATAACACCCATCAAAGTTGCTCAGAGATAAAAGACCACATTGCTGATAATAGTAAAATGGTATCTGACTTAGCTTCTCAAGTAGAACAAGCTGCAAATACAGCCACCAGCTTAGCCTCTGAAGCAGATAAAATTGGTAAGGTAATGAGTGAAATAGAAGGAATTGCCGATCAAACTAACTTACTTGCTCTTAATGCAGCGATTGAAGCAGCTAGAGCGGGAGAACATGGTCGAGGCTTTGCTGTAGTCGCCGATGAGGTAAGGACTCTTTCGTCACGCACTCAAAATGCTACGACACAAATCCATAGTTCTATTAAAGAAATACAAGACACTTTATTTAGCTGGTCCAAAGTAATGCAAAGCACTAAAGCACAAGCCGATAACTGTGTTTTGACAACCGATAAAACCCAAGTTGAATTAGAGGATATTTTTATCAAAATCAGTGAAATATCTCACTTGGCAATACAAATATCATCCGCTGCAGAAGAGCAACAAATGGTTAGTAACGACATTAGTAATAATGTTTCGCAAATTAAAGATTTTGGCGATAACAACTTAAGTTTAAGCTTTAATGTGGCAAAAGGTGCAGCTGAGCTTCTTGAAGGCTCACGTAGAGTGAATGATTTATTACTAACCTTTAAAGTTTAACAAACATAAAAAAGCCGCTATTTTAGCTGTCTCTTGATCACAAGTCTGACTCAAGAGATTTTGCTAAATCGTAGCCTTCCAGGATGGCTTGTAACTTAAGCCATCCTTGCCATAACACTTTCACAGATGCACGCCCTGTGCGCTTGGT
>NZ_JACJEC010000015.1:0-92239 GCF_014163875.1 Pseudoalteromonas sp. SR43-3 | reverse complement strand
GTGAAACGAAACAGCGCCGATGATAGTGTAGCATTTGCTATGTGAAAGTAGGACATTACCAGGCTTCAAATTGTAGAAAGCCCGAATCTAACGATTCGGGCTTTTTTACGTCTGCAGAAAAGTGATTTAGGTATTCCTCTAAGCGAAGCGCTTCTTGGCGAATAATTTGTATCAATCAGCAATAATATTTAATCAATTTGAGGGATTAAATCTGACCCTAACTGCGTTAAAAACCTCAAATATGAAACAACTGGATAACGAATTTTTGTCCTTCTTTTATCGACTCCGCTTAGTTATTGCTCTAATCTCAATTTATGATCTGTTCAATTATGTAGTTTATAAAATGTGACAGAGTTCGTTTAGCTAAAATTAGAATAATAAGGGCTTAATCATGAGTAAAGTTGAAAACCACCCGCATGGTGTTTTTTGTTGGTCAGAGCTTTGTACGCACAATTGGAAAGACGGTAAGGCGTTTTATACATCATTATTTGATTGGGGGCATGACGATCAACCTATTGGAGAGAACATATACTACACCATGCTACAAAAGCAAGGTGATGATATCGCTGCAATGTACGAAATGCCTAAAGAGCAAATTAGTGCAGGTATCCCAAGTCATTGGTTGGCTTACATTGCCGTCGATAATATTGATGATTGTGCGCTAAAAGCAAAAGAACTAGGTGCTGAGGTTATTGCCGGTCCTCATGATGTTATGAATGCAGGACGAATGTTGATGCTAAAAGATCCAGTAGGCGCAACTGTTGCACTATGGCAGGGGAATGAGCATAAAGGTTGTAAGCACTTAGGTGAATTAAATACGCCTTATTGGCATGAGTTAGCAACAAGAGATAGTAAAGTAAGTCGAGACTTTTACTGTGCTTTACTAGGCTGGGAAAGCGAAATAAAGCCTATGGAAGGGATGGACTACATTTTATTTTTAGTCGATGGACAACCAATTGCCGGTATGCTTGAAATGACAAGTGAATGGCCTGATGATACCCCTGCTCATTGGATGATTTATTTTGCAGTAGAGAGTTGCGATGTAATTGTTAGCAAAGCCGCTAGCTTAGGTGGACAAGTATGTGTTCCTGCAACAGATATCCCCGATGTTGGTCGTTTTAGTGTTATATGCGACCCTCAAGGTGCTGTATTTTCGGTGATCGAATCTGTTATGGATGACGTTTAAACACAGTTAAATTAGCTTTAGCGTTAATTTGCTCGCTAGTTTGATATAATACTCGTCAATTAAATCGTCAGAAAGTGCAGAGAACGCAATGGAATTTGAACAAGATAGTAATTTAACCCTCCCTTTATTTCTATTAGATGAATCATTAAGTAATAGAGACTTAGAGCAGCCTGATTTTGAAATATCAATTGGACTTGATGATGAGTTACTTGCTCAAATTTGCCAGAACCCAAGTGAAGATAGCAGTGTCGCTATTACTGTTAGCGGTTATGAGTTGCTTATAACTAATCCTCTGTACTTAGCTATATTAGATCAAGAGCACGATGCGCAGATAACATTAACGCATGGCCCTCTTTTAAGTATTGTTTTGAATACTGAAGGTCAGAATACATTCGTTTCTCCTCAAATGGATATGATGCCCACCTTTGATTTAGGTGATGAGGACGACGAATGAGAAAAATACTAATAAGTACGATAGTACTCATTATTTTAAGTGGTTGTGCATATTTGGGAAATGCTCACTACGATGATCTTTTTGGACCTGAACAAACACAAGAGAGAATGGTGCCTCATACAACAGGTGCTGGTGCTGATTTTTTACAAAATGTAAAACCTGTACTCGATACCCGCTGCGTCGTTTGTCATGGTTGTTACGACGCACCTTGCCAGCTTAAGCTCTCATCCCCTGAAGGTATTGACCGGGGGTTGAGTAAAGAGCTCGTTTACGATGGAACTCGTTTATTGGCAACGACCCCAAGCCGTTTATTATTTGATGCAACTAACACTCAGCAATGGCGAGAAAAAAATTTTACGCCAGTGCTAAATGAGCGCGTACAAAGTGAAGAAGCTAACTTAGCAGGCAGTGTGTTATTTAATAGCTTAGTGTTAAAGCAAAGCCATGAATTGCCAGTAAATGAAGTGTTAGGTGATGAGTTTGACTTTTCGTTAGCGCGTTCGCAAACCTGCGCAACAATGGGTGAGTTCGATCGATTGGTAAGTGAACAACCTCATGGCGGCATGCCTTATGGTTTACCTGGTGTTTCGCGTGAAGAGTTTAATCACTTACAGAGCTGGCTTAAAGGTGGTGGTAAAATGTCACATATTCAGCCACCAAGTAAATATGATCAGAATAAAATAGCGGGCTGGGAAGCATTTTTAAATCAAGATAGCTTAAAGTATCAGTTATCAGCACGGTATATTTATGAGCATTGGTTTTTAGCACATATTTATTTTACTTCAGAAAACCCACAAAGCTTTTTCAAACTAGTTCGCTCAAGTACGCCTCCTGGTGAGGAAATAAAGTTAATTAACACGCGTCGCCCATACGATGACCCTAAAGTTAGCCGTGTTTATTATCGTTTTATGCAAGAGCGTACAACCATACTTTCTAAAACACATTTACCTCTTGAGCTTAATGAAGCTAAATTACTGCGTTTATATGAGCAGTTTATTGCGCCAGATTATACGGTTACGCAAATGCCGAGTTATGAGGCTAAGGCAGCATCTAACCCTTTTAAAACTTTCGAAGTTATTCCAATTAATTCTAAGTATCAATTTATGCTTGATGAGGCAGAGTTAATTATAATGGGCTTTATAAAAGGGCCTGTTTGTCGTGGTCAGATTGCTTTAAATGTTATAAACGATCATTTTTGGGTGGCTTTTGCTGATCCTAATAAAGTAGCGACTCCGGCTGTAGGGGAAATGCTAATGCAACATGAAGAGGCATTAGAACTTCCTGCCGCTGAGGAAAGTAATGCCTTACCCATTTCTAGCTGGGTTAAATATTCAGTTCGCGAGAAAAAGTATTTACAGGCGAAAGTTGAGCTTGCTAACAAAATGTTCAAAGGTGGTGAGCACCTTACAACAGACTTACTTTGGAAAGGTGATGGGCATAATAAAAATGCTGCGCTGACTATTTTCCGCCATTTTGATAGTGCAACTGTTGTTAAAGGTTTTATTGGTCAAGAGCCTAAAACCACGTGGATACTTGATTATGCGTTATTTGAACGTATTCATTATTTGCTTGTGGCAGGCTTTGATGTATACGGAAATATAGGCCATCAATTGGTTACACGTTTATATATGGATTTTTTACGTTTAGAGGGAGAGCAAAACTTTTTAGCTCTATTACCTGAGCACAAGCGTAATCAAATTAAAAAGCAGTGGTACCGTAATTCACCACCTGACTTATCTAAGTTCTTTAAAAATAACCGAGAATTTAGTCAGCCAAGTGGTATTAACTATAAAACTGATGATCCACAGCATGAGCTATATACTTTGATGAAAGAAGCCTTAGCGCCAGTTTTAAGTGAAAGATACAACTACACTGAAGTACCAAAGCCGTTAAATATAGTAAGTAATATGCCAGCAAAAGCGGTTAACTTATTACCTCAGCTTTCTTTTATACTTGTAAAGCAAGAAGATAATAGCCATAAGGGCTACACTATTATTCATCATAATGCGCACTACAATATATCTAGTTTATTAAACGAAGATGGCCAACGTGCTTATGATGAAGATACCGCGACTATTGTTCCTGGCTTTATCGGTGATTACCCAGCAGCTATTTGGTATTTAAATAACGAGCAACAAGTGAATGCTTTTGCTGAGCAATTACCAATGATGCAAATTGAAGCTGATTATCGCGCTTTAAAAAGTAAATATGGTATTCGCCGCACTCACCCACAGTTTTGGCAATACAGCGATATATTGCACGAAACGGCTAAACAATATCGAGGTATAGAATATGGAATGTTTGACTATAATCGATTAGAGAACCGTTAACGCCTACCTTAATATGCCCAGTTTTTGCTGGGCTTTTTATTGCTTATTAACTTAAAAACATAATTACTCTGACTGATTTTTTGTTTTATAAAATTAGTCTACACTTAAATAAAAAAACAGGCTGTTGCATGTTCGATATTATTAAAAGTGTTAGAAAGCGATATCGATGGGCGTTATTGACTATTGCTCTTCTAATCAGTGGTTCTGCTCTATTGTTACAATATAGCTTCTCCGTTCAAAAGTACGATGCAAAAGTTATTAATATTGCTGGTAAGCAAAGAATGCTGTCGCAAAAAATAGCGTGGCATAGCAATGCCATACTCAACATTAGTAATTACTCACCACTTCATACTGAATCGCTTGAGAAATCTCTCAATACATTTAAAAAATCCCACCAAACATTATTAACAAAAAATTCTGATGGTGAATACATTTATTTAGATTCAGCATTAGTGGATTTATATTTTGGTGCAACTACTGGCTTGGATAAGACCGTATTAGAATATGTAGAACAAACTGAAAGGCTTTTGTATCAAAAAGGTGAGGTAAACCAGTCTCTATTTTCAATAGAGCATGTTGAAACGTTATTAACAAAGCTTGATAAGGCAGTGAGCTTATTTGAATCTCAAGCTGTTAAAAAAGTAAATTGGGTCGCCAACCTAGAGATACTATGTTGGTTATTGGCAATGACATTATTACTTATTGAGTTAAGATTTGTTTTTATACCAATGGAAAAAGAGGTTTCAGACACGCTTTTAGAGCTACAAAAACAAAAAGATTTTGTTTATCAAACAAGTCAAAATAAAGAGCATTTTATTGCCAGAGCTAGTCACGAATTTAGAACACCTTTGCAGGGACTTATTACGTCTATTGAGGAGCTAGAGGTTTCTGATAAACAGCAAAGCGTTAAAACCCAAGCTAACTATTGCGCGCTTAGGTTAATAGCCATATTAGATGAATTACAAGACTTGCAGGCTTTAAGTGCAGGTAAATGGGTACCGCATTTAAATGATGAAAACCTTTTAGAGTCGTGTAATAAAGTAGTAATAGCTTACAAGCATGCGTGTAAGCAAAAAGGCCTAAAACTAGTTAGTCGTTTAGATGAATCGTTAAATTGTGTATGTAAACTGGATCATCAACGTTTGCAGCACACACTTACAGAGTTAATTAGTAACGCTATTAAGTTTACACAAAAAGGTGAAATTACTGTTTCAGCTAAGCTTTTAAATGATGAATTTAATTTAACGGTGAGTGACACTGGCAGTGGCTTTTCGAAGAAGATTACCAGTCTTGAATTTGACTCATTTAAACAAACCAATCACTTTCAAGGGTTAAGAACTGGCCTAACCCGGGTTCAATACGTTGTAAAAGCACTGCATGGTGAAATTACTTTTACAAATAATAAAACTCATGGTGCTTTGGTGTCTTTGTATTTACCAGTGACTATAAGTAAAGCCCTCCCAACACCTCTTAAAGTAAACGACAAGCTAACGTGTTTAGTCGTTGAAGATAACCCATTAAACACTATGTTATTAACCCGCATACTTAGTTTATTAGGTTTAAGCTATGATTGCGCAGAAAATGGTAAAGTCGCGTGTGATATGGTGAGTGAAAATCAGTACGATATTGTTTTTATGGACCTAAATATGCCTGTAATGGATGGGTTTGAGGCTATTAAAAAAATACGTTCCGATCTTAATAAAGTAATGCCAATTATTGTTATAACAGCAAATACCTCACAAAATGATATAGAGCGAGTTTATGAATACGGAGCTAACCTCCATATTCATAAGCCAATAAGCCAGCAAGCAATTAAAGACGCATTAAATAGTATTAGCGTTGTTAGTGAAATAAATTAATTTTGCGGATAACAAGCTTGCTAAGCACTTTTAATATACGTTAACTTGCTGTTTTAAGGTTTATTAGGAAAAGTTAGTGCAGTCAATTACGCTTGAGCAATTTAATGGTTACTTACAAGGGCAAGGTAAAAGCCGTTACGATATATGCAACCTAGATTGGCAAGTAAACCTAGGAGAACATTGGTTACTTTTAGGTGCTAATGGAGCTGGTAAATCTGCTCTGACAGCTGCGTTAATCGGTGAGGCTAAGTGCGAAAGTGGTAAGCGTATAAGTAGTATTAATAAGCTTATGCTCGTGTCTTCAGATTCACATAAACAGTTACTAGCTCAAGAATTAGAGCATGAAAAGCACACTCTCGTTAAAGACCTTATTTTTACAGGGCATAGTAATAATGATGAATTATTAGCGCAGCTAATAGAATTATTTAAATTTAGCTCATTACTAAATAGGCATTTTAGAGACCTTTCAACGGGTGAAACTCGTAAACTCCTACTTATAAAAGGACTCAGCTCCCATAGTGAGTTAGTCGTGCTTGATGAGCCATTTCATGGACTCGACGTACAATCTTGCCAGCAGCTTAATAAAATACTCATAGAACTTAGCCAAATTATTACTTTTGTTTTTGTACTAAACCGCCTAGACGAAATCCCTTCATTCATTACTCACTATGGCTATGTAAACCAAGGTTGCTTGTTACATACTTTGGCAAAGCCAGACAGTGAGCAATTAAGTGATTTACTAAAACTACTTCATTTAGAACATACCTCATTGGATGTGCCATCTCCTGATACCGAACAAGAGCAAAAGGCATTCACTGGTAATACCTTAGTTAAATTGAGTAATGCTAAAGTTAGTTATAGTGATGTAAGTATATTCAAAAATCTCAATTGGACTATAAAAAAGCATCAGCATTGGCAGCTTAGTGGAGCGAACGGTTCAGGCAAAACATGCCTATTAAATTTAATAACAGGTGATAACCCACAGTGTTATAACAATGACATTGAAGTGTTCGGTTTTAAACGCGGAACCGGGGAGAGTATTTGGGATATAAAACAGCATATTGGTTTTATATCTAACGCGCTACATATGGATTACCGCGTAAGTATATCGGCTTTAAATACTGTTATTTCAGGATTTTACGACAGCATAGGTTTATATCAAAAACCGAGCGACGCACAAATTAATATTGCTAAGCAGTGGCTGGCATTTATTGGTTTAAGTGATAAACAAAATACCTCATTCACCCAGCTATCGTACGGCGATCAGCGTATGTTATTAATTGTGCGGGCTATGGTAAAACATCCAACGTTACTTATTTTAGATGAACCTTGCTTAGGCTTAGATGAAGCAAATAGGCAACGTGTACTGCTACTAATAGAGAAAATTTGTGCTGCCAATACAAGTACAGTGATTTATGTAAATCATCATGCGGCAGACAAAATTAAAGGAATAGAGAATTACTTAAAAATGGAAGACTTTCATTAAAAGCTTAGAGAAAGGTTGAGCGAGAATTCACTCAACCCATTTTTATTTTAAAGACGAGTAACGCTAAAACCTTTATCTCGAAGCTGTTTAAGTAACCCGTGTTTTTCAGGTAAGTGCAGAGCACCTACAGCAATAAATAGCTGCTCGTTTGCTAAACGCGGTGTGAGTTGTTTAACCCAATTATTATTGCGGTTAGTTAGCATTACTTGCTCGCTAATTTCACCGTAATTACTGTCATCAAAACTCATGTTGTAGTAATCGGTTAGTGTATCCATGTCACCGCTTTTCCATGCATTAACTAACTTGATAAAGTAAGTATTAATATCGGCTAGTTGCTCAAAAGTTTCTTCAATCATTTCATTGCTTAATAGCGCCATACCATCAAACATTTGTAGTTGTTGTTCTAGGGTTTCAAGCTCACCAATTTTTATTTTATGTTCTTTAGCGTAAGCAAGTACTTGCTTGTCTATGCCGGTTTTATCTGAATACCCTGCATTTTGAAATTCAATTTGCATCATAGTCACCATAACAGCCCAAGGCTTTAAGCCATTAAACATAGCAATATCAATCGACTTTTTAACAAAGTAATCTTTTAGCTTGGTATAATTTTGCTTTGAAAGCTCAGTTTGTAATGTTTTACCGTCCCTTAGCATCATAAATGGCATTGAACGCTGCTGCATTTCAAGTGGAGTAAGTTTGCTTATATCAACTTCAACAATCACTTCTTTGCTTGCACTAATTGCATCGGTTACATTTTTAGGTAAGCCTTTCATGCTGGCATCACCAACGTGTACGGTGCCAAATAAGTAAGAGCTAACGCCATTTTTTTCTATTTTATATAAGGCAGGAGCAGCGTAGCTGTTAAGGCTAAATGTTATAAGTAATGCCACAATAAAAAAGTGGCTAATACGGGTAAGAGCATTCATGGTTTGTCCTTAAAATCTCAAAATTAGTAGTGTAAATACTAACCTAAATTTACTTCAGAGGTAACGTTAATATAAACGTTAGCGTATTGTTTTCGGTATTACTGGCCTTAATAGTAAAGCCATTTAAGTTACATAAGCTCTGTACAATAGATAATCCTAAACCATGGCGCTGATTATTAGTTCTAGATGAATCTAGCTGATAGAGCGGGTCAAAAATAGCAGTTAGCTGTTCACCACTTAGTGGTTTATTTACTTTGTTACTAACAGAGATGCTCATGTTTGTGCTGTTATTTACGGCAGTTAATTTAATTGGCGCCTCAGGGAGTCCATAAAATAGTGCGTTATCGATTAAGTTACACAAAATGGTATTTAAACTAAATTCGTCAACATTAAGCGTAAGTTCGCCACTTATTTCGTTATTTAAACGCGTTTTGATACTTGGATGCTTAAAGGTCAGCTCATCAATAATTTGATTTACTAAGTTATTTAGCATGATATTTTGTGCATTTAATTGCATTGCACTGCTACTTGAGCGCTGCAACAGTAATAGGTTACTAACAATTGTTTTCATGCGCTGTGAAATATTAAGTACATCACTGGTATAGGTGTCGCTAATACGTTTATCGTCAGGGTAGCGAATAGCCACTTCTGAAAGGCTTATGAGTTCAGCTATAGGGGTTTTAAGCTCGTGTGCAATGTCGCTTGTTAGGCGTTTTTCATTACTATAGAGTTGCTGATTAACGGTAATAAACTTATTTAGCTCGTTACGTATAGGTTCTATTTCTTCCACTTTAAAGTCGCTTTCTATTGTTTGCGCAACACCGGTAATATCGAGTAACTTAATTTGATCGTTTAAGTTGTGTAGTGGGTGCAGGCCTTTATTTACAATACGTGTCACTAAATAGCGCACTCCAAACACACCAAGTACACAGGTTAAAATAAAGACCACATCAATAATAATCAGTACTTTATTAAGTTCGGCTGTCGGCGCTGCGATTGCAAGCGTCATGGTATTAAAAACAGCAGAGTGGGTGGGATTTCTATCATTTTTTTGGGCTACAAAGTGACTTATAAGTGCGCGGCCATCACGCCCGTTAGGAAGCTCGTAATCTATAATTTTAGATTCATTTATCGGCATTTCTAAAAAAGGCAGGTTAGCATTTTCATAAAGCGCTAATGAGTCCGAGCGCTCAAAAACATCACTGCCATGCCATAACTGGTAAAACTCCGTGGCATCTGCAGCTTCATACTCCGACATAAACTCACCAGCAAAATCAAATTCAACCACGTTGTTGTCATCTTCAACTAAGGTTTTTAAGTAGTTAGCTTTATTAGTTAAAGACTGATTGAACTGATCTTCCACCCAAGTATCAACACTTAAATCAACGGTTAAAAATATGGTGAATAAAATAACTGAGATCACAGCGCTAATATTATTAACGAGTTTACGTTTTATTGAGTGATTTTTATTTTGTTGTTGCGACATAACCAAATCCACGTTTATTTTTTATCGGGAGCTCGCCATCAAACTGTCTTACTTTTTTACGTATGGTTGAGATGTGTGCTTCAAGCGCATTTTTAGAGAGCATATCAAACTGACCTACCACCGCTTCACTTATAAGCTCGAGCCCTAATACTCGCTCTGGGGCGTTAAATAAGCATTCTATTATTTTGTATTCATTGCGCGTGAGCTCAATGGCATGTTGCTCGTAATGAAGAGTTTTAAGGGAGAGATCTAATACGCAATCACCTACGGTTAGGGTATTTTGTTGGTTTTGCAGTGAACCGCGACGAAGTAATGCAAGGACACGAGCATGGAGTTCTTCAAACGAAAATGGCTTAGTTAAATAATCGTCAGCGCCTTTCATAAGGCCGCTAATTTTATCTTGAGGCTCACTTCGTGCCGATAAAATTAGCACACGGCTTTGGCTATTACTGCTGCGCAGTGCTTGTAAAATACTCATGCCATCAACACTTGGTAGCATTAAATCAAGTACGAGGAGGTCGTAGTTTCCACTCAGTGCCATACTCAACCCTTCTGAGCCATCACCAGTTTCATCTACAGTAAAACCAAGGTTGCTAAGGCCAACTTGCAAGCTGCGTCTTAGTGCTTCAGAGTCTTCAATAACGAGGATTTTCATGTTTACTCGGTTTATAAAAATAGCCTTGTTACTTTAACAAGGCTTTATTATCAAGTCACTTGGTTAATGATACCAACCATTTGTGTAGGCTAAATTACCCAAGTTCGCGTGGGCTAGGGCTTTTTTAACTAGTTGCTCATCGTTTTCACATGGTACAAGCTGGTTATTGCTATACGTATAGGTGGTTGCTGGTTTTTGTGGTTGTAACACCACCACTTTATTATCGTGCATGTAGGCAAAGTTTTTGTCGTATTGCATCATTGCGCGTTGTTTGTTGTCGCTAATTAGCTTTGATAAATCATGACCTATCATTGGGTGCTTACCACTTGCGCCAATTAAAGACAGTAGAGTAACAGGAATATCGAGCTGACTGGCTAGTTGGCTATCTCGTTTATGGGTAATACCTTTTCCAAAAATAACGGCCGGAATTTTAAAGTGATCCACCGGTACTAAATTTGAACCTGATACGCGCGAGTCGTGATCGGCAATAACTATAAATACAGTATCATCCCAGTAGCTCGATTTTTTAGCTTTTTCGATAAAGGTGCCTAGTGCGTAATCGGCATACTTGGCAGCATTATTACGGGTTTGTTTTGATTTTTAAGCTTAGTAAGTTCTATGTCGGCCTGGTCGTACAAGTCTTCGTCTGATGCGCCCCACGAGCCATTAAAGTCTATTTTTTTAAAGTTATTTGTATCTACGATACTTTTAAAACCGTTGCCTAAAAAGAAGCTGCGCATGTTATCAAAATGGCTTTCGCCACCATAAATGAACTGCGTGTTGTAATTTTGCTTCGCTAAAAAATCAGCAATGGTAAAAAAGTCACGTTGTGATTTATCAAGCTTAACAACTGCACGCGAAGGCGTTGGTGTAAACCCTGTAATTACAGCCTCAATTCCACGTACTGAACGTGTACCCGTGGCGTATAAATTATCAAACCCCCAGCCTTGTTTATAAAGGGCGTCTATATTAGGTGTAAGCGGTAAACCGCCAAGTGTGCCTACATAACGAGCACCTAAACTTTCTTGTAAAATAATGACTAAATTTTTGGGTTTACCTGTATTACTTGCGCCATGAAACGTTTTTGTAGGGGCGGTTACATCACTAAATGTGCCTTGCGTATTTTGCATGTTACTACGCACAATACTAAGTAATTCATCGGTGGGCATTTTACCGTAATAGTCTTGGCTCGATTGCTCATTAGAAAGTTGCTTAACTGCAAACGCGACGCTATAAAGTGAGTTAAGGGTTAAGTCGTTAAGTAAATGATCGGTAGAAAACGAGACCATGGCGGGGTTAAGTGGTCTGTGTCCTAATGAGTTGCGGGCGCCAAAAATAGTTAAGCATACTAAAACAAGCGCTAAAATTGATTGATTTAAACCTGTTAGTGATGACTTGCTTTGCCATTGATTGCTAAATATTTTACTTGCAAATTTACAGCTTAAAATAAGTGCTATAACAGCAATAAATACTTCTACCTTATAGCCTGAAAAAATCATTTTTGTGACTTCTTTAGGATAAATTAAATATTCTATAAATAAGCGGTTTGGGCGTAAATCGTACTCGTTTATAAACGTAGGCGTAATCACTTCAAAAAAAACAAGTAAAGCAGACATCGTCACTAAATAAATTTTAATGAGGCCGCGTACTTTATTTTGCCAACCTACGCTTTGCATCAGTAAAGTAAGTAGTAATGCGGGCATAATAATGTAGCTTAGAGTGGCTATATCAACTCTTAAACCACCTATAAATATAGATAACCACGCATGCAATCCAAATACACGCTCCCCTTGCCATACACTTAATCCAAAGCGAGCAAGTGTTAAAAAGCTAAGTGCCAAAACAGCAAATACAACAAAAATCCATACAGGGCCAAGTGCATTTTGTATTTTAGGTATAAAAGTTAGCTTTATGCCCATAACACAGCCCACCAAATAAGAGCGGCAATTAGCATAGCTATAAACACGCTTGCAGAGGCTATATCTTTAGCTAGCCCCGAAAGCTCATGGTATTCACTGCCAATTCTATCAACTACAACCTCAACTGCCGTATTTACCAGCTCAGCAAACAATACAAAAAGCAGGCTAGCTATAAGCAGTAATTTATCCCTTAGTGCAATTTCTTGTAGCCACACAAACACACCGAGTAATGAAAACAGTGCTAGCTCTTGTTGAAACGCCGCTTCAAATCGACTCATCCATTTTAAGCCGTTAAAAGAATGGCTTAAGGTAAAAATAAGGCGCATTAAGCCTTGGCGTTTTATAACGGTTTTATTACTCATAGTTTTATTTCGCTTGGTGTTGTTTGGCAGTTAGCAAGTAAATCAAGTGATGCCTGATACGTTTTGCTTTTAATGCCAATTAAATTTAAAAGGGTGTGAAAAATATTGTTGTGTGAGCGTGCAGCGCGGGTGTCTAAATTAGCTAAACAGGTATTAGTAATGCGCTGATTATGCTCATCAGCCCACATATAAAGAGGAACGTGCGTTTGTGTGCTAGGTGCAAAGCTATACGGAAAACCATGTAAATAAGCACCGGCTTCGCCAAGTGATTCACCATGATCAGAGACATATAAAAACTGCTTATCTATGTTGTTTGGCAGCGCTTTTAATTGCTCAATTACCTGGGCGTTAACAAAGTCGCTGTACGCAATTGTGTTGTCGTAGGTATTAACTAATTCATCGAGTGAGCAGTTTTGAATGTCGCTTCTGTCGCACGTGGGCGTAAATTGCTTAAATTTTTCTGGGTAGCGTTTAAAGTAGGTTGGTCCGTGTGAGCCCATCATGTGTAGGACGATAACGGTATTAGCTTGGTTTAAATTAGCGAGTTTGCGCTTAAGTGGAGCAAGCAGTGCTTCATCAAAACAATATTTTCCATCGCAAAGCGCTGATGGGGTGGTTGGGATATCAATGTTAACAACACGGGTGCATACGTTTTTACAGCCGCTGTTGTTATCAACCCACAGTACGTCGCTGCCAGCTTGTTGTGCTAAGTCAACCAGGTTTTGTTGGTTGTCGGCTGCTAATCGATCAAAGTTATCTTGTGTTTGCAGTGAAAACATACACGGCACAGACACTGCAGTAGCGGTGCCACAAGACGCCACATTATTAAAATACGTCACATTATGCTTTTGTGTATAAGGGTTGGTGTTGCGCTTATAACCTTGATAAGCAAAGTTTTCTGCTCGTGCGGTTTCGCCAACAACCATAACAGTTACGCTGGTGGTGTTAGGCGTAATGAGAGTGGGTGTTGTATCTATATTTTTAAATTCCATATTGGTATACAGCAGCTGATCGCGCATATATTTATAACCGCTAGAGAGATACTGAAATGGGATGAGTTCTTTTTTCAAAATGCGGTTATTGCGGCCAGTGGCTGCGTAGTCGGCGTAAAAGTTTACGACCACTAAAGCAATTAATGAGCAGCACGCTACAATAAGTTTTATACGACTAATCGCTTCTTGGTGAGGACGGGTAAAGTGTATTTTTACTTTGCTTAATATAAAAACAGGTAGCGCACAAAACAGTAGTAGAAAGCCTATGAGCTGCGGATTTAAATAGCTCAGCGCTTCGCTTGAATCTGTTTCGAACGTGTTTTGAATCATTGAATAGTCAAACACGACGCCGTAATTTAATGAGCCGTAAAGTACGGCACTCGAAATTATCAGTAAAAGGTAGTTAATTGGTTTTAGTAACCACCTGACCGACACTATTGAAAAGAAAATAATTAAAAGGCATAACAAAAGCAGTGGCACTGAAAGTAAAAATAGCCATGAAAAAGATGCAAGGGAGGTGATGGCGCTAAACGAACCTTGAATAAAAGGAATGTTTATAACTAAACAGTAATAACAGGCAATCATCACTACAAAGGCATTTGCACTACAGTGAATGTAAAACCGCTTACTACGATTTGGCTTTTTTTGTGCTGGTGTTTGGCTAGTTATGTTCATATTTAGGCTCGTTTAAAATAACAACGCCATGCTATGCAACAACACTTAAGAGTCGCTTAAGAGAACCTACGCATTACCTGAAGGAGATAAATAATTTTATTTATAAAAATATTCTCAAAAATTAATCAAACCTTAAATAAGGGATATAAGAATAGTGAATTTCTGAGATTAAAATTAGAGCATAAAAAAACCACTACCAGCTTGTATAATGAATTTTAAAACCTGATAAATTGCCTTTTAGTCTTTTTGTTAGATTAACTTTGGTGTTGACTTAAAGGGCCTAGCGCGGTACTAATATAAAAAGAGAGCGAAGGAATAACCTTCGCGATAATTGAACAAAATTTGGTATTAATTACATGCTTGCAAACGCACTTAACCTAGTCCTGATTATTATCGTGGTGATTATTCCCGCGAGGGCTTCGTAGTGCTTTAAAAACTTAAGCATTAAAAAAGCCCTCCGCACTTAACCGTTCGGAGGGCTTTTTAGTTTTAAGGGTAAAATTTGTAATTGGGTTGTCACTGAGGAATGAGGGTTTATTAATGACAGGCGCAGAACTAACAATCGACTTATTGGCCAAACACGGCGTAAATGAAGTATTTGGCTACCCAGGCGGAGCTATTATGCCAATTTACGATGCGCTGTATGGCGCGCCAGTCAAACACTACCTAACTCGCCATGAGCAAGGTGCAGGGTTTGCAGCAGTTGGTTATGCTCGCAGCACACGTAAATTAGGCGTATGTTTTGCAACATCTGGCCCAGGTGCAACTAATTTAATAACCGCTCTTGCTGATGCGATGATGGACTCAGTGCCATTATTGGCGATCACCGGCCAAGTGCCTACTGCAGCGATTGGTTCAGATGCGTTTCAAGAAATAGATGTACTAGGTATGTCGCTTTCGTGTACTAAGCACAGCTACATGGTAGAACGAGCTGAAGACTTAGCAGAGATATTACAAGAAGCAATTCATTTAGCGCAAAGCGGCCGCCCAGGTCCTGTACTTGTCGATATCCCAAAAGATATTCAAATGGCTCAAGTCCCTTTTAAACCTTGGCTAGCAGCTAATGAATACTTACCAGAGTTAGATTTAAAGCAAGTTGCTATTGCTAATCAATTGTTGAGTGAGGCTAAACAGCCTGTAGCGTATGTAGGTGGTGGTGTACAAGCCGCTGATGCGCAAGACGAACTAATGCAATTTTTAAATAAAACTCAGATGCCAGCTGTATCAACACTTAAAGCGCTGGGCAGTGTATTACCAGATTACGAACATTACTTAGGTATGTTGGGTATGCATGGTGGTCAAGCTGCTAATATCGCAGTGCAAGAATGTGATGTACTTGTATGTATAGGGGCACGCTTTGATGACCGCGTAACAGGCAACTTAGCTAAATTTGCAGCTAAAGCTAAAGTAATCCATTTAGATATAGATGCTGCTGAAGTTGGTAAGCGAAAACCTGCTAAAGCTTCATTAATTGCCGATTTAAAAACGTCGTTACCCGCACTTGAGTGCTTTGTAACACCTAAAGCTTGGTGTGACACAAATAAAGAAATGAATATTAAGCATGCGTGGCGTTACGACTACCCAGGTGAGAAGGTTTTTGCACCGTACTTATTAAACCAACTAAGCCAACGCATGCCAAATACAGGGGTTGTGTGCTGCGATGTGGGTCAGCATCAAATGTGGGTAGCACAACACATGAAGTTTACTCACCCGAGTAATCATTTAAGCAGTGGTGGTGCAGGCACAATGGGCTTTGGTTTACCTGCGGCTATTGGCGCGCAAGTAGCACGCCCTGATGACTTTGTTATTACTGTATCGGGCGATGGTTCTATAATGATGAATATTCAAGAGCTGGCCACTATTCGTCGTAACAATTTACCTGTAAAAATATTAATTTTAGATAACCAGCGTTTAGGAATGGTTCGCCAATGGCAGGAACTATTTTTTGAAGGGCGTTATTCTGAAACTAATCTGTCGGATAACCCAGACTTTGTGCAATTAGCTGCTGTATTTGGTATCCCAGGGCAAACAATTACTCACGCTAACCAAGTTGATGATGCGATAACTGCATTAGTTAACAGTAAAGGTCCGTACATAGTACATGCCTGTATTGATGATAAAGAAAATGTTTGGCCGCTTGTACCACCTGGGGCTGCTAACGACGAAATGATGACGGAGAAAGCAAAATGAAACATAGCCTAACTATTGCATTAAAAAGTCAAAGTATAGCGGTAGAGCGCTTTTTACGAGTGGTGCGTCATCGTGGTTTTGACCTTACGCATTTTCAGCTCAATATGGACGATGGTTTTTATAATGTAGACATGACGGTAGATAGTGATAAACCAATTCACCTTTTAACCAGCCAGTTAAATAAGCTGGTGGATGTCAAAGAAGTCACTTTACAAAATTTACAGCAACAACAGGCTGTGTAATTACGAACTGAAAAACAATTTACGAGTAACTGAATCACTCGGTTACTCACCAATTTTAGAATGAGGAATGCCCGCTTATTTTGCGGCAAAAACTGAGGTAACTATGGCTAAATTAAGAAGTGCAACAACAACTGAAGGGCGTAAACGCGCAGGCGCTCGTGCATTATGGCGCGCAACAGGTATGACCGACACCGATTTTGGTAAGCCGATTATTGCCGTAGTTAACTCGTTTACACAATTTGTACCAGGGCATGTTCACCTTAATCAGTTAAGTGAACTTATGGCTGAAACCATTACACAAGCCGGTGGCGTCCCTAAAGAATTTAATACTATTGCGATTGATGATGGTATTGCAATGGGTCACGGCGGCATGCTTTATTCGCTGCCTTCACGCGACTTAATTGCTGACTCAGTTGAGTATATGGTAAATGGTCATTGTGCTGATGCGATGATTTGTATTTCAAACTGCGACAAAATTACTCCAGGAATGATGCTTGCAGCACTACGCTTAAATATTCCGGTAATATTTGTATCAGGCGGCCCAATGGAAGCAGGTAAAACTAAGCTTGCTAACATCGATATTAAACTTGATTTAGTAGATGCCATGGTTAAAGGCGCTGATGAATCGGTAAGTGATGCAGATTCAGAGCAAGTAGAGCGCTCTGCGTGTCCAACATGTGGCTCGTGTTCAGGCATGTTTACTGCAAACTCAATGAACTGTCTGCTAGAAGCGATTGGTTTAGCATTGCCAGGTAACGGTACGACGCTTGCGACTCATAAAGACCGTAAACAACTTTATGTTGAAGCGGGGGCTCGTATTGTTGATTTATGTCGTGAGTATTATCAAAAAGACAATCAAGATGTATTGCCACGTGCTATTGCTAACAAAACAGCCTTTATGAATGCAATGGTTGTTGATATTGCAATGGGTGGCTCGTCAAATACGGTATTGCATTTACTTGCTGCAGCGCAAGAAGCAGGCGTTGATTTTGATATGTCGCACATTGATGCGCTCTCTCGTAAAACACCATTTTTATGTAAAGTTGCACCAGCAACACCTGAATATCACATTGAAGATGTGCACCGTGCAGGCGGCATGATGGCAATCGTACGTGAACTTGGCAAAGCAGGCTTAGTTGATATGTCAGTTAATCATGTTGCTGGGTCAACTATGGCTGAGCTCGTTAAAAAATGGGATGCAACAGATCCTACTAACGAAGCGGCGCGCAAATTTTACCGTGCTGGCCCTGCGGGCATTCGTACCACTAAAGCAATGAGCCAAGAGTGTCGTTGGGACGAGGGCGATAACGACCGTGTTAATGGGTGTATCCGAAGTGTCGAACACGCTTTTCGTCAAGATGGTGGCTTAGCTGTACTTTCGGGTAATTTAGCAGTTGATGGCTGTATTGTTAAAAGCGCTGGCGTTGTTGATGAAATGCTACATTTTGAAGGTACTGCAGTCGTGTACGAGTCACAAGATGATTCTGTAGAAGGTATTTTAAACGATGAAGTAAAAGCCGGCGATATCGTGGTTATTCGTTACGAAGGCCCTAGAGGCGGCCCAGGTATGCAAGAAATGCTATATCCAACTAGCTACTTAAAATCAAAAGGCCTAGCTGAAAAATGTGCACTTATTACTGATGGTCGCTTTTCGGGTGGTACTTCGGGTTTATCAATTGGTCATGTATCACCAGAGGCGGCAAGTGGTGGTGCAATTGCTTATGTTGAAAATGGCGACAAAATCATTATTGATATCGCAACACGTGAAATCACATTAGCGTTAAGTGATGAAGAGCTTGAAGCACGTAAACAAAAACAATTAGCACGCGGAAAACTGGCGTACAAACCAGTTGATCGTGAGCGCTATGTATCGTCTGCTTTAAAGGCTTATGCATTACTTGCAACAAGTGCTGATAAAGGCGCAGTGCGCGACTTAGCTAAATTGGAGGCGCTTAGTTAATTATGGTCTCTCAAGAGCTCGATTATTTTCGCGCTATTATTCAAGCAAACATGGAGCCTTTGGCTAAAGTTACCGAGGTCAGCGAAATGGCTGAGCTCGGTGCTAAATTAGGTAACCATGTTTGGTTAAAGCGTGAAGACCAACAGCCCGTGTATTCATTTAAATTACGCGGTGCGTATAACAAATTAAATAAATTACCTAAAGGCTCAGTGGTTATCACTGCTTCAGCGGGTAATCATGCTCAAGGGGTTGCACTAAGTGCTTCTCACTTAGGGCATCAAGCCACAATTGTAATGCCAGTAACAACGCCTGAAATAAAAGTAAGTGCGGTACGTGCGCTTGGCGGTGAAGTTGTGCTACATGGGCATCATTTTGATGCCGCAAAAGCACATGCGCTTGAGCTTACAGAGCAACGAAACGGTATATTTGTTCCACCATTTGATGACCCAGACGTCATTGTTGGTCAAGGTACTGTAGCACGTGAGCTCATGCAGCAATTAAACGAGCTTGATGCGGTGTTTATTCCTGTTGGCGGCGGCGGTTTACTTGCTGGGATGGCGGTTTATATCAAATCGCTGCGTCCAGATATAAAAGTAATTGGTGTAGAAGCCGACGAAAGTGCATGTTTACAAGCGGCACTTAAAGCAGGTAAACCGGTAGAGCTTGAGCGCGTTGGTAGTTTTGCTGATGGCGTAGCGGTTAAAATTATTGGCACTGAAACATTTCGCTTAGCGCAAAAGTTTTGTGATGAAGTTATAACCGTCACCAGCGACGAAATATGTGCTGCCATGCAGGATATTTTTGTATCTACCCGTGCAATAGCAGAGCCTTCAGGTGCACTTGCAACGGCAGGGCTTAAAAAGTGGAGCCAGCAGTCTGGTTTAAAAGGGTTACATTTAGCGGCTGTTTTATCCGGTGCTAATTTAAACTTTGATCGCCTGCGTTATGTTGCAGAGCGCACTGCGCTGGGTGAAAAAAACGAAGCGTTATTAGCGGTTACTATTAAAGAAGAAAAAGGCAGCTTTAAACAGTTTTGTGCTTCTTTAGGTGGCCGTGCTATTACTGAGTTTAACTATCGTTATGCAGGACCTGGTGAAGCACAAATATTTGTAGGTATTGCCCTGCGCCAAGGCGAGCAAGAGCTTAATGAGCTAAAGCAAGACTTAACAAATAATGACTACCAATTTTGCGATCTGTCGGATAACGAACTCGCTAAATTACATGTGCGCTACATGGTTGGCGGAAAAGCACCCGAGCAATTACATGAGCGCTTACTTCGCTTTGAATTTCCAGAGTATCCAGGTGCGCTTGCACGCTTTTTAGATACTTTAGGTAGTAATTGGAACATTACCTTATTTCATTATCGTAATCACGGTGGTTCGATGGGGAATGTACTGGCAGGTTTTGCTATTGAGCCGAGTCAGTATGAGATGTTTAACGAGCACTTAAACCGTTTAGGTTACAGTGTACAAGATGAAACACAAAATCCGTGCTTTAGCCAATTCTTAACATCAAAGCCCCAAGCAGAAAAAGCCGAAAAACTCGCCTCAGTATAGTCCTTCTTTATAGGCAGGCACCTAACTAGGGTGCTTGCTTTATTACACGTTTTACATATAGTTACAGGTAATCGTCATACTTTTTGAGGACACCTAGTTGCTAGTTAAAGGATTAATCATTGGATTGTGCTTTTTTTGTAGCCATATCGCGGCGCAAGAATCAGTCACATTACAGCTAAAATGGACACATCAGTTTCAGTTTGCTGGCTACTATATGGCAAAGCAAAAAGGCTTTTATAATGAAGCGGGCCTTGATGTAACCATTAAACAAGCTAATCCAATGAAACCTGATACCTTTGCTCCTGTCGCCAGTGGCGAAGCACAATTTGGAGTAGGGCACTCTGGTATTTTACAGCAACGTATTAATGGACAACCTCTTGTTGCTATGGCTGCCTTATTGCAATTTTCACCTTACTGCTGGATGGTTAAAGACACGTCTGATATTTTTCATCCACGTGACTTTGTTAATAAACGTATCACTGCGGTAAGCAAAAATGATGGTGCCGAACTACTTATTATGCTTAAACGCAGTGGCGTTGATGTGGATAAACTCAAAGTTTACGATGGCGAAAATCCAGGCCAGGCTTGGATTGAAAACAAGCTAGATGCTATGCAAGTATATGTTACTACAGAGCCTTATTATATGACTCAACAAGGCGTAGCTCATCGACTTGTTTGCCCACAGCGTTATGGTATGGACGTATATAGCGACATTTTATTTACCAGCGAAAACATGCTTAAGAAAAATCCTCAAACGGTCGAAAAATTCTACCAAGCGAGCCTAAAAGGGTGGCGTTATGCAATGATGAACATGGATGAAGCCATTGCAGTCACCCAGCAAAACTATGCACCGGGTAAAAGCTTTTATCAGCTCGCCTTTGAGGCTGAAGTACTAAAAAGTTATATAACCCCACCCACCACCAGTTTAGGGCATATGTCGATAGCAAAGTGGCGCTTAATTGCGGACTTATATGGCATACCGCAAAACGAATTTGACGAAGTAAAATCTCACTTTATTTATAAATACCAAGAACCTGAAAAGATGCAGTTATCGTGGATGCTCATGGCAGCTATTTTGGTAAGTATTATTTCAATACCTTTGTATTTACGGCTGATTTTTAGTAAAAATTAACTGCTTAGGTAATTCACGAAACTGATATAATTAATTGTCTTTTTTATTTTTTAAGCTGTTATGACTTTAGCTGAGCAATTTTTAGCACTTGATTCACTTTTAATGCGTCATCGTCAGTATTGGCAGTGCACTGCGTTTGATTTTGACACTATACCTTGGCCAGAGCTACAAGGCATACTTAGCGAACTAACTGATGATCAGGTAAGCGTTCTTGATAACGATCAAAACCAGCTATACCAATTTTTTAGCCAGCACATAAGCCAACTTGGTGAACTTGCAAAGTTATGCGAGTTACCTAGCTCATCCCACTCTCAAGCTGATTATCCATTTTGGATAAGTAACGGCATTAAAGGTCGTAAGTTTGCACAGTTACAAGATTTTGTATCTGCACTACCTAATACCAAGCAACCTGTTTTAGAGTGGTGCGCGGGTAAAGGGCACTTAGGTCGAATGCTTGCGTTTAATGGCGCAAGTAATGTGCATAGTATTGAACTGCAACAAAGCTTATGCGAGCAAGGACAAAAAAGTGCACAGCAACAAGGCTTGGCAATGCGCTTTAGCCAAGCAGATGTATTAAAAGAGGATATCACTCAATTTTTTAATGCTGATATGCATGCCGTAGCGCTACACGCATGCGGTGGTTTGCACCAAGCATTTATGCGCCAAGCAAGTTTAGCGAAAGTACAGCAAATTAGCTTTTCACCTTGTTGCTATCATTTATTTACGGCTAATGAGTACCGTGTAATGAGTGAGGTTGCAAATAAAAGTGAGCTTAACCTAACGCATCGCGATTTAAAGCTCGCATTACAAGAAACCGTTACAGCGCCTTCTCGTCTGGAAAAAGTGCGTAAAACAGAACTTGAGTGGCGACTTGGTTTTGATGCACTAAGAAAGTCGATCACTGGCGAGCAATATTACGTAAGCGTACCTTCGGTCAACAAAGCTATATTCTCAGATTCGTTTAAATCGTTTTGTGCATGGGCTGCAGATAAAAAGGCATTGAAATTACCTCAAAGTACTGATTATATAAAGTATTTAGAGGTTGGGGTGGCTCGAAAAAAAATAACTGACCGAGTTGAACTGGTTCGACATGTATTCAGAAGGGCAATTGAAGTTTGGCTTGTGCTCGATCGTGCTTTATATTTGCAACAGCAAGGTTATCAAGTAAGCGTTAAAACGTTTTGTAAAAAGCAGTTAACGCCTCGTAATATTTTGATTCTTGCTAATGTCCATTAAATTTCCGTCCTCGACTTAATAAGAGATGCAATGAGAAAGTTAAAAAATTTATTCGATAACAACAAACGTTGGGCTGCTCGTACAAGTGAAGCAGACCCTGAGTTTTTTAAAATTTTATCTATGCAACAAAATCCAGAGTATTTATGGATTGGTTGTTCAGACTCTCGTGTACCTGCAAATCAAATAGTTGATTTATTACCAGGCGAATTATTTGTACATCGTAACGTTGCTAACGTGGTTGTACACACTGACCATAACTGCTTATCGGTTATGCAGTACGCTGTAGAGGTTTTAAAAGTAAAACATATAATGGTAGTAGGTCACTATGGTTGTGGTGGCGTACAAGCCGTTTTAAACAATGCTAAATTTGGCTTTATTGATAATTGGCTACGCCATGTAGGAGATGTAAAAGAAAAGCATCTTGAACAACTCGACGCAATGCCAGAAAGCGAACGCTTAAGCCGCCTTATTGAGCTAAATGTAATTGAGCAAGTACGTAATGTGTGTCGTACTAACATTGTGCAAGATGCCTGGGAGCGAGGCCAAGAACTAAGCGTTCATGGTTGGGTTTATGGTTTAGAAAACGGCCATCTTCATGATTTAGAATCTGTAGTAACGTGCGCGAGTGAAGAAACGCAAAGCTACAAAAAAGCAGTGCAACACGTATTTAAAAAAGTGGGTGAAAATAAATAAATCCATGACTAAAACGGCGGTGTTAATAGGTGCTACAGGCTTGGTCGGTAATGAGTTGCTCCATAAGTTACTTAATAGCGATCGTTATACAAAAGTAGTTACGTTAAGCCGTCGAGCTCTGCCTGTCACACATGCAAAGCTAGTTAATCACGTTATTGATTTTGAAAAATTAACTCAATATGTTGAGCTTTTTAAAGGTGATGTATTGTTTTCGTGTTTGGGCACAACCCGTAAACGAGCGGGCTCGATACACGCTCAGCGTAAAGTAGATTTTGATTATCAGTTTATAGCGGCGCAGTTAGCGGCATGTAATGGCGTTACGCATTATTGCTTAGTGTCATCAAGCGGGGCGAATACGCACAGTAATAGTGCTTATTTGAAAATGAAGGGAGAGCTTGAGCAACATATTAAAGCACTCCCTTTTGATAAAATAAGTATTTTACAACCATCTTTATTATTAGGCGATCGTGAGCAATTTAGAGTGGCAGAAAAGATAGGCAGTATTATTTTTCCTGTTATTACACGATTTGCGTTTTTAAAGCGTTACAAACCAATAACTGGCGAGCAAGTTGCGCAAAAAATGCTGAGTGTGAGTTTAGCTCAGCAGGCTAAGTTGTCTTATTATGTACTTGATGAGCTATTTGAATAAACTTGGTAAAATGCAAAAGGCAGCCTAAGCTGCCTTTTTTGTACATTAAATTAATACCAATTTTATTAAAAAAATGATCATCCTAATGTATTAAATAACTCACTAACTACGTTAAAAATTATTTATATAGCACAACTACGTACTATAATTTTAGCCTTGTTATTGAGCTATTTTCTTATCGCTATAATAGAACACTAATTTAATGCAATTGGTATAATTATTCAGCGTCAGTTTTAGCGCTAAGTTGTTGCTCAAGCAATGAAACTTTAGCTTCAAGTTCGGTTAACTTTTCGCGAGTACGAATAAGTACTTGGCTTTGCACATCAAATTCTTCACGGCTCACAAAGTCCATCTCAGCAAGCTTGTTTTGTAGAACTTGCTTTGTTTTACCTTCGAGTGTGTCTGCTAGGTTTTTTACACCTTGTGGCATATTGCTAGTAATTTGCTTAGCAATTTCTTCAAGTTTTGCTGGGTTGATCATATTTGTCCCTTCGGCATTGCCTAAATGATAATAACTAATATTACCTTATACCCACGGTATTTAACACATGATCATCTTTACCTTAATTAATTAAGGCAATTGCTATGCTCGCTGTAATGGTTACGTTAAAATTGCGCGTCTTTTAAATTTCTTTGGTCGTTATGAAACTCAATCCTAAACAAGATGAAGCCGTAAAATATATTAGTGGTCCCTGCTTAGTACTCGCGGGCGCAGGCTCTGGTAAAACCCGTGTTATTACGAATAAAATCGCTTATTTAGTGAAAAAATGTGAGTACAAAGCGCGAAATATAGCCGCCGTTACTTTTACCAATAAAGCAGCCAAAGAAATGCGTGAGCGAGTACTGCAAACGCTCGGTAAGCAAGACGCTAAAGGTTTATGGGTATCAACGTTTCATACACTCGGTTTAGAAATAATAAAAAAAGAGTTGAGTACATTAGGGTTTAAACCCGGCTTTTCGTTATTTGATGATCAAGATACCAATCAGCTTCTTAGTGAACTCACCGAAGACGAGCTCAAAAAAGACAAGGACTTACTTAAACTACTTAAAATGGAAATTGGTAGTTGGAAAAACGAATTAGTACTGCCAGAGCAAGCAATACGCGAAGCGCGTGATGCGCAAAAAGCATTGTTCGCGCAGTTATATGGGCGCTATCAAAACCAGCTGCGTGCTTATAATGCACTGGATTTTGATGATTTAATTATGATCCCTACTTTGTTACTTACTAATAACGCCACATCTCGTGAGCGCTGGCAGCAACGCTTTAAATACTTGCTGGTGGATGAGTATCAAGATACCAATACAAGCCAATATCAACTTGTTAAATTGCTAGTAGGCGAGCGTGCCCGTTTTACTGTGGTAGGTGATGACGATCAATCAATTTACTCATGGCGTGGTGCTCGCCCGCAAAACTTAGTGTTATTAGGTAAAGACTACCCAGGGCTTAGACTTATAAAGCTTGAACAAAACTATCGAAGTGCAGGGCGAATACTAAAAGCGGCTAACATTTTAATTGCCAATAACCCACATGACATAGAGAAAAAGTTATTTAGTGAACTAGGTTATGGAGAGCCGATTAAAGTAATAGGGTGCCGCGATGAAGAGCATGAATCTGAGCGTGTGGTTGCTGAAATAATTTCACATAAGTTTATGAAGCGAACCAGCTATAAAGATTACGCGATTTTATATCGTGGTAATCATCAAGCACGTGGCTTTGAAAAATCACTAATGAGTAACCGTATCCCTTATAAAATTAGTGGCGGTATGTCGTTTTTCGCTCGCTCAGAAATTAAAGATATTATGGCGTATTTACGTTTGCTAGTTAATCAAGATGATGACAATGCATTTTTACGTATCGTAAATACACCGCGACGCGAAATAGGCACGGTTACCCTTGAAAAGCTTGGTACGCTTGCTAATGAAAAGCACGCGAGCTTGTTTGCTACCTGTTTTGATAACGATTTAGGCTACAGACTAAAAGGGCGTGGCTTTAATGCGCTTGCTGGATTTGCACGCTGGGTTGTTGAGCTATCTGATAACGCAGTACGCGGTGATACGCTCGAAGCTGTTAAAGACTTAGTGCGTAATATTAATTACGAGGCATATCTGTACGAGTCGTCACCGAGTGCTAAAGCGGCTGAAATGCGTATGAAAAACGTATCAGAGCTGTATCGTTGGATAACAGATATGTTGACCGGTGATGCCGACAACGAACCAATGACATTAGCCGAGGTTGTTAGCAAGCTAACCCTTCGCGATATGCTTGAGCGTAACGAAGAAGAAGATGAAACCGATGCAGTGCACTTATCAACACTACATGCATCAAAGGGCTTAGAGTACCCGTACGTATTTATGGTGGGTATGGAAGAGGGTTTACTTCCGCATCAGGTAAGTATTGATGAGGACAACGTAGATGAAGAACGTCGCTTAGCTTATGTTGGTATTACTCGTGCGCAGCAGGAGTTAACACTTACTTATGCAAAGATACGTCGTCAATTTGGTGAAACTTCACAAACTGAATTAAGCCGATTTGTACAAGAGTTACCGCAGGACGATCTTGCGTTCGAAAACAAAAAGGCGCCAAATACCCAAGCAGAGCGCATGGAAAAAGGCCAAGCAAGAGTCGCTAACTTACGAGCGATGTTTAAAAAGCCTGAGTAATACCTCAGGCTAACTTTATAAAGACTGGGTTGCTTGCACTTCAGGTAACTCAGAGCATACTAAAGCGTGTTGTTTACCTACAAAAAATGCCAAACCGTGTTTATCTAATAAAGCTCTAAAATTAAGTATTGATGGGCCTTTAGCAATGACCTTCATTGCTTTGAGCTTTGTAATTGCAAGCACGCCCTGTAGCTGAAAATCGTATCTTTCTTGTTGTAAAACACGTTTACTAAAGGTCGAGCTAAGTAGTAAATAATCAAAATTAATATCGGTTAGTAAATTAAGTTCGCACCTGTCTTTAGCAAAATTGTTTAAACCAATTGAATAACCAAGTTGTGATAGCGTTTTGAGGTTTTTTATTTGCGTTGCACATGCGTGGCGAATTTCTTGTTCATCAAACAATAAACAGAGTTGGCTTTGTCCTTGTTGTTTATTTAGCGTATCGGTAAATAAAACAAATTCGTGTTCCTCAAGTAGCAAACCAGAGCAAGGAACCAATGCCATAGCTACATTTGCAGTAATTGCTTGTGCATAGGCGCGTTGTAATAGTTGTAACTCTACTTGCAGATGCTGCTCTTTATCTGATGCAAACTTTTTCAAAATATCAAAGCTAGTAAAGCCAAGTATTGGGTGTTCACCAAATGCTTCAAATAAAGATTCAGACTGTTGTTGCTCATCAAGCGTAATTATTTCTGAGCTTCTAAAACTCATAGGTAATATATCAAGGTGATGTTGTGCTTTTAGAGTCTGCGCAGGTATTGATTGCGTTAATAGCGGATGAAATAACTCGTAACGATTTTTTCCTGAGTTTTTGGCGTGATACATGGCGGCATCGGCATCACGAATAATTTCATCTGTATGCGTATAGCTTTTATTTGAGTAGGTTATCCCTATACTTGCGCCACTTTGTAAAGACTCACCTTTAAGATAAAAGGGTTTTTTCATTAAATCTATAATACGATTTGCAACATCTTCTGCTTGTTGAGGCTCAGTTAAATGGGTTAATAAAATAACAAATTCATCCCCGCCTAAACGTGCTAGTAAATCATGCTCGCGTATACATTGGGTAAATAACTCACTTACGTTAATTAAAAATTGATCGCCTGCATGGTGGCCAAGCTGATCGTTAATATCTTTAAATTTATCTAAATCGATAAACAAAACAGCAAAGTGGTGCTCAGGAAAACGTTGATAATGTTGTAGCGTTTTTTCGAGCTGAGTTAAAAATAGACTACGATTAGGCAAGCTCGTAAGTGAATCGTGATGTGCATCATGATAAAGCTGCTGCTCTATTTTTTTTCGCTCATCTATTTGCATTTGTAAGTGCAGATTAGTTTGACGCAATTCTTTGGTTTTTTCGTTTACTCTAAATTCGAGTTCTTGATGGCTTTTTGCAATTGCTTGATTGACGAGCTTTGTTTGTAAAACAGCTGCAATTTGATGCGATACAAAGGTAATTAACTCGCAATCATCTCGGCTGAAAATATGTTTGTTATCGTAGGCTTGGCAAACAATAAGGCCGATAACACCTTGAGCTGTTTTAAGTGGAGCGCCTAACCAGCTAGTGGCCATTTGCTCTTTTGGTACAGGTGCTGAACGTTGTACCACACCGCTTACTATTAATTCTTTTGCTCTACATGGGTGTATTAGTTGTGTTTCTTCGGTGCTTATTACCAGTTCGCTATAACCTTTAGCAAAGCGTCTTGGCTGTGTATTTTCTTTAAATTCATCTACGCAATAAGGAAAACTAATCCACCCTGTTTCTTTATCATAAAGCGCAATATATAAGTTTTCTGCGTAGGTAATTGTTTTTATTATTTCGTGTATCTTAAAATAAGCGTCATCAAGGTTTTTAGCTTGTGTTGCTATCTCAGATATTTTAAATAGAATTTGTTGGCGTTGAAGTGCGCGTTTACGCTGCTCTATTTCAAGGTTTAGTGCATCGTTACTTTGAGTGAGTGCGCGGGTGCGAATTTTAACTTCTGACTCAAGAAGCTCTCGTTTTTTTACACGCTCTATTGCTGTTGCCAAATAAAGCGACATAAACTCAAGTAGTTGTATTTGCTGTGAGCTATAGCCTTGTTTTGTATCGTAACTTTGCGCTGCTAAAACACCGATAATATTATGTTCTTGGTAAACAGGTACGCCTACCCAATGTTCGGCAGGAGTGCCTAATGCTTTAAATAAACCTTCTGCTGCAGCATCTTGCATTTGCTGCTTGGTAAAACATGTGGTTTTACCCTGTTTAAATACATAACCCGTGGCGCCTTCATCAAAGCTATTTGATTGGTTAAGGGCGACGGCAATACCATCTTTTTCATCTGAAAAGTAAGAAAGCTCTAGTGATTGGCTGTATTGATTTAGCAGCACCACATAAAAACTTTTACTAGGTACGTACTTTTGTAAAATGTCATGGATGGCGGGGTATAGCAGGGTTAGCTCGGCCACAGTACTTGCCTGCTCTGATAATTGGATCAGGGCATTTTGTAAGTGATGTGATTGTTTGTATTTTTCGAGAAGCGCTCTAAGGCGTTTATTTTGATACGCCAATTTACTCGATACTGATAGTTTATCTTCCAATGATCTAACCGGCTATTTTTATTGTATAGTTATTAGCCTTATACTTTCACTTTTAGTGCTTATCGTCAAGTTGATATTCCTACTAAAGCAGTAGCTAGACACACTATTTTAGGCATTAAAAAAGGCTTACAGAAGTAAACCTTTTTTGTATATTTCAATCGAGCTTATTTAGATGTCATAAAGTCGATAGCAGCGCTAATCTCATCATCAGAACAATCCATACACGTGCCTTTTGGAGGCATAGCATTAAAGCCATTTAGTGCATGCTCAAGTAAAGTGTCTTTACCTTTAGCAATACGTGGAGCCCAATCGTCAGCCGATTTAGGCGCGCCTAGTGCACCAGTGCCGTGACATGCAAAACATGCACCTTGATATACTTGCTCACCAGAGCGAGGACCAGTAGGCGCCGCTGCAACTGCAGCTTTATCGCCTTCAAGGTATACAGCACCAACCGGCGCGAGACGTGCTTTAATTGCATCTTCAGTCATAGAGTTATCATATGGCTGTGCGTATGCAGTGGTTGCTAGCAATAATAATGCTGCAGCTGTTAATTTTTTCATTTTGCCTTGCTCACTTCGATTTGAACGTGATCAATCACGATTAAAGATGACGGAAATTAAACCGATTATAACTCTCTGGGCCAATTTATAAAATGCTAAGAGCCGTTTTTATTAATAAAACTGACTACTTTTTGCGTTAACGCAATAAAATTTAATTATTTACTGTTTTTTGTTAAGCAATTTAATAAGCGTAATCAGTCATACAATTAACTTTTTAGATCCTAAGATCAAAATCAATTTATTGATAATACGCTACTAACTAGTTTTGCGATCCCTGCGTCGGCTTCAAGAATCGATTCTGCCAACATGTAAGCAGGGGTGGTAACTAACTTATTTGGTTCATCGATAACTACACCGTCAACCGCACAATCTATATGTTTAGCGCCTAATGTGCTTAGCGCTTGTGCTGTCTCTACATCGTTACCAATAGTAAGTGCGGCGTTATCGTAAATAAATGGGATCAATGCGGGTGCAATACACATATAACCTGCAGGCTTATTTGCTTTTGAAAATGATTTACAAGCATTAAGGACGTCCTGATTGATATTTGCTTTTGCGCCTTTAATTGCAAAATCGCATAAGTTTTTTGCAGCACCGAAACCGCCAGGTACAATTAATGCGTCAAACTGAGTCACGTCTAGTTCAATCAGCGATTTAATGTCACCTCGTGCAATGCGAGCAGCTTCTGTTAATACATTGCGTTTATCAGGCATTACTTCACCTGTTAAATGGTTAATGGTATGAAGTTGTTCAATATCTGGTGCAAAACACTGATACGTTGCGCTATTTTTGGCTATATGTAATAAAGTTAAAATTGCTTCATTAATTTCACTACCATCGTACACACCAGACCCTGCTAATATTACTGCTACGTTTTTCATGCTTTTGTCCCCTAAAGTCTTTTTTATAAGTCGATCGGATGAAGTTTAACATGCTCAAAATTTCTCGCGAAAATAAATTTTTAGTACAAAAATCATTCGCAGTGCAAGTCGTTTTGCGGTTTATGCCATTTGCGATCACTTTGCCTTTAAAAAAATTATAAAGGATCGCTATGATCTTCGATCCATTGTGCTAGAATACTCCTCCGGTTATTTAAATGGACGCGAATAATCAAAGTGAATAACAACAGAAGCAGTCGTTAGAAAACCTTTTTCCACATTGGTTTAAAATAATAAAAAAAGAACCTCGTATTATCTTTTTTAAATTAAAACATACAGTTAAAGTATTTTCTAGGCATTTTATAATGCTTTGGAAGAATAGCTCGTGGCTGTTATCTACACACTTATCCACAGCTTGCTCTAGTTTTAATAACACGATAAACAGTAATTCACAGTCGTTTTATTTACTACCTTATGGCATGCTTATAATTACCTTAATTTTTTGCATTTAGGATCCAAATTCACCATGGCTCAGATCCCCGAAAACCCACTTATTTTAGTTGATGGCTCGTCATATTTATTTCGTGCTTATCATTCTCCGCCGCATTTAACTAATTCTAAAGGTGAGGCTACGGGCGCTATTTATGGCGTGATCAACATGCTTAAAAGCTTGATCAGACAATATGATCCCTCACACATGGTGGTTATATTTGATGCTAAAGGCAAAACGTTCCGTAACGATATGTATAGCGAATATAAGGCAAATCGCCCGCCGATGCCGGATGACTTACGTACGCAAATAGCACCAATACATAGCATTATCAAGGCGATGGGTTTTCCGCTAATTAGTATCGAAGGCGTTGAAGCTGATGATGTTATTGGCACATTTGCACGCATTGCAACTGAGCAAAAACGGCATGTCCTTGTCTCCACTGGTGATAAAGATATGGCGCAACTTGTAAATGAACACGTTACATTAATAAACACGATGACCGACAGTATTTCAGATCCTGTTACCGTAGTGGAAAAGTTTGGTGTAGGCCCCGAACTTATTATCGATTACTTGGCACTAATGGGCGATAAGGTCGACAATATCCCAGGTGTTGAAGGCTGTGGTCCAAAAACGGCCGTTAAGTGGTTAGAGAAATATGGCTCGTTGCAAGGTGTAATGGATCACGCAAGTGAGATTAAGGGTAAAATAGGTGAAAAGTTAGCTGCAGCTCTCGATCATCTGCCTTTAAGCTACGAGCTTGCAACAATTAAGTGCGATGTTGAAGTCGAATCAGATCTTGATACGTTCAAATTACAAGAGCCAAATAAAGACGAATTAATTGCACTATATGGTGAGTGTGAATTTCGTCGTTGGTTAGCTGAGTTACTAGATAACCCTAAAGATGCAGAAACACATCTAGCTGTACCTACCGAAGCCACTGAATTACCAAAAGTAGAAGATGCCCATTACGAAACTATTTTAACGCAAGCGCAATTTGATACGTTAATAGAGCAATTAAATAGTGCCGAGTTATTTGCATTTGATACAGAAACTACCAGCCTTGATTACATGAAAGCGCAATTAGTGGGTATGAGTTTTGCCGTAAAAGCGGGTGAAGCTGTGTATTTACCTCTAGCGCATGACTACCCGGGTGCGCCTGAGCAATTAAGTCTGGAATTTGTAATGCAAAAGCTAGGTCCAATTTTGGCCGATGAAAACAAAGCTAAAGTAGGGCAAAACCTTAAATACGACAAAAGTGTATTAGCGAATGCAGGTTTTGCGCTAAATGGTATTAAGTTTGACACCATGCTTGAGTCATACGTATTTAATAGTGTGGGTACACGCCACGATATGGACTCGCTAGCACTTAAATATCTAGGTCATAAAAATATTAGCTTTGAAGATATTGCTGGCAAAGGTAAAAAGCAACTTACCTTTAACCAAATTGAACTTGAAAAAGCTGCGCCTTACGCTGCAGAAGATGCCGATATTACTTTACGCCTACATGAAGTGCTTTGGCCAAAAATAGCGGCTGATGAAAAGCTAAAATCTGTATTCGAAGATATAGAAATGCCACTTGTTAGTGTGATTTCTGATATTGAACGAACCGGTGTTGCAATTGATAGCAATATGCTTGCAGCACATAGCCAACGATTAGGCGAGCGTTTAATTGAGCTTGAAAAAGAAGCATTTGAAATAGCAGGCGAACCATTTAATTTAAGCTCTCCTAAGCAACTACAAGTATTGTTGTTTGAAAAGCTTGGCCTGCCTATTATCAAAAAAACACCTAAAGGTGCACCTTCTACCGCAGAAGAAGTATTGCAAGAGCTTGCTCATGATTATCCACTACCTAAAGTAATTATAGAGCATCGTGGTTTATCAAAGCTTAAATCGACTTATACTGATAAATTACCATTAATGGTGAATGAGAAAACCCAGCGTGTACATACGTCATATCATCAGGCAATTACAGCAACGGGGCGCTTGAGTTCAACCGATCCTAATTTACAAAATATTCCTATTCGTTCAGAAGAAGGGCGTCGAATTCGTGAAGCGTTTATAGCTGCAGATGGTTACAAAATTGTCGCTGCCGATTACAGCCAAATTGAGCTGCGTATTATGGCGCACCTTTCACAAGACAAAGGTCTATTAAATGCATTTGCTAACGGCTTAGATGTACACAGTGCAACTGCCGCTGAAGTATTTGGTGTAGAGCTTGATGATGTAACTACCGATATGCGCCGCAAGGCGAAAGCAGTAAACTTTGGCTTAATTTACGGTATGTCTGCATTTGGTTTAGCACGTCAACTAGATGTGCCGCGCCACGAAGCGCAGCATTACATAGATAAATACTTTGAGCGTTTTCCTGGTGTATTAGAGTACATGGAAACAACACGCGAAAAAGCAGCTGAAAATGGCTACGTTGAAACAATATTTGGTCGCCGCCTACATTTACCAGAAATAAACGCACGTAATGGCGCGCGCAGAAAAGGAGCCGAACGTGCTGCTATAAACGCACCAATGCAAGGTACTGCTGCTGATATTATTAAAAAAGCAATGCTGAGCGTTAACCGCTGGGTACACGAACAGGCGCCAAATACGATTAAGCTACTAATGCAAGTACACGATGAATTGGTATTTGAAATTAAAACAGACTGCGCACCTGAATACACAAAACATATTTGTGAGCTGATGTCGCAAGCTGCAGCGCTTGATGTGCCGCTTATTGTTGAAGCCGACGAAGGTGACAACTGGGAACAAGCCCATTAATGCAATTTGAGCATTTTAATTAAAGCGCCTTTTGGCGCTTTTTTTATGTTTAATAAAAATGAGAATAACAGCTATTTAATTAGCTATATGCAAGCTTTAGTTAAAATAAGGTTAATTTAAGCAACTATTTGTATTAAATAGTTATATGTTCGTCAATTCGAGCTGTTTTACAGGAATATGATTGTATTTTAATGCGTGCTTTTGTTAAAGTCCCGCCTGTCCTATCCTGTAGGACATCCTGTTGATGATGCATCTGGAAGGGTGCAACAAATTGATAGCTTCTCCCCAGTTTGCTATACCGGCCTACCAACTTGTTTGGTGGGCCGTTTTTTGTTTTACGCCTAAAAATCCTATCTAATTAATTCTTTTTTGCGCTATACCAATTGTATTGTGCATTCGTCACTTCGAGGTGGTTTGGGTACATCGCAGGTGATACCATCGAAGTGCTATCATTTTTATTCTTTTCATTTTATTACTAAGGAGTGCGCTATGTTTAAAGCATTAGCTATTGCAGGTTTTTCTTTATCAAGTTTAGTTATTTCTAATGTTGCTCAGGCCAATTGGCAGCTAGTGAATGATAAAAGCCAACTAAGCTTTGTTTCAATTAAAAAAGATTCGATTGCTGAAGCTCACCATTTTACTAACCTTGAAGGTATGCTTTCTGATAAAGGTGAGTTTAGCGTTAATGTTGATTTAACATCAGCCGAAACTCTAATCCCTATTCGTAATGAGCGTTTGGCTACATTTTTATTCGAAGCGGCTAAATTCCCCAATGCTGTTTTAACTGCAAATTTAACTAAAGAGCTAAGTAATATCAAAAAGCCTGGTCAATATGTATTGAAGGGTATTACAGCTGAGCTTGATTTTCATGGTAATAAAAAACCATTGGCAATTGATGTACTCGTTAACAGCACGCAAAGTGGTGATTTAACGGTATCATCATTAACACCTATTATTATTAATAGTGATGATTTTGGTGTAACCGAAGGCGTTAAAAAGCTGCAAGAGTTAGCGGGCTTGCCTTCAATTGCAACAGCTGTGCCTGTTACATTTGCAATAACACTTAAAAAACAGTGATTTCTTTAAGTGAGCTTAGCAAGCGATTAAGCGAGCCAAGCAAACCTTTTGATAGTTGGCAGCCTAACCATTGTGGGGAGCTGCCAATTGTTATTAATAATGAAGGGAAATGGTTTTACGATGGCAGCGAAATAACACGCCCAGCCATGGTGAAGCTGTTTGCTTCTGTATTGTGTAAAGAAGGTGAGCAATTTTATTTAAAAACCCCTGTCGAAAAAATAACAATAACGGTTGAAGATGCGCCGTTTATTATTGTTGATTGGCGCTTTGAAAATACAGCGCAAGGGCAAGTGTTGTGTTGTATTGATAATTTAGCTAGGCAGTGGTTAGTGAGCGCTCAGCAGCCCTTGCATATAAAAGACTACAATGGTTCAAAGGTGCCTTATTTAAAGCTACCATATGGTTGTAGTGCGCGAGTTTCACGCAGTGTATTTTATCAGTGGGCTGAAAAAGCCGAGTCTGATAAGCTCGGCTATTTTATTAAATCTGCAGGAAAGCAGTTTTATTTATCGTAACGCCAGCGTTTAAGCCTCTGGGTTGGTTTCGTCTGTGATTGTTTCATCGGTAGGTGGTACAGCAATAACAGGACCTAAAAACCATTCATCTAGCTTTTTAGCTACTTCTGGTAAACCGGTGCCCTTTAATGATGAAAACGCATGAACTGTAATATCCCCATCAAGCGTGCTTAATTCACGGCGAACTTGCAGTACTTGTGATTTACGAGGGCCTTGCTTTAGTTTGTCGGCTTTAGTTAATAGTGCCAATACTGGAATCTCACTACCAATTGCCCAGTTAATTAAATCACGGTCTAAATCTTTTAATGGATGACGAATATCCATTAAAATAACAATACCTTTTAAGCTTTGACGCTTTTGCAGATATTCACCTAACGACTTTTGCCATTTCTTTTTCATTTCGATTGGTACTTTAGCAAAGCCATAGCCTGGTAAATCGATAAGGCGCATATCGTCAACATCCGCTAAATCGAATGTATTGATTAGCTGAGTACGTCCAGGTGTTTTACTTGTACGTGCTAGCTTCTGATCGGTTAATGCATTTAATGCACTCGACTTACCTGCATTGGAGCGACCGGCAAACGCAACTTCAATTCCCGTATCAGCAGGTAATTTAGTAATGTCGGGAGCGCTTGTTACGAAAGACGCAGTATTATATTTGATACGAGATTTGAGCACAGGCTCTCCTAAAACTTAAAAAAATAACATTGAGTAAACCAAATTCACTCAGGGCGCGTATTTTATACTATAAAGGATGTATTAAAAAGCGTATTTAACCACCTAAAAACAGCACCTATGGTACATTTAAAACATGTTAAAGCTTAATCTAAGTCAAAACCCTGTAAATTATAAGCTTAATATGTGTAGAAAACGTGCCAGAGAATTTATTATCGTGTAGAATATATGTATTACAACATCACGATTGTAGATGATACAGGGTCGGAAACAGAGAATTCACCATGAAAAAAATAGCACTATCTTTAACAATATTGCTTGGTGCGTTGTCAGCAAGCAACGCAACAGCATTTGATGGCGATGTAAACGCAGGTAAAGAAAAATCAGCAACGTGTGCGGCTTGTCACGGCCCAGACGGTAATGCGCCGGTTAATATTTACCCTAAAATTGCAGGTCAACATCCAGATTATATCCTTAAGCAACTTCAGGATTTAAAATTAGGTATGACGTCAGGCGGCAAAGAAGGGCGTATGGATCCAGTAATGAGCGCTATGGCTATGCCACTTAGCGAGCAAGACATGAAAGATCTAGCTGCTTATTTTTCTTCAATCAACATGACTGAAGGTGCTACACCTAAAGATGTTGTTGAAGTTGGCGAAATGCTCTTTAAAGCAGGCGATGCGGAGCGTGGGATTCCATCATGTGCAGCATGTCATGGTCCACGTGGTAACGGTTCATCACTTGCTAAGTTTCCAAAAATTTCTTTTCAGCATCCTGGATATATCAAGTCTCAACTTGAAAAATTCCGTGATGGAACTCGTCACAATGACTTAAATGGCATGATGGGCGATATAGCGAAGAAATTAACAGATAAAGATATTGAAGTACTTTCTCAGTACTTAGGTGGTTTACACTAAAGTCGTATTTATTTAGCAATTAATAATAAATACACTACAATGTTTTACAAAAAGCAGCCCAGGCTGCTTTTTTTGTGTGCAAAATTAACGATATCACCCGTTTAAATGTAAGACATTGACCATGCGTTAGTGTGAGAGAAGTCTTCTTTTTATTTCTTGTTCATCATTAACCTATTGTATTTTATTGTTTATTTTGTTTTAAAATGTAATAAGTATAATAAAAGTTATATAAACCAGTTGTAACAAAATCATTAACGAGTAAATTAACCACTGTCGCAAAAGAACAATAACAAAACGGAAACAAGCTATAAGGAAAGTGGCGCGGCATGACTACATAGCACAAGATTGGTGCTACTAAAGGAAATAATAAAAAAGTGTCACGATGACCGAAAATAATAAAATACTCATGGAAGTTTAATAACAAAAACAAAATGGAATGTAACAAGGAACGTAAAAATAATAACAATACGGACTGATAATAATAAAAATAATAAAGACTAAAAAAAGTCGAAGGGAGAAGTGTCCAGATAATGGCGCTCAGATTAGCAGGCGGTAGAGATGTTTTCTCTACCGCCTTTTTATTTGTCCTGTTACAATACCCACCGTTTAAAATTAGCGATTAATTAGCTAAGGCGCTTTTAAATGAGAAACCCAACCTCTATAGCGCAAACTGAATTCTTCTGGCTAGGCCAGCACTGCGATGCCCATTAATTTGCGCTTCGCTCAAAACCTCTTAAGTGAGATGATCAAGATATGAGTAGAACTAAAAAGTCACGCAAAAGCCCAGCAAACGGACCTGTTCGTTTAAGCCAAGATAAGCTTAAAGAAATGCGCGCATTAAAAGAGCAGCGAGTTAAAAAAACCAAAGGCGCAAAGCCCGGTTCTCGTAATGCGCCAGATTTACTAGATAGCGAAAGCCAAAATAGTAATCACGCGCCTAAAGATAAGCGTGTAGGCAGTAAAAAGCCTGTGCCGTTAATCGCAACCGCGCCAGAGCCTAAAGTTGAAATGAAACGCAACTTAAAGCCAACTATTGAGCTGAAAAAAGTAATCGAGCCTGAATTTACACCTGAACAAGAGCTAGAAGCACTTGAGAATGATGAACGTTTACTTAAATTAGTAGAGCGTCATGAAAAAGGTGAAATGCTAACAGGTAAAGATGCTAAGTACTTTAATAGTCGCATTGCCCGTCATCAGGCGTTATGTGAAATTCTTGGTATTGAAGATGAGGACGAAGACGAGTTTGAAGATGACCTTGAAAGCCAAGGCAATTCTGATTTCGATCAATACTTATCTGATGATTTAGCCAACGAATGGTTAGATGAAGACGACAAATAGTAAGGATAAATAATGAGTACCTCGGTAATTTTAGCCTTACTTTTAGGCGCTGCTATCATAGCTGGTTTGGCATTTTATGCGGGTCAGTTGCTGTATAAGTTAAATGCGCAAAAAAAGTTAATTGCTAAAACGCAGGCTGAACAAAAGCAAAAGCTTGAAAAGTCGCGTTTAAAGCGAAACGCAAAACTAGCCGATAGTATTCATTTAATCGCACGTGCAATGAATGAAGAGCAGTGTGAGTTTTCTGAAGGCTGTTTACGTATTTGGGTACTTATGTCTCAGTATGCCTTTGAAAGCGAGCGTGATTTAACGACGCAGTATCCTGGTATTTATAAAATGTATCAGGTAGTTAAAGAAATGCCGACGCACGATGCACGTAAAAAATACTCTAAAAAAGAGATTTTTAAGCTAGATAAGGCTCGCTGGCAAGCTGAAAAAACACTTAAAGATGAAGTTAAAGCGGATTGCGCTAAAATTATTATCGAGTTTAAAGCCGCTCCAGGTAGCGATAAAGTCGTTTTTAATTAAAGCTACAACTTAAATACAAAAAGCAGACCTAGGTCTGCTTTTTTTGTGCCGATGTATTTATTATCCAGAGTTCAGGCTAAATCACCCTTGAAAAGCGCGTTGCGTTAATTTGTTTTTGTAAGTGAGCATCGAAGCACATACAAATAATACGAATGAATAAGTTCCCGCGTGGTGTTACGCTAATTTTATTATCAATTATAGTGACTAGTTCATCTTTTATAAGTGGCGCCAGCGCTACTAATGCATCCTCAAAGTAGTCATTAAATATAAGCGCGTGTTTTTCACTAAAGTCTTGTATATCTAATTCAAATTGGCAAATGAGCTGTTTAATTGCATCAGCACGAATTACATCATCATGTGTTAAGTGCATTCCTTTATTAAGAGCACTACCGCTTTGTGTTTCTACGTTGTGGTAATAATGTTTTAATTCTTTTTGATTTTGTAAAATGGCGGTGCCAATTTGTGAAATTGATGACACGCCTAAACCTAATAAATCACAATTTCCATGGGTTGTATAACCTTGAAAGTTACGATGTAACTTGCCTTCATTTTGCGCAACAGCTAGTTCATTATCAGTTTTTGCAAAATGGTCCATACCAATAAATTGATAGCCTGCTTGCGTCATCTGCTCCAGCGTATTTTTAAACATGGTGAGCTTATTACGAGCACTGGGTAAATCTGCATCTTTAATCTTACGCTGTGCAGCAAAGCGCTCTGGTAAATGCGCGTAGTTAAACACTGATACTCTGTCAGGGCTTAACTCAATAAGTTGCTCTATAGTTTTCTTAAAGCTCTCTGGCGTTTGCAGAGGTAGCCCGTAAATCATATCTGCATTAATAGATTGAAATCCTAGCTCGCGAGCTTGTGTAATTAATTGCTTAACGGTATCTGCATTTTGCGGGCGATTAACAGCAAGTTGCACGTCGTCGTTAAAGTCTTGAATCCCAAATGAGACACGGTTAAAGCCAAGCATTCTTAAATCAACAAGCATATTATCGGCAAGTGAGCGTGGGTCTATTTCAATACCGCGCTCTGTTGTGCGTGTAAAATTAAAGTGTTGTTCTAAAAGTTTAATTAAACGGGTCATTTGTTTTGCGGTTAAAAAGGTGGGAGTACCGCCACCTAAATGCAATTGCTCAACCGTGTAGCTTTTAAATAAAGGCGCTTGGGCAGTAATTTCTTTTGCTAAAAAGTCGAGATACGTATCTGCCTTAGATTGATGACGGGTAATTATTTTATTACAGCCACAGTAGTAGCAAAGCTGACTACAAAACGGGATGTGAATATATAAAGAAAGAGAGCGACTTGTTGACGATTCTATAGCGCTTAGTAGGTCTTGTTGCTGATATCCGTCACGCAGTGATAAAGCCGTGGGATAAGAGGTATAACGCGGACCAGACACATTATATTTGTTTATTAGGGTTTCATCCCATTGTGGAAGTTTAATCATCACGCACACCTAAGTATTTATTTATTGGGGATTATAAAAAAGTACTCAGGAAGGCGGTTTGATCTATAACAAAAAAGGTGCCGAAGCACCTTTTTTAATAAAATATAACTTAATACGACCTAATTAATACGTAATAGTATGAGCATCTTTAAGGTATTGAAATAATTCTTTATAACCTTTACCCGGCTTTTCAGCTTTCGCTTCTTTTGCCGCATTTCGAACCAATTGGCGCATTTGTTGACGATCAAGAGATGGAAACTGCTCAATAGTCTCATTGATAAGGTCATCACCTTGCTCAATTAAATCTGAACGTAATTGCTCAATTTTTTTGACCAATACTTCAGCTTGGTTATTTTTATTAAGCATCACATCGATAATCGCTTTAATATCATCAATGTTTTCTACAGTACGCAGTGTTTTAGCGATGTAATTTAAGTGGCGGCGATACGCGTCGCTTTTGTTACTTATTTTATCTGCAACAACCATCGCTTCTTTTAAATCGTCATTTAATGGCAGGCGTTCGCGCTGTTTTTTACCCATTTTGGCAATTTCAGTACCTAACTGATGAAACTCTTGCGCTTCGCGTTTAAGCTCCGTTCTTGATACATATTCAATTTCTTCTTCAATTTCAGCAGGCTTGCCTTTTTTCTTTGCCATGGGGTGCTCTTAAATAAAAATAACTTTTGCCATTATACATGAATATGATACTTAGGAATATTAGCTGATGTGATGCATTGAGTGTGTTAGCATTTAAATATAAGAAATGCGTGCATTATGCCTCTAAGGCTCAGGACTTAATTTATGAAAAGCCAACAAAACGATCCAATTTATTCTCAAATATCGCAAGTTAAAGATGCGGTAGCAGAAGTACTCGAACATGCTAAAAAATTAGGCGCTACAGCTGCAGAAGCTGCGATGTCTAGCACGTCTGGTTTATCGGTTAGTACACGAATGGGTGAAGTAGAAACCATTGAGTTCAACCAAGACGGCGGCTTAGGCATTAGTGTATATGTTGGTAATAATAAAGGCTCGGCGTCAACTGCTGACTTAAATCCAAAAACATTGCGCACGGTAGTCGAAAAAGCGATTGATATAGCCAAATTTACATCTGATGATCCATTTAACGGCGTTGCTGATAAAGAGTTACTTGAATTTAATCCTAAAGATTTAGATTTATATCATCCTTGGGATGTAAGTCCTGAGGAAGGCATTGAGCTTTGTCATGCTGCTGAGCAAGCTGCATTAAATGCGGACGAGCGTATTGTTAACTCTGATGGTGCGAGTTTTTCATCGCATCAGGGATTACGTGTTTATGGTAACAGCCACGGTTTAATTGCAGGTTTTCCGCGCACTCGTCATAGTATTAGTACTATGGTAATAGGTAAAGATGGCGAACACATGCAGCGCGACTCTGCTTATACAGTTGCTCGCGATCAGGCTGGTTTAAATGATGCTGCGGCAGTGGGTCTTGAAGCGGCAGCTGAAACCTTAGCTAAATTAAACAGCCAAAAGTTAGGCACAATGAAAGTGCCTGTTATTTTTAGAGCAGATATTGCAAATTCATTGTTTGGTCACTTGGTGTCGGCAATTGGTGGTGGCGCGCTTTATCGTAAATCAAGTTTTTTACTTGATAGCTTAGGCACTCAGGTATTTAGTAATTGTGTGAATATTGCTGAGCGCCCACATATTTTAAAAGGGTTGGCATCGTCACCGTTTGATAGCGAAGGTGTTAAAACATTCGATAGAGAAATAATTCAAGGCGGCGAGTTACAAACTTATTTATTAGCAAGTTATGCTGCGCGTAAAATGAACATGATGCCAACAGGGCATGCTGGCGGTATACATAACTGGCTCGTTGAGCAAACTCATAACGATTTAACTGCACTATTAAAAACCATGGGTACTGGCTTATTAGTTACAGAGCTAATGGGGCAGGGCGTAAATACCGTAACGGGTGACTACTCTCGTGGTGCTGCAGGTTTTTGGGTTGAGAATGGTGAAATTCAATATCCGGTAAGTGAAATTACTATTGCTGGTAATTTAAAAGACATGTTTAAAGGTATTTCCGCCATTGGTGGTGATATAGAACGCCGTGGTGGTATTCAAACTGGCTCAGTACTAATAGAGCAAATGCAAATAGCCGGCGCGTAGTATTAATACGCAGTGTATACTTAGACCCAGAGTATTATCTCTGGGTCTAAGTGAGTTTTTACGAGGTGTAAAATGGCTAAAGATAGATATGCACCAAAACCGCTAACCGATATTATGGCGGGGTTAAATAATCGTTTATCGGCTTATGCAGGCAAAAGCCAAGCACTTGATACACAGCAAACCTTATTAAAAGATTTTTTAGGCCCTAAATTGGGTGATAAATGCCGAGTTAGTAATTACCGAGACGGCACGCTAATGATAGAGGCTGTGTCTGCGCCTATCGCGCTTAGGCTTAATTATTTAAAAATGGATATGCTTTCACACTTTAGAGCAGCTGGAATGGCAGAGCTCGGGCAAATAAAAATAACTGCAAACCCTCAAGCAACTCAGCGATTAAGTACCGCTAATAAATCGGGCAGCCCTACAGTTACCAACTCACGTAAAATGAGTGAGCAAACCGCTAATTACTTAAATGCGATAGCGGCTTCTGCCCCCCCTTCATTAAAAGAAAAACTAGAGCGTTTAGCGCTCCACGGGAAGAATAAAAGTTAGCCTTAGCCACCCGCTATATTGTTATTGGTAGGGCTATTTTTGCAGCTCACCGCATTCAAAATACTTTGTTACATATTCCATTTTATTGTTGGTCTAATGAGGTTTATGATACTGCGTGGTGTGCTTTATTATTTAAAGCTCCCTTGATACCCATTCCATTAAGTAAAAGCGTACAGGCAGTGCTATTTTTACTCCTGCTATATTCAAGAATTTAATGGAGTTGGTATGTGATACCAACCTGCATAAATCTTTGATCAATTTAACGAATTAAATTGCACTATAACGTCGTTAAAAATTTTTTATTTAGAACAACTAGATACAAAAACTTTTGCCTAGTTCTAGCGTAATTTTCTTAACGTTAAATAGACCCCATACATAAGCAGATTGGTATGATTTAATTCTAACTAACAAACGGAATCATTATGAATAAAGTAACAATGGCCGCTGCGAGCATAGCGCTTGCACTTGGTCTAGTAGGTTGTGGTGAAAAACAACAAGAAGCTAAAGTAACCGACACTCCTGTAGTAACAGCACCCGCTGAAAAGCCACTAGAGCTTGGTATTGAACTAGCGAATATGGATAGTTCAGTACGCGCACAAGACGATTTTTATTATCATGTAAATGGACAGTGGTTAGCAAAAACTGAAATACCAGGTGATAAGTCTAACTACGGTTCTTTTTCGCAGCTATATGATGAGTCACAAAAAGCGATGAAAATTGCCCTTGAAAACGCAGCCGCGAATAAGGCCGCTAAAAAAGGCAGTGATGAGTATAAAATTGGCGCATTTTATAAAAGCTACATGAATCAATCTGCGCGTAATGAGCTAGGTATTACGCCATTACAACCGTCATTAGATACGATTGATAGCGTTAAATCTAAAGCTGACTTAGTGGGTTTAATGGCTAAAATTCAAAAACAAGGCGGTACTTTACCGTTTGGTTGGTTTGTAAATAACGATGCTAAAAACTCGAGCGAGTATGCATTGTATTTATCTCAGTCGGGTCTTGGTTTACCAGATCGTGATTATTACTTAAATGATGACGAAAAATTCACTAAAATTCGTGCTTCTTACGAGCAATACATCACAGATGTTTTAGCAAAATCAGGCGTTAAAAAAGCAGCAGAAGCTGCCAAGAGCGTACTTGCATTTGAAAAAACACTAGCTGATGCTCAGTGGAGCCGTGTGCAAAGCCGTGATGCAACTAAATCTTATAACAAGATGACAGTAGCAGACGCAAGCAAGTTGATGGGGGAGCTTGATTTAGCTGCATTCTTTAAAGATGCAGGTGTGAGTGCAAGTGATATTATTGTACGTCAACCAAGCTACTTAGAAGCACTTGCTACTATTTATAAAGATACTGATTTAGCGACGTGGAAAAACTACTTAAAATTTCATTTTGTAAGTGGTTATGCAGAGCTACTTAGCGAAGATTTAGTTAACCTTAACTTTGACTTTTACAGCACAACACTTCGTGGCGTAGAAGAACAAGCACCTCTTTGGAAGCAAGCGGTTGATGCATCTAACAGTGTACTTGGTGAAATTTTAGGTAAGGTATACGTTAAAGATAACTTCCCGCCAGAAGCTAAAGCACGCATGGAAGAGTTAGTTGATAACGTAATTAAAGGTTATGGCGTTGCTATCGAAAATCTTGAGTGGATGAGCCCTGAAACAAAGCTTGCAGCGAAAGAAAAATTAGACAAATTTACGCCTAAGATTGGTTACCCAGACACGTGGAAAGATTACTCAGAGCTAGAGATTAACTCAGACGAGCTAGTAGGTAATTACATTCGTTATAGCGAATGGGCATACGCAGATATGATTGCTAAATTGGGTAAACCTGTTGATCGCTCTGAGTGGCACATGACTCCGCAAACGGTAAATGCGTATTACAACCCAGTAAACAATGAAATTGTATTTCCAGCCGCTATATTACAACCACCATTCTTTAATTTAGAAGCGGATGATGCTGTAAACTACGGCGCAATTGGCGCGGTAATTGGGCATGAGCTTGGCCACGGTTTTGACGACCAAGGTGCTAAATACGACGGTGACGGTAACTTACGTAACTGGTGGAGTGAGACTGACCTTAAGCAATTTGAAGAGCGTACAGCGGCTTTAGTTGCACAGTATAACGAATATAAACCATTTGAAGATGCAAGTGTTAATGGTGAGCTAACGCTTGGCGAAAACATTGGTGACTTAGGTGGTTTAACCGTTGCGCATAAAGCGTATATGCTATCTTTAGGTGATAAAAAAGCACCCGTGATAGATGGTTACACAGGCGATCAACGCTTCTTTATGGGTTGGTCGCAAATCTGGCGTCGTAACTACCGCGATGAAGAGTTACGTAATCGTTTATTAACAGACCCTCATTCACCAAGCCACTACCGTGTAATCGGTATCTTGTCGAACATGCCTGAGTTTTACGAAGCGTTTGACGTAAAAGAAGGTGATAAAATGTATATCAAACCAGAAGATCGCGTAAAAATCTGGTAATTGCATTGCTATAAATAACAAAAAACCAGTAAGTTTTTAGCTTACTGGTTTTTTTGTATCTTGAATTTGTTTATCGACTAAGCACGCGTGCATCCATTCTTCGTTACTCAGTATGCTTTTATAAAGCGCGAGTTGGTTTTGTGCTCGCTCTAAATTATGCTCTGCATGAGATACTTTAAAGTACACATCGTTATTTAAGTAATCAGTTAAAAAGCGCACACTTAACATGAGCGGCATTATTTTAGCGCCTAATAATAAGCTTTCTTGCTCTAGTATACTCATGCTACTTTTTAATGGCGTTACATAGCCTTTAACAATGGCTGAAAATATATCTTTTCGAATAACAACGTTGTGTAAGTTTGTTGAATCCTCGGCTTCGGGGGAGCAAAATGTACGTACCATGTCGCCAAAGTCATAAAGCCAAAATCCTGCCATGCAGGTGTCTAAATCAATAACTGCTTTTGCTTTGTGAGTTGTATTACAAAACAGCATATTATTTATTTTTGTATCGTTATGACACACTCTAAGGGGTATGTGTTTAGCTACCTGACTAAGCTCAGTAATTAAATGCTGCTGCGTTAAGCAATATTCTATTTCGTCAGCGCAGTGCTTTACTCTATTAACTACGTTGTTAGTGATTGCGGTATTTAATTGCTCAAAGCGCATCGCTAAGTTATGAAAATCAGGGATTACAGTGTTTAGCTGTTGCGCATCAAAATCTTGTAATGCATGAGCAAATACGCCAAAGGCGTAAGCCGCTTGCTCGCTCTGCTGGGTATTTTTAACAACGTCTTCGCTGTAGCTATCGCTAATATAGTTAAGGACGCGATAATACGCATTATCAATTTTTATTAAGTGTTCGTCGTTTTGTGTAGTTATATGTTTGATTATTTCAAGCGGGTAATTATTTTGCAGTTGTTTAGCATTTAAATGCTGCTCAATTAGTTTTGCATTACTCACTAACTGAGCAGGGTTTTTAAATACCTCAGTATTTAGTTTTTGCACAATAAACTGTTTATCAATACTTGTAAGTAGCCATGTACTATTTATATGACCGCTACCAATCGCACTAACTTGAGTTAACTCAGGGGGCAGTGCTAACAGTTCGCTTAGCTTATTTTGTATTGAGATATTCATTGTGCTCACTTATGCCCTTTTTTTATGCGTATCGGGCAACTATTTTTTCGATAATTTCAGCATTCGCTTCAGGAAAATCATAATTTTCTAATTCAGTAATTGCTACCCATTCGCTAGGTTGCCCTTCAGCGCCATGTGCTTCACCGCTAAAGTTACTTACTACGTGTACATCTAATTTAACGCATTTATCGCCGTAGTCATGTTCAATCACCATCAATTGGCTAGAGCTGTGAATGGTTAGTCCAACTTCTTCAATAAGCTCGCGTTTAAGTGCAACAAACACACTTTCTCCAGCTTCAACTTTACCACCAGGAAATTCCCATAAACCGCCTTGATGTTGTTCATCTGCACGTTTACAAATGAATATAGCGTTATTTTTCTTAATAACACCAACAGCTACATGTACAATTTCTATAGTCATTACTTTAAAACTCCATAAAAAAAAGCGACGCTAGCGCCGCTTTTTAATAAGCTACTGACAATATTGGGTTACTTTAATTTACCGCAACACTGTTTGAATTTTTGACCTGATTTACAAGGACAAGGGTCATTACGACCTACTTTTGGTTCTGTACGAGCCATTACTGTCGCTGTTTCTGGCGCTTCGCCACCTACGTGCTCAGCTTCTTCATGTTGGTATTCGCGAGGAGCATTTTCACTTTTACGGTGTTGCTCTTCTACTTTTTCAACATCTTCTTCTGCGCGTACTTGTACTTTACTTAGAATGCTTACAACATCTACTTTCAAGTTTTCAAGCATTTCGGAGAACAGCTCAAACGATTCACGCTTGTACTCTTGCTTAGGATTCTTTTGCGCGTAACCACGTAAATGAATACCTTGGCGTAAATGATCCATTGCAGCAAGGTGATCTTTCCAATGCTGATCAAGACTCTGTAGCATAATCGCTTTTTCGAATTGACGTAAAACAGAATCGCCAACTTGCTCTTCTTTTTGCTTGTATGAATGCTCAACCGCCTGCTCAATACGCTCACGAAGCTTTTCTTCGTATAGTTTATTGTCATCTGCTAACCACTGAGTAATAGGTAACTCAATTAAGAAGTCTTGTTTTAAACGCTCTTCAAGGCCAGGAATATCCCACATTTCAGCAAGGCTTTGCGGTGCAATATACTGATCAATTGTATTGCTAAGTACGTCACCACGAATTGCAGTAATAGTTTCTGAAATATCGCCTTCTTCAAGTAGTTCGTTACGCTGAGAGTAAACAACACGACGTTGATCGTTTGCTACATCATCGTACTCAAGTAGTTGCTTACGAACGTCGAAGTTACGTGCCTCTACTTTACGCTGTGCATTTTCAATCGCACGGTTAACCCATGGATGTTCAATTGCTTCACCGCGTTGCATGCCGAGTTTACGCATCATGTTAGTCATACGCTCACCGGCAAATATACGCATTAGCGCATCGTCCATCGATAAGTAAAAACGGCTTGAACCAGCATCACCTTGACGACCAGAACGACCACGTAATTGGTTGTCTATACGACGAGATTCGTGACGTTCAGTACCTATGATATGTAAACCGCCGGCATCAATTACTGCATCATGGCGAATTTTCCAAGCTGCTTTAATTTCAGCAATTTGCTCAGCAGTTGGGTTCTCAAGTTTTTCAACTTCACTGTTCCAGTTACCACCTAACACGATATCGGTACCACGACCGGCCATGTTAGTTGCAATTGTTACTGTTCCTGGTAGGCCAGCATCTGAAACGATGTCAGCTTCTTGCGCATGAAATTTAGCATTAAGTACGTTGTGCTTAATTTTTTCTTTGCGTAAAAACTGCGATAAATACTCAGAGCTTTCAATTGAAATAGTACCAACAAGCACCGGTTGTCCACGGTCTTGGCAGTCTTTAATATCAATTAAAATAGCTTCGTATTTTTCTTCTTGCGTTAGGTAAACTAAATCGGCGCGATCATCACGAATCATCGGCTTATTAGTTGGCATAACAACAGTATCTAGGCCATAAATTGACTGAAACTCAAATGCTTCAGTATCGGCTGTACCAGTCATACCTGCTAACGTTTCGTATAAACGGAAGTAGTTTTGGAACGTAATAGAGGCAAGTGTTTGGTTCTCGTTTTGAATTTTTACACCTTCTTTTGCTTCAACAGCTTGGTGTAAACCTTCTGACCAACGACGACCTTCCATTGAACGACCCGTATGCTCATCGATAATAATTACTTCGTTTTCTTTTACAACGTAATCAACATCTTTTTGGTATAGCTTATGAGCACGAAGGGCGGCATAAACATGGCTTAGTAGCGTAATGCTTGCTGCTGAATAAAGCGAATCGCCTTCTTCAATTAAGCCGCGCTCAGTAAGTAGCTCTTCTACTTTAATTTGACCACGTTCTGTTAAATGAACTTGCTTAGATTTTTCATCGATAGTGTAATCGCCGTCACCTTCAATGCCTTCTTCGTCTTCTTTTTCTTGAAGCTCAAGTAAAGGGACGATGGTGTTTATTTCAGTGTATAGCTCAGAGCTATCCTCAGCTGGACCTGAAATAATAAGCGGGGTACGTGCTTCATCAATTAAGATTGAATCCACTTCATCGACTACAGCATAAAATAATGGACGTTGAACTCGTTCATCAATGCTAAAAGCCATGTTGTCACGAAGGTAGTCAAAACCAAATTCGTTATTAGTACCGTATGTAATGTCGGCAGTATAAGCGAGCTTCTTTTGCTGCGGCATCATACCTGGTACGTTACAGCCTACTGTAAGGCCTAAAAATTCAAATAACGCACGGTTGGTTTCAGCATCACGTTTAGCAAGGTAGTCATTCACGGTAATTACGTGAACACCTTTGCCTGTTAAGCCGTTTAGATAAGCTGGTAGAGTAGCTGTAAGTGTTTTACCTTCACCGGTACGCATTTCTGCAATGCGACCTTGATGTAAAACCATACCACCTAATAACTGCACGTCGAAATGACGCATGCCATTTACACGCTTTGACGCTTCACGTACCACAGCAAAAGCCTCTGGTAGAATGTCGTCAAGGCTTTGTCCGTTATCGTAACGTTCTCTAAACTCAGCTGTTTTAGCTCTTAAATCTTCATCAGAAAGCGCTTCAAGTTGCGTTTCTAGCGCATTGATTAGCGCGACCGTCTTTCTTAAGTTTTTAATAGTGCGGTCATTGCGACTACCAAAAAGCTTGGTAAATAAATTAGATATCATGATAAAACCGTTACAATGTATTCTTTGTCAGCCGAGTATCGGCTAACCCATTTTTAACAATTGGTAATTAATATGTGCTTTTAAGTAACACTTAGAACATATTAATTAGCAATTTTGTATTAAACCGTTCAAAAAGCACTGTTTATTACGTGCGCTACTATACCAGACTCTGCCAAACAACAAACTATCTCAATAAAAAGATCGGTGTATAAAATCGAAAAATTTGATCTGGTTCGTAAAAATCACTTTGTATTACTCAATTACAGTAAAAATAGCAGCGAACTGTAAAGATATGGTGCTAAATAAATTAAAAACAAGGGTTATAGTTGCGCTTAAGTTTTACGCTTAAACACAACTATTAAATACATGTTTTATAATTTAAATTGATTAACCGTTTTGTTAAGCGCCGCAGCTAAATCACTTAAGTCACGAGCTTCGTCAGCGAGGGTGTGCGCATGGTCAGCGGTACTGTTCACTAAGTTATTAATTGCCGAAAGGCTCGTATTAATATCTTCAGCAACAACAGTTTGCTCCTCGGTAGATGTGGCTATTTGATGACTTTGGTCTTGTACTTTAGTAACCGACTGCGCAATATTGTGAAGTGAGCTAAGCACTTCTTTAGTTTGAAGCACTGAGCCCTCGGTTTGATCTTGTCCTTGTTGCATCATTACTGAGGCTTGTTGAGCTATTTGCTGCAAGCGCGAAATCATATTTCGAATATCGTCTGTTGATTCTTGTGTGCGACTTGCTAGTGAACGTACTTCATCAGCAACAACGGCAAAGCCTCTACCGTGTTCACCGGCACGAGCAGCCTCTATGGCCGCATTAAGTGCAAGTAAGTTGGTTTGATCAGCAATGGAATTAATTACATCGACTAATGCACCAATGTTATTACTTTCTTGCTCAAGACCCGCAACCACTTTAGATGCTTCGCCAATATGTAATGCCAGTTCAGTCATTACTGTTTGCGCCTGTGTAGAACGGCTAGCTCCTTCAGCTGTAATTGCTTGTACTTCTTCAGCTGCGTTATTTGTGTGTTGTGCGTTACGTGATATTTCAAGCACAGTAGTCGCCATTTCAGTTACCGCTGCGCTCACGCTATCAACTTGCTGCTTCTCTTGCTGAATTTCAGAATTTGTTTTCTCAGAAACACTTCTTAGCTGGGCCGCTGCATTACTTAGTTGTTCTGCTTGCGCTGCGGTATCAAGCATCATGGCGTGCAACTTATCAATAAAAGTGTTCATATGGTTGGCCAGCTGTCCCACTTCATCTTGACTATTAATATCAATTTTTTGAGTAAGATCGCCTTCGCCCGATGCTATATCACGCATAATGTGCGTAAGCGTTGTAATGGGTTTTGAAATCATGTGGGTAGCCCATAAAATCATGGCCAATATAATGATTAAGATAATAATTACCGCTGTTGTTGTAGCGGTTACTGCAGCATTTACGGGCTCTTCAATCATAGTAGTTGGGATAAGTAGACCTACATACCAATCTATATAAGGCTGCTCTAGCTGCAAACGATGGTAAACCACATAAAACTGCTCACCTTTAAAAGTAACCATTTGGCTGCCTTCAAGGTTATTTCGCATTTGTGTATTTAACTCTTTAAAGCCTGCTGTATTTGTAAATTGTTGCTCAAGCGCATCGAGCCCTTCTTTACCGTTTGCACCTTCATCTGTAATTGAAAGTTTATGCCCAGTGGCCTTTGAAAAATGAACTACTTTTTGATTACCATCGAGTAAAAATCCATAACCTTGGCCGTTAAAGCGAATATTTTCGACCATGTCGTTAATTTTGTTTAATTGTAAATCAACACCGCCCATACCAATGAGTTTTCGCTGAGCGTTATAAACAGGTTGTTGTACTACTGCGGATGCTACGCCTGTGGTTAAATCAACAGAGATTGGACCTACGTAAAGCTTGTTAACTTGCATGGCTTCTTGCCACCACCCACGCTTGTAAGCGTAATAAGGCTGGTCGTTGTAGTGACTTGTACGCTCGTTTTCTTTAAAGTATTCACCGGTGGTTGCTGAGGCAAAAAAGGCCGATAAAATGTTTTCGTCATTTGAGCTTAAACGCACAAAGTCTTGGTTTACTTCGTTGTAACCTGGCGCGCTTTCGAGTGCTTGATCCCGTGTATCCCAATTTTCAAAAAAGTTGATTAAATGTGGGTTATTAACAAAGGTTGATACCATTTTACCGTACATCGCGAAGTAACTTTGCATTGAAAGTTGCTCGGTCTGTAGATAACTTTGTGCTTCGTTTTCTATGTTTTCTCTAGAGAGATTGGCAATGTGTTTAACAAAAAATGTTGAGGCGATAATTAGTAAAACGGTAATTGTTCCACCAATCAATAATAATATTTTCTTCCGTAATGATAAATTATTTAGCATGAGTACACATATTTTTATTATTTATGAAATTATATCTAATCATATCTTACTTAAAATCTCTATAAAGTTAGATAGAAAGAACTAATTATGCGTTTAAAATAAAGGCTTATACAAAAATGACAAATAAAAGTAATAAATTAGTAGTATTAGGAGCAGGCTGGTTAGGACATGCTTTATGCCTAAGTGCACAAAAAGCTGACTGGCAAGTACAAGGAACGCATAGAACAGATATACACGAGTTTGACTTTGAGCGTCAGTTTACACTTGAAGATGGACAATTAAGGCATCAAGTTGATTTACAAGATGCTTATTGGGTATGTGCTATTCCACCACGTAGCAGACACAGTGAAAGTAATTATCCTGAAACACTCACCGCAGCGCTTAAGCTTTCAAAGGAGCTAAACGCAAAGGGCTTTTTATTGTGCTCATCAACCGGGGTGTACGATCAAGAGCCTGGTGTATATAGCGAAAGTAGCGATATTTCATGCACAAACGAGCGCCAAATAAAGCTTTACGAAGCTGAAGAGCAAGTGCTTGAACAAGATGGCAAAATACTTCGTTTAGCTGGCTTACTAGGGCCTAATAGAGAACCGGGGCGTTTTGTGGCAGGTAAAGAGCTCAATACATCAAGTGAGCAAGTGGTAAATATGGCGCATCAACAAGATGTAATTAATGCTATTTTTGCGGTGATAGAGCACTGGCAAGTAGGGCAAAATATTTATAATGTGGTTAATCCTGCGCACCCCACAAAAGCTGAATACTACGCTATGAAGTGTCAGCAACATGGTGGTGAAATGCCAACGTTTACAGGAACTGATTCGGCTGAGCGAAAAATATTAGGCTCAGCCATTGAAGCCTTAGGGTTTAGCTATCAGCACGGTATTTAATATGCTGAAGGCAGGGGACTGCTCTCTATAAAGTCGCATAGCTTACCTTCACTTAGTAATGTATTAGCAGCTTCGATATCGGGAGCAAAGTAGCGGTCTTTATCATAATAACTTACATGCTCGCGTAACAATGCTTTAGCGCTTTGCACTTTATCTGATGGTTCAAGCGGCTTTCTAAATTCTAGCCCTTGAACCGATGCTAACCATTCTATTGCCAAAACACCTTGGGTATTATTGGCCATTTCATCTAAGCGCCTTGCTGCAAAGGTTGCCATAGAAACATGATCTTCTTGATTTGCAGATGTAGGCAAGCTATCAACCGAAGCCGGATGCGCTAATGATTTGTTTTCTGATGCAAGCGCTGCTGCGGTAACTTGGGCAATCATAAATCCAGAATTTACCCCGCCGTTTTCAACTAAAAATGGCGGTAATTTGGATAGGTTTGAATCGATAAGTAATGCAATTCGCCTTTCTGCTAATGCGCCAATTTCTGCAATTGCGATTGCTAAGTTGTCAGCGGCCATTGCAACGGGCTCTGCATGAAAGTTTCCTCCCGATATAATGTCGCCTACATCGGCAAAAACTAGCGGATTATCGGTTACACCGTTTGACTCGCATAGTAACACTTCTGCAGCTTGGCGTATCTGAGTTAGGCAAGCACCTAGCACTTGAGGCTGGCAGCGAAGGCAGTATGGATCTTGTACTTTTTCACAATTGACGTGGGAGTTACTAATCTGAGAGTGCGTATCGAGTAGCTCTCTAAATACTTGAGCGGTGTCTATTTGTCCGCGCTGTCCGCGAATTTCATGAATACGTGCATCAAATGGCGCGCGACTGCCCATTGCGGCTTCTATACTTATCGAGCCGATAACGCAGCTTTGTGCATATAGGTTCTCGCTTCTAAATAGGCCTTGTAGTGCAAACGCAGTCGACGCTTGTGTGCCATTTAATAATGCTAAGCCTTCTTTGGCTGCAAGGGTAAGGGGTTCAAGTCCCGCTATTTTTAACCCTTGTGCTGCGCTAATTATTTCTCCTTTATGTCGCATTTGACCTTCAGCTAATAAAGGTAGACACATATGCGCAAGAGGGGCTAAATCTCCCGATGCCCCCACGGAGCCTTTTTTAGGCACGCATGGATATACTTCGCTACTAAGCAGCTGCATAAAAAATTGGATCACTTGCAGGCGAATGCCCGAATAGCCACGTGAAAGCGAGTTTACTTTTAAGGTGATCATTAACCTTACTGTGCTGTCATCCATGTATTCGCCAATACCCGCAGCGTGTGAAAGCACAATGGAGCGCTGTAATAATTCAAGTTGGTCGTCGGCAATTTTAGTATTGGCTAATAATCCAAAGCCGGTGTTAATTCCATATACAGTGCGGTGTTCATTAATAACATTTTGAACGGTTTGCGCGCTGGCTGCTATTTGCGACTCGGCATGCTTTGCAAGGCTCAGCTTTACCGGTGAATTATTAATTTTTCTTAGTGTGTTTAAATCAAGTGATCCGGGTGTGAGAGTAAGTTCGAACATGATCATTCCTCGTTTAACATAGGTAGGTCTAAATTTTGTTCTTTAGCGCAGTTTTTTGCTATGTCGTATCCGGCATCAGCATGGCGCATTACACCTGTTGCAGGGTCGTTCCACAGTACGCGAGCAATACGCTCTTTAGCTTCATCAGTACCATCGGCAACAATAACTACACCAGAGTGCTGACTAAATCCCATTCCTACACCGCCACCATGATGAAGCGACACCCAAGTAGCGCCACTTGCGGTATTAAGCAGTGCGTTGAGTAATGGCCAATCTGATACTGCATCTGAGCCATCTTTCATGCTCTCTGTTTCGCGGTTAGGGCTGGCAACTGAGCCAGAGTCGAGGTGATCGCGACCAATAACTATAGGGGCTTTAAGTTCGCCATTTTTAACCATTTCATTAAAGGCCAGTGCAAGGCGTGCTCTATCTTTTAGGCCAACCCAGCAAATGCGTGCAGGTAAACCTTGGAATTGTATGCGTTCCCGCGCCATATCAAGCCAGTTATGTAAATGTGCATCATCAGGAATAAGCTCTTTTACTTTAGCGTCGGTTTTATATATATCTTCAGGGTCGCCTGATAATGCTACCCATCTAAATGGTCCAATACCTTCACAAAATAAAGGGCGAATATAGGCAGGCACAAATCCAGGAAAATCAAACGCGTTGGTAACACCCTCATCAAACGCCATTTGACGAATATTATTACCGTAATCAGTAGTGGCGGCACCGGCTTTTTGTAGTGCCAGCATAGCTTTAACTTGGACTGCCATTGATTGTTTAGCGGCTTTTACTACGGCTTTTGGATCTTGCTCACGCATTTTTGCTGCGTACTCCATTGTCCAGCCTTGTGGTAAGTAACCATTTAATGGATCGTGAGCTGATGTTTGATCTGTGACTACATCAGGGGTAATGCCTGTTTTAACCAGTGTACTAAATACATCGGCAGCGTTACCTAGTAAACCCACTGAGAGGGCTTTACCTTTAACACATGCATTGGTTACTAATTGCAGTGCGTGTTCAAGACTTGTTGCTTTTACATCAACGTAGCCTGTTTTTATACGAAAATCGATACGGCTTTCATCACATTCAACAACCAGTGCACTAAACCCAGCCATTGTAGCTGCAAGTGGTTGCGCACCGCCCATACCACCAAGACCACCTGTTAATACCCATTTACCACTAGCGCTACCTGCAAAATGTTGCTTTGCCATAGCTACAAAGGTTTCGTAAGTCCCTTGTACTATGCCTTGCGAGCCAATATAGATCCAAGAACCCGCCGTCATTTGCCCGTACATCATCAAGCCTTTTTTATCGAGCTCGTTAAAGTGCTCCCAATTTGCCCAGTGTGGAACAAGATTTGAGTTAGCAATAAGCACGCGAGGAGCATTACAGTGGGTTTTAAATACACCAACGGGTTTTCCTGATTGTACAAGCAGGGTTTCGTCGCTTTCGAGCCTATCGAGGGTTTCTATAATTTTGTCATAACTTGGCCAATCACGAGCTGCTCGGCCAATACCACCATATACAACAAGTGCATGAGGATGCTCTGCAACTTCAGGGTCTAAGTTATTCATTAGCATGCGCTTAGCAGCTTCTGTTTGCCAGCTTTTAGCACTTATTTTATCTCCATGAGGTGCACGTATTACGCGACTTGTGTCGAGTCGGTTGTTCATGTTTTGCTCCTGTTGTATATACAAGGTGATTTGTTATAAAAAAAGCGCAGTAAGCGCTATTGTTTGTTATTTTTTAAATGTTAAGTGGCCGCCTAAGCGATATTTACTGCCAGGTGATACAAGGCGCGCAAAGCTTACAATGCCTTTAACAGACCAGGTGCGTCGGATCACTTGTAAGCATGGCTCTTCATTATATAAATTTAACCATTGGCACATTTCGCTGTTTGGCATAATGGCCTCTACTGTATGCCTTGCTTGGGTAAGTGGGGCAACACTAGATAGATATTCATGTGGTGTAAGAGTGCTGAAGTCTTGTTGTAAGTAGCCAGTCGCAAGGGCAGGATTTACAAAACGCTCTTCTAGCTGCAAAGGGCTGTCATTTTCGTTATGCACAAGTACACTTCGATATACAACACTGTCAACCTCAACACCAAGTGCAATGGCAATAGGTGCTACTGCATTTATTGATTCGAGTATGAGTACACTACAGGTGTAGTTGCCGTTACGCTCTTTTACTTCATCAGCAATATTTTTTATTTCAAGTAACGATGACTGCGATTTAAATGTAGCTACAAATGTACCTAACCCTTGGCTGCGGGTTAAAATACCTGCCTCGGTTAATTCGCTTAGTGCTCTGCGGGCTGTCATCCTGCTTACACTAAATTGACTACTTAGTTCGTTTTCAGAGGGAACACGTTGGTTTTCTTGCCACGTACCGCTGCGTATTTTATCAACAATGAATTGTTTTATTTGCGCAAATTTAGGTGTCGTCATTAAATTTATGGTTACATTAAAAATAAACTATATAAATAAGATGACACAATTATCTTGTATATACAAGATGGGTTGTTAGACTATATTTTCATCACTCTGGGCGTAAAAAGGGCTAAAAAATGCAAAGCACAACACAAAATTATGAGTTAGAAGAAATCGACTTACTTTTAACTGATGCCAATATTGCCACTATGGATAGCAATATAAATGCCCCTTATGGCGCAATTGAAAATGCTGCTATAGCCATTAAAAATGGTAAAATTGCGTGGATTGGAGAGCAATCAACATTGCCTAGTTTTGATGTGTTTGCAACGCCGACATTGAGTGTAAAGGGACAATGGTTAACGCCGGGCCTAATAGACTGTCATACGCACTTAGTATTTGCAGGTTCAAGATCGCAAGAGTTTGAACAGCGCTTGCAGGGTGTAAGTTATGAGCAAATCGCAGCACAAGGCGGTGGCATAGCAAGTACGGTTAAAGCCACAAGAGCAGCCGACCGTGAACAATTGTTTGTAGATGCAAAAGATCGCTTAAATACGTTGTTAAAAGAAGGTGTAACCACCGTTGAAATAAAGTCTGGTTATGGGCTAGATACTGAAAACGAGATAAAAATATTAGAAGTCGCTCGTTTATTAGGTGAACATCACCCTATTGATATTAAAACTACTTTTTTAGGGGCGCATGCTCTACCGCCTGAATACAAAGGCCGTGCTGATGAATATATTGATTTAGTGTGTACTGACATGCTTGATCAGGTAGTGGCTAATAATCTTGCTGATGCAGTCGATGTATTTTGTGAAAATGTTGGGTTTAGTTATTCGCAAACCAAACGTGTTTTCCAGGCGGCTAAAAAGCATAACCTCCCAGTAAAATGCCATGCTGAGCAGCTATCTAATCAACAGGGTGCTAAGCTGGTGGCGCAGTTTAATGGCCTTTCGGCGGATCATATTGAGCATCTAGATGAAGAGGGTGTAAAAGCCATGGCAGACGCTGGGACGGTAGCGGTGTTATTGCCAGGTGCATTTTATTTTTTAAGAGAAACTAAATTCCCACCTATTGAGATACTTAATCAATATAAAGTACCGATAGCTATTGCGAGTGATTTTAACCCAGGTACTTCACCGCTATGCTCAGTGCACTTGATGATGAACATGGCATGCACATTGTTTAGATTAACACCTGAGCAAGCATTAGCTGGTGTTACTCGAAATGCAGCTAAAGCACTAGGGTTAGACGACCGTGGTATTTTAAAGGTTGGCGCAAGAGCTGATATTGCGCATTGGCAAATAAGTCATCCATCACAATTAAGTTACCAATTTGGCGTAAATAAACTGTTAAATTTATGGATTTTGGGTAGAATTAATTAGTTTGTATTATTTTTACCCACATATAACTTGGTTTAAACTTTTTTAGCGAATACGGATGCCGTTAATTTGAACATACTAACCGACAGTAATTTCCCAATATTTTTTAGTGGTGCACTATTAATGGCGATGATCGCCACTTTATTTGCTGTTAAAAATACCAGTATTAAATTTAGTTATTTATGCACAGCTGCTGTTGGTTTAGCTATTTTAAGCAGCGGTGCGGCTTGGCTTGCTATTTTACTAGCCTTTGGGTTTTGTTTTCACTTATGGCAAGCATTTGAGCGAAATAATTGGAGCATGATAATTACCAGCTCAATGGCTGGTCTTTTATTTGTTGTTCTATTTTCAGCTCATTTATTATTGGAAGTTCCGCTATTTTGGGTTGTGTTAGCAATATTATTATTAGCTATTGTTGGCTTTTTAAATGATGAAAGTGCTGAAATAGAAGTCGTTATAGAGCCAGAACCTGAAGGTGATGCATTTATTGAAGAGTCTCCGCTTTCAGTTTTTGCAGATAGAAAACAGTTACGCCAAGGTTACTATACATGGTGCGACAACAAACAAATAAGCGCAGCGTTAATCGTTATTCGCCTTGAAGGCTTTGAGCAAGTTAACCAGCATATTGGACGCGACTTTGGCGATATACTGTTAGCGCAATCGGCTAATCGAATAAAAGAGCTACTTTCAAGTGACGAAATAGTGACTTTAACTGGACAAGAAAAGCTAGCCCACTTAGGGGGTCTTAACTTTGCATTTATTTGTAGTTTCGCGAATCAAAAACACTTACATGAATTAGTTATTGACCAAATACTGGGTGCAACGCTTAAGCCATTTAATGTTGCTAACTGCACTGTAGAAGTAAAAGCGAGAGCGAGTTATGTTGATTGTAATGAGCAAGATAACAACTTTGATAATTTAATATCGTACGCATATCTGGCACTCGATAGCCACCCAGATCGCAAGGTTGTGCCTTATCATCAACAAATGATGATTGAATTGCGAGAGCAACAAGCGCGACTAAAGGAATTAGCAAATATTGATTTTTCGAGCGAGTTAGAGCTTTATTTTCAGCCTATTATTTGTAACGAAAACGGTCAAATTGAGTTTTTAGAATTACTACTGCGTTGGCAGCACCCTAAGCAAGGGATTTTATCCGCTAACAGGTTTATCGACGACATTAGAATTGCAGGGCTTGGTTATCCACTCGCTAAATTTGTAATAGAGAGAGCTGCTGAGCTTGCAATGGCGCTTAGAATAGAAGGTATTTCTATACCGCTTAGCATTAACGTATTTGGTCCTGAAATGCTTAACGAAGAGTTTATTGAATTTGTTGATGTTGTTTTAAGTGAGCATCACTTGGAAGCTGGCGATTTAATTGTTGAATGCCCTTTGCATATTTTTGCGGGACTAGATGATAAAGGCAGAGGCATGATCGCAAGGCTTAATAACATAGGCTTAAAAGTATGTGTTGATGGACTTGGTGATAACCCGGTACTGCTTTCTAAGTTACCAAGCTTAGCGGTAGAGTATATTAAGGTTTCACCTTCACTCACTTCTGACTTTAGTAATCAAAATAATATACGCAGTTTAGTTAGCGGAATGGTTGAAATGCATAACCAACAAAAAACAAAAGTGATTTTTGAAGGGGTAGAAACACTTGAGCAACTTAAGTTTGTAAAAAGCTTAAAAGGTTATGCTGCCCAAGGTTATTACTTTGGTCACCCGCTAAGTAGTATTGGTTTAATGAGCTGGCTAAAAGAGTGGCGATTAGTTCAACAGCGCTAAGTGTTTTCTTTGGCTTGTAGATAGCTATTCACAAGTGCACTGATCACTTGTCCTACATGGGCAGCACCGGCCTCAACTCCGTTAGGGTGCTGGCTAGGCGCTGCTTCACATAAATGTAAGTACTTAGAGTCGCGATGGTTTGCTGCTAAATGCACAAAGTGCTCAGTGTCATTCACACTAAATCCGCAACATGTGTACGCACTCACCGGCATGTAAGTAATACTATCTAAATCAACTTCAATACCCAGTGGTAAATCGTTAAAATTACTTAATGCGTTTTCAATTGCCTGCGTGAGTGTAGTTTTTCGCTTAACTTGTATTGATTGATAGCTATCAAACGTAAAGTTAGCTTCACTCATTGCATCTATAATTGCTTGATTGTTTTTTATCTCATGTAAGCCAATAACGTGGTAATTACTTAGATGTTGCTCGTTATAAGCGTAGCGAAAGCCATTGCCGCTATGGCGACCTTCACATTCTCTAAAGTCGGCATGAGGGTCAAAGTTGATAGCATTAATAGGTGTATTTTTTGACTTACTCAGGGCACGGATAATTCCCAAGCAATTGTTATGACCTCCGCCAATAACGATTGGCTCAAGCCCCGCTTTAAAAATAAGGCTCAATACCGACTCTACGCGTTCATCAAGCTGTTGGCATAAATCTCGTAATTGAGTTAACTGCTGGCCTTGCTGATTATTAAGCTGGTTGCTTTGCGCCATTAAATCATCAGTATTAACTTCACCCAATAAAAGCACTTTTTGAGTGGCAATAAATTGATTGTGAGGTTGGTTTAAAAAGCGTTTTAAAAAAGCCGGCCATGCTTCGTTTGCACCGCCATTTCCTAAGTTTGCTTTTGGGCCGATATCTTCGCAAATACCCAGAAGTACATAGCGGATACCAAATTGAGCAGCGTCAACAAGTGCTTGTTGCAGGTTTACTTGGGTGTCGAGCAAGGCCATTGATTGCCATGCTTTTTTCTCATTTGCGCGGGTAGAGCAAAGTGTTCTAACCGCGCTTTCATCATATACTTTTAAATGGGAAGTCACGTTATACTTCTACAACTTCCAACTCTAATTCTTCTGCAGATAAAACAATGCCTGTGCTATCAGCATAAATAAAGTCGTCATCAAAAAATGATACCCCAGCAAAGTTAACGCCTATAGCATCTTCACCAGCACCTTCGCTGTCGGCTGCAACAGGGATTGAAGCAATTGCTTGAATGCCTAAATCAAGCTCTTCAAGCTCATCAACGTGGCGTACTGCGCCGTAAACAACAATACCATTCCAGTTGTTTTCAAGTGCTAGCTCAGCCAGTTCAATGTCGATTAGTGCGCGACGAGTTGAGCCGCCACCATCAATAAGAAGTACTAGGTCTGTACCATCTTGAGAAAGTAATTCGCGGATGAGTTCATTATTTTCAAAACATTTAACCGTTTTAATGCGGCCACCAAAGCTGTGTCGACCACCAAAGTTGATGAACATAGGCTCTAGCACGTCAACCACGTCAGCAAAGTGGTCGCATAAATCAGAAGTGCTGTAATCCATTATTTTATCCTCAAAAGGTACATTAATTTATATCTCAGTATACCCTCCTTATAAGCAATAACAACGACTTAATCGCAGTAAATTTAGGCAAAACAAGCGCTAAATCATTAATCGCAATAATAGTGTATTAAAAGCGTCACTCAATTGTTATTTACAACACATAAGCTAAATCGGTGTTCATATGTTATGCGATGAGGGATGGTGATGAATAATAATATGCTTAAAAAGGTAACTCAGATAGATGAGCAATTATTTTTAACTTTGTTTAATTGCAATTCACCGAGGTGGTTTAAAACAATGGCCTTTGGTTTGTCTAAAAGCGGTGATGGTGGGCTTTATATATTAATATGCTTAGCAGTGTGGTGGCTTAGTAATAATGAGCAGCACCAATTATTGCCTGTCACTATATTAATTGGTTTTGCTATAGAAAGACCTATTTACCTACTAGCTAAAAATAGATTTGCTCGGATCCGTCCATGCGACTGCTTAGTAACAAATGCCTATATAGTACCAAGCGATAAATTTAGTTTACCATCGGGTCACAGTGCCGCTGCTTTTTTAGTGGCAATTATATTAAGCCATTTTTTCCCAGAATATGCATTACTACTATTTAGTTGGGCTACCGGCGTTGCTATGTCTCGTGTGGTATTGGGTGTGCACTTTCCTGCTGATATTATAATAGGCGCAACGATTGGTAGTTTTTGTGGTTTATTTGCGTTAGCACTCGTGGTGCCTGCATGAAAATATTGTATGGAGTACAAGGTACCGGTAATGGTCATATAACGCGCGCTCGGGTTATGGCAAGCTGCTTTAATAAGCTCGGTATTGATGTTGATTATGTGTTTTCAGGGCGCGCAAATAAAGATTACTTTGATATGCACGAATTCTCAGATTATAAAGCGTATCGTGGTTTGTCGTTTAGCACTGAAAATGGGCAAGTTAAAAATTTAAAAACACTTAAAAACATGCGAATTTGTAAGTTGGTGAGTGATATAAAATCGCTTGAGATAAAACAGTACGATTTTGTACTTAACGACTTTGAGCCTGTTACAGCATGGGCTGCAAAACGGGCAGGTATACCCGTTATTGGCATTAGTCACCAAGCAGCATTTTTGTCAGATAACGTACCTATGTTTGGTCGTGGCGTACTGAGAAAATCACTTATCAAGCATTATGCACCCGCGACTACCTACTTAGGCGTGCACTGGCAACCATTTGCAAATAATATAATACCGCCTTTTATTGCTCATCATAATCACGACAACCCTGTAGCAGTAATGAACAAGGTATTGGTATATTTACCTTTCGAAAACTTAGATAGCGTTGTTGATTATTTAAAAGACTTTCCCGAAAAAGAATTTTATTGCTATCACCCAAATGCCAGCAATCAGTCTTTTGGACATATACATTTACGAGCCCCTTCACGTTCTGGCTTTTTAAACGACTTAGCAAACACAAGTGGCGTTATTGGTAATGCGGGATTTGAGCTTGCCAGTGAAGCGCTTAAGTTAGGTAAAAAGTTACTATTAAAGCCTTTAGATGGTCAGTTTGAGCAAGCAGCAAATGCACAAACTTTATTTGCCATGGGCATGGCGCATGTTATGAACTATTTAAACCCACAAGCCCTTGATGATTGGAATAGCGCGCCGCAAAACAAGCAAATAAATTACCCCAGCGATCCCGCGCCTTTAATTGATTGGTTGGTTAAACAACAATGGAATAACACACAATCGTTACATAAAGGTTTGTGGGATAGTGTCGCCTTATAGCCATCACATTTAAACTGTTTAGAATTACCAATAATAAAAAGTTAAATTAATTAGTCGCTGTTGATCTATTAGCTATAATACAAATGCATATTTAAAAAAGGCGTTAGCGATGAATTTTTTACAAAACTTAACAATTAAACGACGTTTACAACTAAACGCAGTCGTTGTTGGTTTAGCAATGGTGGTCCTTTTATGCGTGATTATTTTTGAATCACGTACAACCTTGAGCTTAAACAAGACTATTCAATTAGCAGAAGAGCTCAACGTACATGCATTAGCATTGCGTAAACATGAAAAAAACTTTTTGTTTTATAAACAAGAAGACGCGTTAACTGCATTTGAAACGGATTTTGAGCAGTTAAGTGATAAAGTAAAAAAGTTACAACAGTTAATGGCTAACCAAAGTATCGCACAGGAGCAGGTCCAGCGCTTTGAGCAACTAATAAATAGCTATAATAATGATTTTGAAACTGTTGTTAAGCTTCAAAAAGAGATTGGTTTAACCCCGACCGACGGGTTATATGGCAAGCTTAGAAGCTCGGTTCATGAAGTTGAGCAACTATTAAAAGAGCAGCAAAATTACCAGCTGCTGTCGTCAATGCTGCAACTAAGACGCTCAGAAAAAGATTTCATGCTGAGATTTGATATTAAGTACCTAGGGCGTTTTAATGAGGGAATTAATACATTTAAGCAGCAGGTAGCTGCAGCACAGCTGCCAAGCGACTATAAAGCACAAATTAATCCTTTGATTGATATATACCAAAGCGAATTTCAAACACTTGTGCAGGCGCAAACTAAGCTAGGGCTAGATCTTGAGTCAGGCGCACTTGGAGTAATGCGTGACAGTGTAGATAAAAGCGACGCCATTGTTTCTAAAATCGTTAAAGACACTAAGTTACAAGTAGAGCAAAGTGTAGAGCAGGCTCAATTTTTAGCTATTTTGGTATTTGTGATTGCAGGTGTGATTGTATTAGCACTCGTTTATTTTACAAGCCACTCCATTATTGTACCTATTGAGCGGGTTTATCACACCATTAACGATATTCGTCGTAATAATGATTTGAGCGTGATGATAGAGCAAACTGGTAAAGACGAAATTACCACCATGACGGTCGACTTTAATAGCTTAATAGGCGATTTTAAGAACTTAATTAACGAAGTTAATGGTGCTTTAAACACGCTTAATGTAGCAACAGAGCATTTATCACAAAGTACCGCAGCAACAAGCTCTGGTATGCAAGAGCAACTACATGAAGCCGACATGGTTGCAACGGCAGCCACCGAAATGCAGGCGACGATTCAGGATATTTCACAGAATACTGAGGCGGCTGCGAAAAAAGCAGAGTCAACAAATTTAAGTGCACAACAAGGGCGTAGTGAAGTAGATTCTACCGTTAAGCACATTAGGGCCCTATCTGATTCGCTGGGGAATGCATCAAATGTAGTGTCGCAACTTGAAAAAGATGGTGAAACAATTGGTTCAGTGCTTGATGTAATTCGAGGGATTGCAGATCAAACAAATTTACTTGCACTTAATGCGGCAATAGAAGCGGCCCGTGCTGGTGAGTATGGTCGTGGTTTTGCTGTTGTTGCAGATGAGGTTCGTTCATTAGCAAAGCGTACTCAAGAGTCTACAAGTGAGATTGAAGGTATTATAAGTACCTTACAGCAGCGTACTCAAGAAGTGGTGAGTATTATGCACAAATGTCGCTCTCAAGGTGATGAAAGTGCCTCGCAAGCAATTAAAGCAGGTGAGCTATTAGGCGCAATTACTGAAGATGTACAAACAATAATGGAAATGAGCTCTCAAATAGCGGTTGCTATTGATGAGCAAAGCCAAGTGGCATCAGAGGTTAATAAAAATGTAGTAAGAATTCGCGATATTGCACAAGACGCAACTGAACATGCCGCTAACAATGCGCAAACAAGTGAAGAGGTCTCTGAGCAGGCTCGCGTTCTGTTCACTGCAATTGATAAATTTAAGGTTTAATAACGCTTAATAGAACGGGCCTATAAAGTTTAAGGAACAAATTTTATAGGCACGCTATCTTTACTTTTTTCGTGTTCAGTTACCCGCGCTAAATATTCACTCCACAATATATCTTGTTGCTGTTGTAGTTTTTCAAAGTAGCGCCAGCTAAATAGTCCGCTGTTATGGCCATCGTCAAAATCTAGACGAAGTGCGTAATGCCCAACAGGTACAATACTTTTTATTCCTACAGCTTGCTTATTAAGTACTAGCTTCATTGGGCCAGAGCCATGGCCCTGCACTTCAGCTGAAGGGGAGTGTACACGTAAAAACTCACAGCTAAATACAGCTTTACTGTCATCATCAAAGTAAACATCTAGATTTTTACTCACACTGTGGTAATGCACTTTTGTTACGTGTTTCATTTAATATATCCCATTAAAAAGCCCCCAATTTGGAGGCTTTTAGTATAACGTTTATATTCGTTTTATAGAATAAAGCGGCTTAAGTCTTCATCTTCAACAAGTGCACCTAAGTGTTTTTCAACATAAGCGGCGTCGATTACTAATGACGAGCCTGCTTTTTCAGAAGCATCGTATGAAATTTCTTCCATCAATCTTTCCATTACAGTGTGTAGACGACGAGCACCGATGTTTTCGGTTTTCTCGTTAACTTGCCAAGCTGCTTTGGCAATACGCTCAATTGCATCGTCGCTAAACTCAATCGATACCTGCTCAGTTTTAAGCAGCTCTCGTTGTTGCTCGGTAAGCGATGCATGAGGCTCTGTAAGGATGCGTTTAAAGTCATCTGCAGTAAGTGCTTCAAGTTCTACTCGAATCGGTAAGCGGCCCTGTAGCTCTGGGATCATATCTGATGGCTTTGCCATCTGAAACGCACCAGAGGCAATAAACAGCATATGGTCTGTTTTAACCATTCCGTGCTTAGTATTTACAGTTGAACCTTCAATTAGCGGTAGTAAGTCGCGCTGAACACCTTCTCGGCTCACATCTGGACCTGAAGAATCGCCGCGCTTACAAATTTTGTCTATTTCATCAATAAACACAATACCGTTTTGCTCTACTGCAAAAATAGCTTGCTCTTTTAGCTCTTCAGGATTTACTAATTTAGCGGCTTCTTCTTCCGTTAATAGTTTGAAGGCTTCTTTGATTTTTAGTTTACGCTTAGTGCGCTTATCGCCGCCCATGTTTTGAAACATGCTTTGTAGCTGGTTGGTCATATCTTCCATACCAGGAGGCGCCATAATTTCTACGTTTGGTTGTGCTTGTGCTAAATCGATTTCAATTTCTTTATCATCTAGCTGACCTTCACGTAGCTTTTTACGGAACGTTTGGCGAGTTGATGAGTTATCATCACGCTGCGTTTCGCCGTATTGATCTTTCGCTGGTGGTAAAAGGGCATCTAAAATGCGCTCTTCTGCTGCTTCTTCGGCGCGATGTTTAAATTTCTTAGTCTGCTGTTCGCGAGTCATTTTAATTGATACATCGACTAAATCGCGGATGATAGTCTCAACTTCTTTACCAACATAGCCAACTTCAGTGAACTTAGTCGCTTCTACTTTAATAAAGGGTGCGTTAGCAAGTTTTGCTAATCGGCGGGCAATTTCTGTTTTACCTACACCGGTTGGACCAATCATTAAAATGTTTTTTGGTGTTACTTCGCTGCGTAAATCTTCTTTGAGTTGCATGCGGCGCCAGCGGTTACGAAGTGCGATAGCCACTGCTTTTTTTGCTTTAGCCTGACCTATAATGTGCTGATCTAGCTCGTGAACAATTTCTCTTGGGGTCATATCAGACATGATAGTTCCTATTATAATTCTTCGATTGTTTGGAAGTTATTAGTAAATACGCAGATGTTGCCTGCAATAGTTAAGCTTTTCTCTACTATTTCACGAGCGCTTAAATCTGTATTTTCTAAAAGGGCGGTTGCAGCTGATTGTGCAAAGTTACCACCACTGCCAATTGCAATTAGGTCGTTTTCAGGTTGAACCACATCGCCATTACCGGTAATAATTAAAGAGGCTGTTTCGTCTGCAACAGCGAGCAGCGCTTCGAGTTTTCGAAGTGCACGGTCGCTGCGCCAATCTTTAGCCATTTCTACTGCGGCTTTAGTCAGGTTTCCTTGGTGCATTTCTAATTTGCTTTCAAAGCGTTCGAAAAGAGTGAAGGCATCAGCAGTACCGCCGGCAAAACCAGCGATTACTTTGCCATTATAAAGACGTCGAACTTTACGGGCGTTGCCCTTCATTACGGTATTACCAAGAGACACTTGGCCATCGCCGCCAATTACAACCTTGTCGCCACGGCGTACACTTACGATAGTAGTCATGTTATTCCTCATCATCGAGCTGCAGAGGCAACTCGTAAAAAACGATTATGAAGAGGTTATATGGGTGAATGGTTTATTTTCAAGTCCAGCCCCAAATTCCGCAGCCGACTATTTTTACACGTTTAAGTTTGTTTTTATCACTTTCGGCTTGGCGTTTGGTTTTATATGGGCCTAAGCGCACTTTATACCAAGTACCATTGCTGCCTTCAGCCTGTTTTATTTCAGAAATGAGGCCTGCAAATGCTATTTTTGCTTTTAGCGATTCCGCTTGTGCGTGGGTTTTAAACGAACCACACTGCATAACGTAAGGGCCTTTTTGCTCAAGTTCTTTCACTTCAACTTGAATCTCGTGGTTTCTAATTTCTTTAATAAACTCTGGTGTGCGTGGAATAACCACTTCTACTTTTGCGGGCGCAGTGGGGTTTGCTTGTTTTTCGACAAGTTTTGGATCTGCATTACTTTTAATAAACCATAATGTATAAGCAAAACCACCGACGAGTAAGATGGCTATGACAGCTAAAAGAATAGGAAATGGTTTTTTAGCGGGTGCGTTTTTTTTACTGTTTCTGCCTGCAGGCTTTTTGTTAATATAATCGTGCTGTGCCATGGTGTTATTTTGGCCTTAACCTAAATCATGTCTATAGGGTCTACGTCTAAGCTCCAGCGTACTTTTTGTGCAAGTTTACTTGAACTTAAATAATCAACCATTTGCGCAAGGTACTGATGTAATATGCGACGATCTTGCGCTTGAATATGTAATTGAAAACGATACATACCTGCGACTTTTTCAAGTGGAGCAGGGATCGGACCGAGCAATTGTATACCAGATACCCCATTCACAGGAACCAAATCCGTCAAAAAATCGACGACTAGCTTAATGCTGTGTCCTTGTGCACGGACAATAGCCATATTTGTAATGGGTGGTAAGTCTGCATCATCGCGTTCACTCAGTGCAAAGCGAGCAAAGTCTTGGTAACCATTATTAACTAAGTCTTGTAAAAGCGGGTGTTCTGGAAAGTGTGTTTGTAATAATACTTGCCCAGGCTCCCCTGAACGCCCAGCTCGCCCCGCGACTTGAGTAACTAACTGTGCTAAATGCTCTGTTGCCCTAAAGTCGCATGAGTATAAACCGCTATCTACGTCTAAAATTATAACAAGGCTTACATCTGCAAAGTGATGGCCTTTGGCAAGCATTTGTGTGCCTACTAAAATGCGTGCACCGCCTAGGTTTATTTCATCTAGTGCTTTTTCAAGGCTGCCTTTACGGCGAGTTGAATCGCGGTCTATGCGAGTGACGGGTGTATCTGGAAACTCGGTCGATAAAAACTCTTCAATTTGCTCTGTACCTTTGCCATTTGGAAATATTTGCGTACTTCCACAATCAGGACATTGGTGAGGAACAGGGTATTGATCGCCACAGTGATGACAAATCATTTGCCCAATCGCTTTATGAAATGTGGCGCTGGTACTGCAGCGTTTACATTCACTTAGCCAGCCACATTCATGGCAAATAAGAGTGGGTGAAAAACCTCGGCGATTTAAAAAAACCATAACCTGTTTACCGCGATTTAAGTGTTGGCGCATAGTTGCAAGGCTTGCATGTGCAATACCTGCTTGGTCGGGTTGGCCTTTCATATCGAGTAACTTAAATTGGTTATCTGTCGCAGTTTGCGCGCGCTCGGTTAAACTTAGTAGCTGATATTTGTTATTAATTGCTTTGTGAAGTGTTTCAAGTGCGGGTGTAGCACTGCCTAATATAAGTGGTATTTTATGCTGAAAAGCTCTGTATGCGGCCAAATCACGAGCATGGTAACGAAGGGTATCTTGTTGCTTAAATGATGAATCGTGCTCTTCATCGACAACTATCATACCGAGTTTTAAAAATGGCAGAAAAATACTCGAACGTGTGCCTATAACTATTGCACAACTGCCTTTTTCGCAAAAACGCCATGTTTGCAATCGCTCGTTGTCGGTAAGGGCTGAATGCCAAAGCATAATGGGTGTATCAGGAAAGCGGCGACGAAAACGGTTTACAGTTTGTGGCGTTAAGCCTATTTCTGGCACTAATACTAATGCTTGCTCGCCACGTTTGAGTACTTCTTCTAGGCACTGTAAATACACTTCTGTTTTACCACTGCCAGTTACGCCTTCTAATAAAAAGCTGCTAAATCCACTACTTTGATTTATTGCCGTACAGGCAACAGCTTGTTCTTTATTAAGTACTGGTTTACTACCGACAGTTGGAGCAACACTTTGCCATTGGTTATCGTGCTCAATAGTTTGTGTTATGAGTTCTTTATCTATTAGGCTATCGATTGTTTTTTTACTAAAGCCAAGAGCTTTTAATTCGGTTAACGATGATTTCCCCGATTGCGATAACTGCTTTAATAAATTGAGCTGTGTTTTAGCTTTTAATGACGGTACTTTTGCACCTTTTTCTGTCAGGGCAACCATATTAATACTGGTTTTATCTGGCGATTCACCTTGGCGAAGTACACTCGGTAGCGCTATATGAATAGTTTCGCCTAAGGGGTAGCAATAATAGCGGGCAGTAAAGCTAAGGAGTTCTAAATGTTGGGCACTTAAAATAGGGGTGTCGTCTATTACCTCTATAATATTCTTAATTTTATTTAAAGGGACGTCGGTACTGTTTTTAATGCCCAGAACAACAGCCACTTTTTTTTGATTACCAAAAGGCACTAAAACCCGCATGCCCGGAAGTATTGGGGTTGATAAGCCACTGAGCTGCTCTTCTATTTTATAATCAAAGGTGCGTGGAAGCGGGACTTTAATAGCAACTTCAACAAAACTCATAACAACTCAACCCGTAAAATTAATGCTGTAATGTACTAAAAATACCGCTAAAAACCTACTAGCAATAGTACTTGATAAAGAGATTGTTCACTTTTTTAGCGAAAAGATAAATAAATACTTGTGCAGGGGAAGGTTGTTGGATAAAATCCGCCACCAACAAATTTGTTTTAACGACGTATGGTGCCAGACTTCGGGTTTGGAGAGCGATGCGGCCTTAACTAGAGGTTCCTATGAAAGAAGGTATTCACCCTAAGTACGAAGTAATTTCTGCAACATGTTCATGCGGAAACAAATTCGAAACTAGCTCAACTCTTTGTAAAGACATTCACTTAGACGTATGTTCTGCGTGTCACCCGTTTTACACTGGTAAGCAAAAGATTTTAGACACTGGCGGCCGTGTTGATCGCTTCAACAAGCGCTTCGGTGCACTTAGCAGCAAGAAGTAATTATTGCTGTTTAGTTAAAAAAAGTACCTTAGGGTGCTTTTTTTGTGTCTAAAATTTACTACTTCTTATCTTATTTAGCTTGCTCGAGCTACATCACACCTTGCATAACTATTTCCTATTCTTATTCTGAATATGCATAAACCTTTACAGACAAATGGATAGATATTCTCTATATTTTAAATAGTACAAATTTTAACTAGGTTGATAAAAGTAGCTAACGTGGGCTTATCTGTTTTTAAAGTAGTGTAGTAGGCTGTTATTTTAAGTTTATGATGATGTGTTAAACATACATTTTTTTAATATTTTAATAGACATAAACACACCTCAAAACTTACTTTTTTGGTGAATTTTTATTTATCAAATGTTTATATAATCCTGCAAAGTTACTGAAAAACCTCTTAAAATTAAAGGATATAGCATATAACAGGATAGACCTGATATTGCTTGGAATTTAAAAATAATAAGGGTATCGTACCCCAAGACTCCACCTCTCACTTTAACTTAAATTGCAGGATACCATCGCGTTATGTCTGACTTTCGTGAACAAGCACTACATTATCACTCACATCCCGTACCTGGTAAAATTAGCATTGAGCTAACAAAACCAGCTGAAACAGTTCAAGACTTAGCCCTAGCTTATAGCCCAGGTGTCGCTGAGCCTGTACGTGAAATTGCCGCAGATCCTGCAAATGCATATAAATATACCGGTAAAGGTAACATGGTTGCGGTTATCACTAATGGTACTGCAATTTTGGGCTTGGGTAATTTAGGTCCTCTAGCGTCTAAACCAGTAATGGAAGGCAAGGCGTTATTGTTTAAGCGTTTTGCAGGGCTTGATTCTATTGATATTGAAGTAAAGCACAAAACAACAGAAGACTTTATTAACACGGTTGCCAATATTGCTGACACATTCGGTGGTATTAACCTTGAAGATATTAAAGCACCAGAGTGTTTTGAAATTGAAAAAGCATTAATAGAGCGTTGTAGCATTCCTGTTTTTCATGACGATCAACACGGTACCGCCATTGTTACGGCTGCCGGCATGTTAAATGCACTAGAAGTACAAGGTAAATCAATTGAAGATGCAATAATTGTATGTTTAGGTGCAGGCGCTGCTGCAGTTGCGTGTATGGAACTGTTAATTAAGTGTGGTGCACTGCGTGAACACATTTATATGCTTGACCGCAAAGGTGTTATTCATACTCGTCGCGATGATTTAAATGAATATAAACAGCTTTTTGCTAACAATACCGATAAACGCACATTGCAAGATGTAATTGCAGATGCTGATGTGTTTGTTGGTGTTTCGGGTCCTAACTTGTTAGCTGCCGAAGATTTAAAACTAATGGCAGAAAAACCGGTCGTGTTTGCATGTTCAAACCCAGATCCAGAGATCGATCCTGCACTTGCTCACGGCGCACGCAACGATTTAATTATGGCAACAGGGCGCTCTGATTACCCTAACCAGGTTAACAATGTTTTATGTTTCCCGTTTATTTTCCGTGGTGCACTTGATGTACGTGCAAGCGCGATTAACGATGAAATGAAAATTGCTGCAGTTGAGGCTATTCGTAGTATTGCCAAAGAGCCTGTACCTGCAGAAGTTTTAAAAGCGGCAGGCGTAGATAAGCTAGAGTTTGGTGCGCAGTACATTATTCCAAAACCAATGGATCCGCGTTTACTACCGCGTATAGCTAAAGCTGTAGCACTTGCTGCGGTAGAGTCGGGTGTTGCGCAAATTGACTTGCCTGAAAATTATATGGCGTAATATATAACGCTTAAACAAAAAAACCTCAGCAATGCTGAGGTTTTTTGATTAAAAAGGTAACGATTTATTCTTCGTTTAAAATAGGCACTTCTAAACCCATTTCTTGCATTATCTTTTTAACTTCTTCTGGTACTTTTTCTGCGTTGTCTTTACGTAGGTCATCGTCATTTGGTAAAGGTTGGCCAGTAAATGCATGCAAAAACGCCTCACATAGCAATTCACTATTTGTTGCATGGCGAAGGTTGTTGATTTGACGACGCGTACGCTCATCCGTTAAAACTTTTAATACATTTAGCGGGATCGAAACGGTGATCTTTTTAACTTGCTCTGATTTTTTCCCGTGTTCTGCGTATGGGTGAATATACTCACCATTCCATTTAGCCATAAGATGTATCGTTGCCTCAGATTATTAATTTCTCACACGGTATAAAAAGCGTGTAAATATGCGTGAAATTCTATCGATTTAAAAAAGATAGTCAAATAATAGATACCGATCTATCTTAATAAGCCTATTTGGGATGTAAAAATAAGCTCACTTTTGTGAGCTAAAATGTGGTACTAGCGAACGCCTTTCCTAACTTTAGCCATCTAGAGCTTTAAAATACTTTGACTTATTAAAACGGATAACTTACTCTTTTAGACGTCTAAACATCCAAATTAATCAGGTGACGAATATGAGCGAAAAAAACAAAGCGACCATTGCTGTACGTAACGGCGTTGATGCTGATAAACATCATGGTGCAGTGGTGCCGCCAATTTATTTATCAACGACTTATTCGTTTGCCGACTTTGATACCAAGCGTGAGTATGATTATGGCCGCAGTGGTAACCCTAATCGTGATATTTTAGCAGAGACGCTTGCTAAGCTTGAAGGCGGCGCTCGCGGCATAATTACGGCCACTGGTATGGCAGCCGTGCATTTAGCTACTCAGCTACTTAACAGTGACGACACGTTAGTAATTCCACATGATTGTTATGGTGGTAGCTATCGTTTATTTACATCGTTACAAAAACGCGGACTATTGAAGCTTGAAGTATTAGATTTAACAAAAGAAGAAAGCCTTCAACAAATTTTAGTAATTAAACCTAAGCTTATTTGGATAGAGACTCCAAGTAACCCAGTACTTCGTTTAACCGATATTAAAGCGGTTACCGATGTTGCTAAGCAATGCGGTGCATTGGTTGCCGCAGATAACACGTTTTTGTCTCCTGCCTTACAAAACCCTATTAAGTTTGGTGTAGATATTGTGGTGCATTCAACTACTAAATATATTAACGGGCACTCAGATGTAGTGGGCGGCGCTGTTATTGCTGCAACACAAGCGCTTGGTGATGAGCTTGCTTGGTGGGCAAATAATATTGGTATTACGGGCGCCCCTTTTGATAGTTATTTAACGCTTCGTGGTCTACGTACTTTAAATGTGCGCTTAAGGCAGCACCAAGAAAATGCGCTAGCAATAGCTAAGTACCTTGAAAGCTCCAATTTTGTAAGCCAAGTTTACTATCCAGGACTTGAGTCACATCCTCAACATGAGCTTGCTAAAGCACAACAACTTGGCTTTGGTGGCATGGTTAGTTTTGATATTAAAGGCGATATAAACGACGCTGCAGCATTTTTAACTAGTCTTAAAACGTTTAGTTTAGCTGAGTCACTAGGTGGCGTAGAGAGTTTAATTTGTCACCCCGCAACTATGACGCACGCAGGCATGGAGGCAAAGGCACGTTTAGAAGCGGGTGTGGGCGATACGCTTATTCGTATTTCGGTTGGGATTGAAGATATACACGATTTAATAGCTGACTTTGAACGAGTATTTGAACTTGTAAAACCAGGGCAAAATAAAAATGTTGGCCGTGTAGGCAAAGGTGCTGGCACTTCTGGTGGAAACGTTAAATTAAGTGCAGCCCGTCCAGCGCTTTGGTAATTAATACCAATCCGCAATAATACCTAATCAATTTGAGGGATTAAACCGCACGATAACATCGTTAAAAATTCCTAATATAGAACAACTAAATAACGAAATTTTTGCCTTGTTATCGATACGGTTTTCTTACCTCAAAATAGACAACTTAATTAAGCGAATTGGTATAAATATGGTCAATTGTGTACATAAATTTGGTGGTTCAAGCTTAAGCTCTAGTGAGCGCTATCAAAGCGTAGCTAAAATAATTATTGGGCATACTCAGCCGGGCGACTGTGTTGTGGTGTCTGCTGCAGGTAAAACTACAGATACACTTGTGTCGTTGTGGCAAAGTTATCAGCTGCAAGACACGCAAGCTGTCGCTGATATTTTACTGCAGTTAAATAACCATCAAAGCGATTTAATTGAGCAGTTATTACAAGCTGATTTAAAGCGCTGCGCACTTAGAACACTAAATACCGAGCTTAGTAATATTGCAGAACTTGCTCAAGCTGAGCAGCTAAAAGAGGCTGCGTTACTTGCGCACGGAGAACTGTGGTCAGCACGTTTACTCGCTACTTATTTACAGCAGCTAAATATTGAGGCGTGTGCTCAAGATGCCCGTAGTCTTTTTACCTTAAACGATGGTGAATTAATGCATGCGCAAAATGCGCAGCAATGTCGACAGTCAATTTTACCTAATAAGATAAATGTTGTTACTGGGTTTATTGCCGCTGATACGAAAGGTGAGACCGTAACACTTGGACGCAACGGTAGCGATTATAGTGCAACACTACTTGCAAATTACTGTGATGCTAAGCAGGTATGTATTTGGACCGATACACAGGGTGTGTTTAGCACTGATCCTCGAAAGGTAAAAAAGGCGATTAAGTACGGCAAAATTTGTCGCGGACAAGCTAATTTATTAGCTCGTTTGGGTAACCCTGTATTACATGCAAAAACACTATCGCCACTTAAAAACAGCGATATTAAGCTAGCTGTTCGTAGTAGTTTTGATGTGCAAGCAAGCCCAACAGATATAGTAAAAGAAGGTTCAGCAAAGAAAAAGCGCTTTATAACCACGCTGCAAAATGTTGATTTGTTAATGGTTGAAGGATTAAGTGAAGGTGAGGTCGCAAGCGTTAGTCAGCTTATTCAGCATAGCCTTCATCATTTTAACCATAATGGTGAAGTGTATTTAGTAGTACCGGCTGCACAAACATATCAAGTTATTAATTACTTTGCTGGTAGAGCTAATATTAGTGAGTCAAATTTAAATGGCTGTGCAATTGTTGCCCCTGAGCAAGACGTTAGCGTACTAAAACTGCAAGCTTTAGAGGTATTAGCTGAGCAGACTATAAAACCGCGTTTTGTGCATCAAGATAATGGTTATGTTTTATTACTAACAGACCAATTTATAGATAGCGATATACAAAGCGTCTTACACGATAAGCTAATCAATAAAGGCCAAGAAATAGCCGTTATAGTTGCGGGCCTTGGCAATGTAGGCGATGCTTTTATTGAGCAGTTATCGGCACAATTTGAGCGTTTATCAGGCGACTTTAGTATTAAATTGGTAGCGCTGGTTCGCTCTAAACATATGTTATTTAATGCAAGTGGCATAAATATATCGCAATGGAAAACTCAATGGCAGCATGAGGCGAATAGCTATGAAACTGCGGATTTACTTAATGCGATAAGCGAGCTTGACTACGAACATAAAGTTTTAATTGATATTACTGCAAGTGAGCAGTTTAGCTTTTTATATACAGATTTTGTAGACCGAGATTGTCATTTAATTAGTGCTAACAAATATGCAGGTACAGCACCGACTTCTTGGTATAAAGCACTTCGTAGTAACCTTGGCGAACGTAATTTACATTGGCGATATAATACAAGTGTAGGTGCAGGCTTGCCTATCAATTTTGCTTTGGCTGATTTGCAAAATAGTGGTGATAAAATTACGCGTATTGAAGGCGTGTTCTCGGGTACGCTTTCGTGGTTATGTAGTAAGTATGATGGTACCACTGCTTTTTCTGAGTTGGTATTAGAAGCTCAGAAAATGGGGTTCACAGAGCCTGACCCTCGCGAGGATTTATCTGGACGAGATATGCAGCGTAAGTTACTTATTTTAGCCCGAGAGTTAGGTATAGAGCTTGAGCTTGATGATATTAGCTTATCGGCATTAATGCCCGGCGATCTTGCGCTAGGAAGCTGGGAAGACTTTCTAAGCAATAAAGCCCAGCTAGATGCGTTCATTGAAGAGCATGCTGATACAGCAAAAGCTAATAACTCAGTACTGAGATACACAGGCCTATTAGATATAACAAAAACTGAAGTTATCGCTAAAGTAGGAATTACGTATGTGACCAATGGAGATGTGTTAGCAAACCTTACACCTGGCGATAATATTTTTGTAATTAATAGCAAATGGTATAGTGATAACGCGCTTGTGATTCAGGGGCCTGGGGCTGGGAAAGAAGTAACCGCTGCGGGTGTACACTCTGACTTATATTGGCTTGTTCAAAACTTAAAATAAGCCATTATTTAAATTAAAACGGCAGCTTAAATAAGCTGCCGTTTTTTTGTATTACAGAGGTATTATTAAAATAGCTCTTCTTCGGTTTTTGTGTCTTCTTCAAATATATCGTTTGGCTGAGATAGCACATACTTTGTCGGTGCAGTGCCTTTTTCGAAGTATTCAAAGCGGCTGGTGTAGTCATTTTTGTGGCTTAGCAAACCAGTGGCTAAATCAATACGAATCGAAACAAGCCCCTCAGGTGGCTCAATTGGCGCTTCAGGTGTTCCCTCAAGTGCGGCTTTCATAAATTCAATCCATGCAGGCTGCGCTGTTTTAGCCCCCGATTCAGCACCAGATATTTGGCTGCTATCTAAGTTGTTATTGTACGTAGAACGGCCAAGAGCGTTACCTGGGTTATCAAAGCCCACCCACACAGAAGTCATTACTTTACTGTTAAAGCCACTAAACCAGGTGTCTACAGAATCGTTAGTTGTGCCTGTTTTACCCGAAAGATCACGACGTTCTAAAGCTTGTGCGCGCCAACCTGTACCACTCCAACCCGTTTTATGGGCCCAACTACCGCCGCCCCAAATACCACTGTGCATTGCATCAGCAATTAAAAAAGCATTCTGCTTAGAAATAATTCTCGGTGCACATTTTTTTGTTGGCTTCACTTCATCACTACTATTATGAAGTGAGAATTCATTATGTGTTGGTAAAGACTCTTGGTCACAGGAAAGGGCAGGGTTTGCTTTGAACAATACATTACCGTAAGCATCTTGAATTTCTGAAATAAAGTAAGGTTCAATTAAGTGGCCACCATTGGCAAATGCGCTCATGCCACGAGCAAGTTCAAGTGGAGTAATGGAAGCACTACCCAGTGCTAGTGATTCACTGCGATTAATGTCTGAATCTTTAAAGCCAAACTTTAATAAATGATCAGCTGTACGTTGTAATCCAACGCCGCGTAGTAAGCGCACCGAAATAACGTTTTTAGATTGTGCTAAAGCACGGCGAATTCTTATCGGACCATTATATACAGCAGGACTGTTTTTGGGACGCCATGCTACGCCTTGGCTTTTATCCCATTGGTTTATAGGAGCATCGTTTAATATAGACGCAAGCGTGTAACCTTTTTCAAGTGCTGCTGAATATATAAAAGGTTTTATATTAGAACCTACTTGACGCTTTGCTTGTACCGCTCGGTTATATTGACTTTGCTCAAAGCTGTAACCACCTACAATAGCTTTAATTCTGCCATCTTGTGGGTCGAGTGACACAATAGCACTTGATGCTTCTGGTATTTGGCTTAGTAAGTAGCTGTCATCTTCATTTTTACGCACCCATATTTGCATTCCTGGCGTTAAAATATCTGTAGCTGCTTTTGGAGCAAAACTTTGGCGGTAACGAGTAATATATTTACGCGCCCATTTTAAGTTATCCCAAGTAAGAGTTGTGCGCTCGCCACTTTTAAGTAATACCGACGCTGTTTTATCATTAACACTAAGCACGGCTGCTGCTTTCAAAGTACCCAACTCATTTACGCTTTGTAATTTATTGAGTATTTGTTGCTCAGTTAAAGCAGGTTGTGTTTCAGGGTCCCATAAAACATCTGTTGGTCCTCTAAAACCATGGCGCATATCGTAATTATGTAAGTTATTTACAAGTGCGTTTTGCGCTGCTTTTTGAACTTTAGACTCTACCGAGGTGAAAATTTTAAAACCTGAGTTGTAAGCTTTATCTATTCCATAACGCGAGACCATTTCAGCGCGCACCATTTCAGAAATATACGGGGCGTATAAATTTATTTCAGCACCATGAAAATAAGCGGTGATAGGTTGGCTCGTTGCTTCGTTATATTCTTCTTGAGTAATATAATTTTCAGTTAATAAACGCCCTAAAACAACATTTCGGCGTGCTTTTGCACGCGTTGGGTTACGAATTGGGTTTAAAGCTGAAGGGGCCTTCGGTAAACCTGCAATCATCGCCATTTGTGCAAGTGTTAAATCTTTTAACTCCTTACCGTAATAAACTTGTGCTGCAGCACCAATACCAAAAGCGCGATTACCTAATTCTATTTTATTAAGGTAAAGCTCTAAAATTTCGTCTTTTGTTAATACACCTTCAATATGTAGCGCTATAAATATTTCTTTAACTTTACGAATATATGCTTTTTCGCGAGTTAAAAAGAAATTACGAGCAAGCTGCATAGTAATAGTACTTGCGCCTTGTTTTTTCTCGCCGGTAGATATAAGAACAATAGCCGAACGTACAATACCTATAGGATCTATGCCTATATGATCGTAAAATCGATTATCTTCTGTCGCTAAAAATGCATTAATGAGTGTTTGAGGAATTTCATCAATAGTCACTGGAATACGACGCTTTTCACCAAATTGATTGATTAAAAGCCCATCTTTTGTGAATACTTGCATAGGAGTTTGTAATTGCACGTCTTTTAAAACTTGCACACTGGGGATATCAGGTTTAACGTAGTAATAAAGACTGACCAAAGTGATCAGACCAATTAACACACAAATGATAAAAAATTGTAAAGTTCGTTTTAATAAAATCACTTATATTTCCCTAAATGGACTCCCAATTGCGAGTTTTGACTGCTAGTATATATTGATTAAAAAATGAATAATATTTTTTCAGATAAAAATTATAACTTGTTTATTATTAAAACAAAGGCCAAGTTGAAACATGCTAAGTCAACTATTTCAAAAACCGTCCCCGATGATGGTAGGAATTGATATTGGATCGCACTCTATTAAAGCGGTGCTTTTACGTGAAATTGAAACTGGATTTCGACTAGAAGCACTTGCAATTGAGCCGATGCCAAAAGGTGCGATGAGTGAGCGCACAATCCAAGATATTGAAGCGATTGGTAACGTTATTACAAAATTAAGAAAAAAATTACCGAAGTCGTTAAAATCTGCTGCAGTGGCTGTTTCTGGCCAAACAGTTATTACAAAAGTGATCTTCATGGATGTATCGTTAACAGATGCTGAACTTGAATCGCAAATTGAAATTGAAGCTGATAGTTTAATCCCTTACCCACTTGATGAAGTGAGCCTCGATTTTGAGAAGCTTTCGACGAATGAGGCCGATCCTAGCAAAATGAATGTTTTGCTTTCGGCTGCTCGTACTGAGAGTGTTGAAGCACGGGTGGGCGCTTTAGAAGCCGCAAATTTAGAAGCCAAAATAGTAGATGTAGAAAGCTACGCATTGAGCCGTGCTATGGACGTTTACTATCAACAATTACCTAGCGATGCATTTAATAAGTGTGTGGCTGTGGTCGATATTGGCGCAGTTTTAATGCTTGTGAGTGTTGTGCAAGCTGGGGAAACCATTTATACCCGTGACCAAGTTTTTGGTGGCGATCAATATACAAATAGTATTGTTGCTTATTATAATAAAGGCTTTGATGAAGCCGAAATAGGCAAAACATCAGGTGATTTACCGCCAAACTATACCTTTGAAGTATTAGCCCCTTTTCAAACTTCGTTACTTCAACAAGTTCGCAGAGCTGTGCAAATGTTTTTAACAACCAGCGGTAAAGAGCAAATAGATTATATTGTATTAACGGGCGGTACATCGATGATAAAAGGTATCGACCGATTGCTTATTGAAGAACTCGGTATCCACTCAGTTGTTGCAGAGCCTTTTGTAAATATGGAAATTTCCCCAAAGGTAGATCGTAATATAATGCAGCGTCACAAAACGCAGTTTGCAATTGCAACAGGGTTGGCATTAAGGAGTTTTTCAACATGCCACATATAAATCTACTGCCTTGGCGTGAATCACAACGCGAAGAATCGAAAAAGAAATTTGTAACTATACTTGTTGGTGTCGTTATACTTTGTTTTGCAAGTATGTATTTATTAAGCTCTTTTTATAGCGCTTTAAAAGACGGTCAAAACTTAAAGAATAATTATTTAAGCTCAGAAATTAGCATGCTAGATAAAAAAATAAGTGAAATACGAAGCTTAGATAAAAGAAAGGAAAATTTACAACAGCGTATGAGGCTCATTGAAGAATTGCAAAGCAGCCGTAATTTGGGTACGCAAATAATGGATGAAGTTGCCAAAATAGTGCCAGGTGGTGTTTATTTAACAAAACTGGAGCGCAAAGGCGGCCAAATACATGTTTTAGGACGTAGTGAATCTAATAATCGTCTATCAACAATGCTCCGCCAAGTACAAAGCTCATATTTACTAGAGAATCCTTCAATGCAGGGCATTGTTGCAGGCGATCAATCTTCGCGTTTACTTAGTGATTTTAATATGGAATTTTATGTAAAACCATTTGATAAAATTGGTGAGGTTAGCGATGAGCCTTGATTTTAAAGCACTGAGTGAAATTGATTGGAATGAAATAGAGCTCGATAATATTGGCGATTGGCCAATTGTCGTTAAAGCAATTTGCTGCACATTTGTTGCGGGCCTTGTATTGTTTTTTAGTTATAGCCTATTAGTTTCTGATGAAATTGACAGTTACCATGGTGCAGTTGCGAAAGAGGTCGAGTTACGCACTACTTATCGTACTAAGTACGCAGTAGCTAGTAGAATAGATGTTTATCGACAACAAATGATTGAAATGGAAGATAAGTTTTCACAGCTATTAAAGCGTCTACCCACTTCAAACGAAACTCCTGGTTTACTTGATGATTTATCATATGTTGGGACAACGAGTGGTCTGACTTTTTTAAAAATAGGTTGGCTGCCAGAAGTTGAAAAAGAATTTTATACCGAGCTGCCTATTAAAATCGAAGTAATAGGTAGCTACCATGAGTTTGGTGAGTTTGTAGGTAAAGTGGCACAGTTACCCCGAATTGTAAGCTTACATGACTTTTCTATTTTATCATCGGGCGATAAACAGTTAACATTCAGTGTTGTTGCAAAAACATATCGTTATGAAGAAGGGGTTAAAAAATGAAACTCCTTCGCTTAGTACCTTTAGCTATAGCATTTGTTTTAGCTGGTTGTAATGATGACACTTCTGAGCAAAAAGAATTTATTGATCAGGTAAAAGCAAGCACCACACCAAAGGTTGAGACGATTCCTGAACTGACAAAGTTTGAAATATTTGAGTACAGTGCTGGTCAGCTACGCAGCCCGTTTGTAGCGCCTCAACCTGAGATTATTCAAAATAAACTAACGCAAGTAAAAAACTGTTTGCACCCAGATCAAGAGCGTCGCCGCGAACCGTTAGAGAAATACCCGCTAGATAATTTAGCAATGAAAGGCACAATTGGCTCTAGTGGACAAATATGGGCATTAATTACAGCAACAGATGACACTTTGCACCGCGTAACGGTAGGGAATTATCTTGGAAGTTATGATGGCAAAGTAAAAAGAGTAAGCAACGACTATATAGAATTAGTGGAATTAATCCCTGATGGGTCTGGCTGTTGGAAAGAGCGCCTGACGAAATTAGAAATGTTAGAGGCGGCAACAGATGGCGCAAATTAATAATAAAAAAGGTAAAAATAGGATGCATAAGGATGTACTTTGGCTTCATAGTATTTCACGGACATTACTGGCTGCTGTTGCTTTAGTCACTGTAAACTCAGCCATAGCTGGGCCATTGCTTTATGATGTTCGTTATAATCCATTGCTTAAAGGCGAAACTGAATTACAGCTTGTTTTTGATGAAGAGTTAACCTTTGAACCAAAAGTTCAAGTGTTTAATAGCCCAGCCCGAATCGAAATGTTTTTTGATACTGCAGAGTTAGAGGTTGGTTTAAATGATGTTGAAGTTAATCAAGCTGGAATTAGCAGTGTTACTAATGTTTTAACTAACAGTGGTTTAAAGGTAACGGTAAACTTAGATAGATTAAAAATTTATGAGACTGAAGTTCATAACAATTTAGTATCGATACGTGTCTCTGATAACCCTCTTACAGAAACTGAAAATGAAGATGTAGTGATGGATTCAGGTGATGTAAGTGGAAATTACATTAACCGTATCCAGTCAATTGATTTTAGACGTGGTGAGAAGGGTGAAGCAAAAGTACTTGTATTTTTACAAGACACTCAAGCTGCAATTGAAGTCCATGAAAGTGGCGGGAAAATTTACGCTGACTTTCATCACACCGATATTTTAGACGATCTACTTTATGAATTAGATGTATTAGATTTTGGAACTGTTGTCAGTAATATCGAGACTTTTAAAGAAGATGGTTTAAGTCGTGTTGTTATCGAACCTAATGCTCAGTTCACATTTACGTATCAGCAAATAGATAATATTTTAACGTTGACAGTAGAAAAAGATGAAACGCAAAATGCGTACTTAGATGGTGGGGTTGAGTATCAAGGTCGCCCTATGACCTTAAATTTTCAAGATATCTCTGTGCGTGCAGCACTGCAAATTATCGCGGGTTACAACGACTTTAACTTAGTAACCAGTGATTCAGTAACGGGCAATATAACGCTGCGCCTAGATGGTGTACCGTGGGATCAAGCGCTTGACGTAGTACTACGTATTAAAGGGCTAGATAAGCGCATGGATGGCTCTATATTAATGGTAGCGCCTGCAGAAGAACTTGCAGCACGTGAAGCCAAAGATTTAAAAGCTAAACAGCAAGTTGAAGACTTAGAGCCTCTATATAGTGAATACATCCGATTAAACTATGCTAAAGCCGAAAATTTTGCTGACTTATTAAAAACAGATACAAACAGTATTATAACTGCCCGTGGTAGTGTATCTGTTGATCAACGTACAAATACTTTGTTAGTAAAAGATACTGTTAAGAGTATAGAAAATATTCGTCGCATGATTGAAACGCTCGATATTCCAGTGCAGCAGGTTGTAATAGAATCTCGAATGGTAACGGTACGCGATAACGTTACCGAAGACTTAGGCGTACGTTGGGGCTTTAGTGACCAAGGCAGTAGTGTTGGTATTTCAGGCTCTCTTGAAGGCGCAGAGGGTATTTATAATGCGACATCTACTTCAAATGCACCAAGTATTTCAGACCGATTAAATGTAAATTTACCTATCACTAACCCTGCGGCTAGCATTGGCTTACACATAGCAAAACTGGCTAACGGTACGCTGATTGATTTAGAACTAAGTGCGCTTGAGGAAGAGAATAAAGGCGAGATTATTGCTAGTCCACGTATAATAGCGGCTAATCAGCAAAAAGCCCGAATAGAGCAAGGTACTGAAATTCCTTATACTGAGTCAGCTTCAAGCGGTGCTACTACCGTAAGCTTTAAAAAAGCGGTACTGAGCTTAGAAGTTACACCTCATATCACACCTGATAATAAAGTAATTCTAGATTTAATTATTACTCAAGATACACGTGGTGATACTGTACAAACAGGTACTGGTGAAGCGGTGTCTATTGATACTCAAGAAATTCAAACACAAGTGTTAGTCGAGAATGGCCAAACCGTAGTACTCGGTGGTATTTTCCAACAGCAAATCATTAATACTACGAGTAAAGTGCCAATTTTAGGTGACATTCCTTACGTAGGAAGACTATTTAAAACCACAAGTGAGTTTAATGAAAAGCGTGAATTACTTATTTTCGTGACACCGAAAATACAAATTGATTAAAATACAGTGGTTTTATGTTAACCAACGGGTGATTATTTAGATTAATTGCTCGTTATATGGCTTTTTATTCTAATTGACTTGAAATACCCCTGCAATTACTGAGATAATCCCCTCCTTAATTTTGGGGCCAGGTCGTTAGGCGGGGTTTTATTTCAAATTTTAGAGTTTGTTTGTACTAAAAGATATGGCTGAGAAACGTAATATATTTCTAGTTGGCCCCATGGGGGCTGGCAAAAGCACGATTGGTCGTCACATCGCTGACCAATTACACCTTGAATTTGTTGATTCTGATCAAGAAATCGAACGCCGCACAGGTGCAGATATTGCATGGGTATTCGATCTTGAAGGTGAAGAAGGCTTTAGACTTCGAGAAGAGTCTGTTATTGGCGATTTAACCGAGATGCAAGGTATTGTACTTGCTACCGGTGGTGGTTCAGTAATGAGCAAAGAAGTTCGAAACAAGCTTTCGGCTCGAGGTATCGTTGTATACCTAGAGACACCTATAGAAAAGCAAGTTGCACGCACGCAACGCGACAAGCGTCGCCCATTACTGCAAACTGAAGAAGCACCTCGTAACGTACTAGAGCGCTTAGCTGAAGAACGCGAGCCCCTATACAAAGAAGTTGCCGATTTTGTTGTACGTACCGATGAGCAAAGCGCTAAAGTTGTTGCTAACCAAATCATCGAGAAATTAGATTTTTAAAAACCAATAATAAGGAAATAACTAAGCATGCTTAAATTAACAGTTAATTTGGACGAGCGAAGTTATCCTATTTATATTGGGCAATCTGCACTTCAAGATAATGGCCGCCTGGTTCACCACATTGGTGATTGTCGGCCTATCATCATTACTAATGACACAATAGCGCCTTTATATTTACAAGGGTTACTTGACTCATTAGCAGATCAAAATCCGCTATCTTTTATTATTCCTGACGGTGAACAATATAAATCACTTGAATGGTTTGAAAAAATATCAGCATTTTTACTCCAAAATAACTGTGGCCGAGATACGTGCTTAATTGCGTTAGGTGGCGGTGTTATAGGTGATCTAACTGGTTTTGTAGCGGCGTGTTATCAGCGCGGCGTACCGTTTATTCAAATACCAACGACAGTGCTTTCACAGGTTGACTCATCGGTAGGTGGTAAAACGGCAGTAAATCATCCTTTAGGTAAAAATATGATAGGGGCATTTTATCAGCCTCAAGCGGTTTTTATTGATACACAAACATTACACACCCTACCAGCAAGAGAGTTTGCAGCAGGTATGGCTGAAGTAATTAAGTATGGTCTGATTTACGATACCGAATTATTTGCATACTTAGAGCGAAACGTAGCTAATTTGCAGCAACTAGATGAAACATGCTTACAGCATATTATTTTTAGATGTTGTGAAATAAAAGCACTTATAGTTGCGCAAGATGAAAAAGAGCATGGTTTACGTGCTTTATTAAACTTAGGTCATACATTTGCCCATGCAATTGAGGCAGAAATGGGCTACGGCGTTTGGTTACATGGCGAAGCTGTTGCAACAGGCATGGTATTAGCAGCTAAACTTGCCAAGACACGCCAAGATTTAAGCGCAAGTGAAGTTGATCGAATTATTAAGTTGCTTGAGCTATATAATTTACCAACAGAAATTCCGAAGCAAATGACTAGCGAGCAGTTCCTAACGCATATGCGTAAAGACAAAAAGAATAAAAGAGGCACTATACGCTTTATTCTACCTACCCAATTTGGCCAGTGTGCATTAGTTGATGATGTCTCTGATGACCAAGTTAGAGACTTAATCGAGCAGTAAATGCAGTCACAAATTTTACCAAGCCGTGCGGCTTTGGTGGATAGAATCGCACTGCAATTTGAGTACGGACAAAATTTAATAGTTTTACTTGGCACATCGGGGCTAGGTAAAAGTTATATGCTCGAAACTTTCATTACAGATAAATACAATGACTTTAATAAAGCGTTTGTGCAAGTAAGTGCACAAATGACTGACGCTCAGCTAATGAGCGATTTATTAGAGCAAAGCTTTAATTCCCCTTTAGTTGATCATAATTTAAGTTTACCTGAAAACTATTACCAGCTGCTTGAGCAACAGCAGTGCGGACCTTGTTTATGGGTGCTTGATGGCGGTAGGCAATTATCTGAAGAGATACTAATTGAGCTTGAGCTGCTTTCTAAAAATAGCCCTAATACGTTGTATATCATAATTGCATCACAGTCTAAACTTGCTTTAAATGATGCTGTCGAAATTTACTTGGAGCCACTGACGCTTCGAGAAAGCAAGATGTTATTGCAGTGGTACTTTACTGATTTACCTTATGATGAAGACCCTGTCTTTAGTACTTTTTTAGCCGAGGCTCATGGTAACCCCAGTTTATTGCTTGCTTGGCAACCTAGTGAGCACATAGCCGATATTATCGTTAAAGATAAAGTATCTTGGCGATTGCACTTATTGATTTTGATGTTGTTAATTATGCTTTTAATTATTGGTCTGCTTTATAAGTCTGATATGACGCAGTGGTGGCAACAATATTATCAGCAGGAAGAAACACAAGTCCTAAATACAGCAATATCTGTAGAGGAAGTAAGTGAGCCGGTTATAAAGCAAAATGACTCAGTAGTTACCTTAAATGACCCTGAAGGAGTTGAGCCAGATATTGAGCCTGAGAGCGTACACATTAATGATGTGCCTGCTATCATGCAAAGTCTTACCGAACCTGCAAATACCGTTAAGGTATTAGATAATGCTATTGATAATAGCGTTAAAAACAAAAGCAGTGAAGCAGGTGACGTTGTATCTAAAGCTCTAAAAGTAGAGAAAGTAAATACAGCAGAGCAAACTCAGATCAGCCAAGATAATATTTGGTACATGCAGCAAGCAGATACAAATAGTGTTATTCAATTATTAGCGGTAACTCAGCAGGAAGTTCGCGATAATTTCATTGCTCAATTCAATCTACAGCAGCAAGCACACACTTACCAAACGAAGCGAAATAATCAAATATGGTGGGTTGTTACATTTGGCAGCTTTGAGAGTATAAACGAGGCAAAATCAGCAATGGATACTTTACCCCCTGGGGTTAGAAAAAATAAACCTTTCTATAAAAAAATTAGTAAAATAAAGCAAGAAATAGCAGTCGTTGATCAGTAAAACACACTGCTTTAGTGTAAAATCGCGCAACACCAGATTGAAGTAAAGAGCCAATGCAGCAAAAAAGTAGAGCCTTCCTTAAATGGGCCGGCGGAAAATACAGCCTAGTTGAAAACATTAATGCGCGATTAAACCAAGCTAGCAAGCATGCTGATACTTTGGTTGAACCTTTTGTTGGTGCAGGCTCTGTGTTTTTAAATAGTGACTTTAAGCACTATATCCTCAACGATATCAATGCAGACTTAATTAACTTATATAAAGAGCTTAAAAGCTCTCCAGATGAGCTTATTAGTGACGCTAAAAAGCTATTTGTTGATTTGAATAATCACGCAGATGCGTATTACGAATATCGTGTGCAGTTTAATCAAAGCCGTGATGTATACGAACGTTCAATCTTGTTTTTATACATGAACCGCCATGGTTACAACGGACTGTGTAGGTATAATTTAAAAGGCATTTTTAATGTGCCTTTTGGTAAGTATAAAAAGCCTTACTTTCCTGAAAAAGAAATGTATTTTTTTGCTGAAAAAGCACAAAAAGCAACGTTCACTTGTTTAGATTACGATGACGTTTTTAAGTTAGTGCCTAACAATGCTGTTATTTATTGCGACCCACCTTATGTGCCATTAAGTAAAACCGCTTCTTTTACGTCATACGCTAAAGGGGGTTTTAATTTAGATGATCAGGCTAACTTAGCTAATTTGGCAGAACAAGCCGCATTTGAAAATAACACGCCTGTGCTTATTTCAAACCACGATACCGTGTGGACGCGTAAAATTTATAGCCAAGCATCGCTTGAACAAATTCAAGTAAAGCGCACTATTAGCCCCAAAGGTGGCTCTAGAAATAAAGTTGACGAGTTGATGGCTATGTATTTAGCACCCAAGCAACCACTGCGTAAATTGCGATAACAAAAGCAACAAATAGTACAATCGCAATTAAAATGATGGATAAAGGGGAGTGTTGTTTAAAATCGACTTGGCGTTTATTTTCAGACTGAACACCAAAAAATGCAGCTAGCACACTTTGCAACGCGCTAAAAAATTGTAGCATTATTTAAAATAAAGGTTTTAAAGAAGGAGCGTTTTTAGAATCTTCAGAACTAGTAAGTAGTTCCAGTAAATCAAGGTAATGAAACTGAGCACTACGGCTATCGCCAGTTAACCACGAAAACCATGATGACTCTTCTTCAGCTTTAATACACGCAGTTAAAGTGTTTTGAGCACTTACCACTTGTGTATTATGACAATTACTCACTGAGCTTAATTCTTGCTCAGAGCTTGAACCAAAGCTAAACGCCCCGATAAGCAGTAATGCCGACGCAATTAATATCCCAATTTTAAAAGCACGCATGATGAAATCCAATAATTTGTTACTTTTTTAATCATAGCAAATATTGGTTAAATATCAAACTTAAAGTTACCTAAAATGGGGGCTATTACACCATATTACTTGGGTAACATCTTCAATTAAGTTACATTAACGCAATACACTATTTATTGATGGAGTTAATCATGTTTAACCCAGAGCAAAAATATTTAATAGCCCCTTCTATTTTGTCTGCTGATTTTGCAAAGCTAGGCGAAGATGTTGATAAAGTTCTCGAAGCGGGTGCTGATGTGGTTCACTTTGATGTAATGGATAATCACTATGTACCTAATCTCACAATTGGTCCTATGGTGTGTAAAGCACTAAGAGATTACGGTATTACAGCACCAATCGACGTACATTTAATGGTTAAGCCTGTAGATAGCATAATACCTTTATTTGCTGAGGCTGGTGCTTCTATTATTACTTTTCATCCTGAAGCCAGTGAGCACGTCGATCGTACAATACAGTTAATTAAAGATCACGGCTGTAAAGCAGGCTTAGTGTTTAACCCAGCAACAAGCCTAAGTTATTTAGACCATGTTATTGATAAGCTAGATACTATTTTACTAATGTCGGTAAATCCTGGGTTTGGCGGGCAAAGCTTTATCCCTCATACGATTGAAAAATTACGCCAAGCAAAACAGCGTATTATTGAATCAGGCCGAGATATTCGCTTAGAGGTTGATGGTGGTATTAAAGTCGATAATATTGCAGCAGCGGCTCGAGCGGGTGCTGATATGTTTGTTGCAGGCTCAGCTATTTTTAATCAACCTGATTACAAAGTAGTGATTGATCAAATGCGTGAGCAGCTTGGAAGTGTTAAGTAATGAAGTACGATGTCGCCTTATTTGATTTAGATGGTACTTTGGTTGATAGCGTTTACGACTTGTATATCGCTATTAATTTAACCTTGAGCGATTTTGCTTTTCCTATTGTTAGTCAACGCTTGGTTGAAAGTTGGATTGGTAATGGGGTTGAAGTCCTTGTAAAACGCGCTTTGAGTGGCGATATGCAAGTGAGTGAAAATTTAGATGAGTCACTTAGTGGCAAAGCAATATTACAGTTCTATAAGTATTATGAACAGCAAGTTGGTGAGTATAGTGTTTTGTACCAACATGTAGAAACAGGGCTTGCAGCACTTCGCGGTATGCCTAAAGCATTAATCACTAATAAGTCTCGAATTTTTACAGAGAAACTACTCGAAAAATTGGCACTAACGAGTCATTTTGATGTGGTTGTATGCGGTGACGACATGGCAAAAAAACCATCGCCAGAACCATTGCTATTTGCCTGCAAAAAACTAAATGCGGAGCCTAATAAAGCAATAATGATAGGTGATTCTAAAAGCGATATACTTGCAGCTAAAGCCGCTAATATAGACGTAATTGCACTTAGTTATGGCTATAACCAAGGTGAAAATCTTGAGGATTATAATCCGCAGTACCTATGCGATAACTTCTTAGATATAATACCTGTTCTAACGCAGCGTTAAATATTATTCATTAAGCAAAATAAAGGAAAATCATGAGTAAACCAGTAGTTTTAAGCGGCATTCAGCCAACCGGTGGTATGACAATAGGCAACTATGTTGGCGCTATTAACCAGTGGCTAAAGTTACAGGAAGACCACGAAAGTTTCTTTATGTTAGTAGACTTACACGCTATTACGGTTCGCCAAGAGCCTGAATTACTGCGCTCTCGAGTGTTAGATGGTATTGCTCTTTATGCGGCATGTGGCATTGATCCTGAAAAATCTGCGTTATTTGTACAATCGCAAGTACCTGAGCATGCACAATTAGCGTGGGTATTAAATTGTTACGCGCAAATGGGTGAGCTTAATCGAATGACTCAGTTTAAAGACAAGTCATCTAAGCACGCAAATAACGTAAACGTGGGCTTATTTTCATATCCGGTATTGCAAGCTGCAGATATTTTATTATACCAAGCTGATCAAGTACCAGTAGGGGATGATCAAAAGCAACACTTAGAGCTGACTCGCGATATAGCCACACGCTTTAATAATTTATATGGCGACGTATTTAAATTACCAGAGCCGTACATCCCTGAGTTTGGTGCACGCGTAATGAGCTTGCAAGATCCACTTAAAAAAATGTCTAAGTCTGACGAAAACCCAAATGGTTACATCATGTTATTAGATGAGCCTAAGCAAATTGTGAAAAAGCTTAAAAAAGCAGTAACTGATTCAGATGAACAAGCACGTATTTATTTTGATCGCACAGAAAAGCCTGGCGTATCAAACTTGCTTACTTTATTGAGTGTTGCAACTAAGCGCTCAATTGAAGACCTAGTTCCTGAGTATGAAGATAAAATGTATGGCCATTTAAAGAAAGATACAGCAGATGCAGTTGTAAATATGATTGAGCCAATTCAAGCACGCTTTAAAGAGATCAGAGAAGATCAAAACCTACTTGATGGCATAATGAAGTCAGGTGCTGAAAAAGCAAGTGTACGTGCTGAGAAAACATTGAAATCGGTATACGATGCGCTTGGTTTTATTCCTCGCGGGTAAGTTTATTAAAATAAAAAATGCCGCTTGTTAGCTGTCTCTTATACACAAATCCCTGCTAAGAAATTAGCGGGGATTTTTTTGAACTAAATCTCAATGTCATGATCAGATCTTCAAATCTTGTTTGAGGGCACATTATGATTAACGAACATACTCAT